>JAZUDW010000035.1:0-5053 GCA_045639845.1 Bacteroidales bacterium
CAAAGAAAAATTAAAGAAAAATTATTTATTAATCACTATAAAAGAGAATTATACTATGGGAAGAGCGTTTGAATATCGCAAGGCACGCAAATTAAAACGTTGGGGTAATATGGCCCGCACCTTTACCCGCATTGGAAAAGAAATCGAGATAGCCGTAAAAGCCGGCGGTCCTGATCCCGACAATAATATCCGTTTGAGACTGCTGATGCAGACCGCCAAAACGGAGAATATGCCTAAGGACAACGTAGAACGCGCCATCAAACGCGCCACATCCAAAGACACCTCCGACTACAAAGAGGTCACCTACGACGGCAAAGGTCCTCACGGCGTTGTGGTTGTGGTGGAGACTCTCACCAACAACACCACCCGTACTTCGGCCAACCTACGCGCCGCTTTCGTTCGCGGCAAAGGCGAGCTGGGCACCACGGGCATGAACGACTTCATGTTTGAACGCAAATGCAGCTTCGTAGTGGCTTGGAACGAGAGTATCGACATGGACGAACTGGAGCTCGAACTCATCGACTGCGATATTGACGAAGTATTCCGCGACGAAGACGAGATTATGATCTATGCCGACTTTAAGAACTACGGTGCTATTCAGAAATACCTCGACGAGCACAAACTGGAGATCAAATCGTTCAAATTCGAGCGCATCCCCGTCACTATGCGCGAGCTGTCGCCCGAAGAGCAGGAAGATGTCAACGGCCTCATAGAGCGTCTCGAGAACGACGAAGATGTCGTGAATGTGTTCCACAATATGGCATAACCCTTTGACTACCGAAACTTGACGGCTCATTTTTTCGAGTCTCTTGTTTCCATACAATTACCCAAGGAGGGCCGACACGATAGCCGACGACTTTTGTCGATATCAGTCTCAGCCCTCCTCTTTTTCCCACACACCTATACAGATGATAGCCATTCCTCCATATCTTTACTACTTCCTCTTCATAGGCATTATCGACGCGGCCATCTTTGCATACGACAAACGTTGTGCCCGTTCCGGGAAACGACGTGTACCCGAACGTGTGCTACATTTCTTGGAGCTCATGGGAGGCGTATTCATCATCATTCCCACCATGTATGTGCTGCATCATAAAAACAAAAAATTCAAATACTACGCTATCACCTACCTCATCCTCTTATTGTGGATAGGTGTGTTTTATGCCGCCTACTCGCACAAATAAAGCTTCGTATCTTCTCGGTCAGCACATTCGCGCCAACATACTAATATCGAACAGCACACAATAAAAGACGGAGGCCGTCGTTTATATCGATACTCGTTTAAATTTAAAGAAAGAACTATAACAATTATACAATGAAAAAGAAAATCCTTTTCATGGCTCTGATGCTCGCCATAGCCTTCAGTGCGGCAGCTCAAGCCTACAAGATTAGTCTTCTACCCAAAAGCGCCCCTGCAGAAACCCGTTTCTACCTTGCACAGCATTTTCGCGACAAGTACGAGATCAAAGACAGTGCCACCTTTGCTGCCAACCAGATAGTATTCCAGGGTTCAAAGAAACTGGAAAGAGGCATCTACGTGTTGCTCAACAGCAAAAAAGAAAAATGTTTCGACTTTGTGGTTGACGACAGCCAGAAATTCAGCATCGCCTTCGACGAGAAATATTCCAACGCCGCTATGGAAGTGAAAGGTTCCAAAGCATGCCAGCAGATGTTTGAATACCTCACCAAACTCGACTACGGTCGCGCTAAGTCGAAGGAGATTGGCGAACTCGGCAAGACCGACAAAGCTGCTTCCGAAGCTCAGATGAAAGAGCTTCAGTCTGAGATGGACACCTATCTCGACAACTTCAAGAAAGTAGCAAGCAACACGTTCTTCGGCCGTGTGATGATCAGCACAGAGAACATCAACGTTCCCGAACAGATACCCGCAGGTGCCAAAGACACCAACCTCCAACTATGGCAGGCTATCTATTTCCGCACCCACTACTGGGACAACGTCAATTTTTCCGACCACAGTCTCATCTACACCCCCCAGCTCTTCGAAAAGATGAACTTATACTTCTTTGGCCTCCTCTACTATCAGGATGCCGACACCATCACCCGCTATGCCACTATGGTACTCGACAAAGTGGAGAAAGACAGCACCATGCTCCGTTATTTCCTCGACTTTATCGTTCCTAAATACGAGCGCGCCACCAAGATGATAGGCTGGGACCAGGTATTTGTGAACCTCACCGAGCGCTATTATCTGGCCGGCAAATGTCCCTGGGCTACTCAGGCCGACCTCTATAGCCGTCACAACACAGTGGAATACCTCAAGCCCTCCCTGGTGGGCCATTTCGGCACCGAATTGCTTATACCCGACAGCAACCAGAGCGAAGATGCCAACCAATGGATATCCTCGCACTATTTCCCCGAACGCTACGTGATACTCTGGTTCTGGGATCCCGACTGCAGCCACTGCCAGAAACAGAGCGAGGAGCTGAAACAACTCTACAACAAGATGGTGGCCGAAGGAAAGAAACGCTTCGAAGTGTATGCAGTAGGCTACGAAGCCGATGTTCCGAAATGGAAACGCTACATCGCACAGCATCAGTTCCCCTTTGTTAACGTAGGCGGCTCCAATGTAAACGTAGATTACCAGGCAGCCTACAACGTTCATGGTGCACCCACCATGATCATACTCGACTGCGACCGCAACATTATCCTCAACAAAACCATCCAAACCAACTCCATTCTTCCTTTCCTGGATCAATACGAAAGCCAGTATCCGGAGAAGGCCACCAAGGTAACGCCCTGGATGCGTCCCAGCATCTACAAACGATAGGTCATACCCTATCATTATGTTCCGAAACATTCATTCAAATAATACATTACTAATTAAAGAAACCAAACATGAGAACAAATATCGTAGCAGGCAACTGGAAAATGAACAAAGATTTCGGCCAGGCCGACGAACTCATCAACGAACTTGTTGAAAAACTCGAAACCACCGACCTTAACGGCACCAGCCTCATCATCTGCCCTCCCTCCCTCTATCTCGAGATGGCAAGCGACGAAGCCGAAGAGTCGTACTTCGGCGTAGGAGCTCAAGACGTAAGCGAGCATGAAGAAGGTGCCTATACCGGAGAGATAGCAGCAGGCATGCTCGAAAGCATGGGTATTGAATACTGCATAGTGGGACACAGCGAGCGCCGTGCTTACCACCATGAGACCGACGAGCAGATAGCCCGCAAGGTAGATCAGCTTCTCAACCATGAGATCCGCCCCATCGTATGCTGCGGTGAAGTACTCGAAGAGCGCGAGAGCAACCGTCAGTTCGATGTAGTGAAACGTCAGATAGTAGATGGGCTCTTCCATCTCAGCGCCGAGCAGTTTGCTTCCATCATCATTGCCTACGAACCCGTATGGGCTATCGGTACCGGCAAGACCGCCACCCCCGCACAGGCACAAGAGATGCATGCTTTCATCCGTAGCCTCATCGCCGAAAAATACGGCCAAGAGGTTGCCGACAACACCAGCATCCTCTATGGTGGCAGCTGCAAACCCAGCAACGCAAAAGAGCTCTTCGCCAACCCCGACGTTGACGGTGGTCTCATCGGCGGTGCTTCTCTTAAGGCCGACGACTTCCTTGCTATAGCAAAAAGCTTCTAATATCTTTTGTGAACAGGGATCAGTGATCAGTGAAAAAGACATTTGTCGGATCACTGTTCACTGATCACTGATCACTAAAAAAACATTTGTCGGATCACTGTTCACCGATCACTAAAAAATCACAGATCACTGATCACTAAAACCTCAAAACCAATTATCCCATGGAAAACGAAAAAGCAACACCCCAAACAGACACAGAGCAAAAGTACACCCGAAAGGAGTGGAACAAAGCCACACGACCTTTGAGTATCGGCATTGCCACATCAACAGTTATGCTGCTATTCTACCCGGCACTTCTCTTCGTCAACCTTCGCCAAACCCACACCATAGCAATGCCCGTGATGCTGGTATATATGATCATTGCTGTGATCATAGCATCGGCATGCATCAGCGGATACCTCATAGGGCTTCACCGAATGGGCACCCTGCTAAGTGTTAGAGGACGCAGATGTTTGAACCTTATCAGCATTAGCTTCCTGGCGGCCATACCCAGTGCTATTATCCAGATAGCAGCATTCCTCGACCACGAAACCATTAGGCTATCTCAAGCCTGTGCCATAAATGCCCCATTCTTCATCACCACACTCATTGCCTTGATGGGTTTCATTGGATTACTACTCAACAAGGAGCTCCATACACAAGCACAAACAGGCACTCGCAACCTCACATGGACCTACCTGCTTCTCACCATATGCACCATTGCAGTATCGTTAACTTTAGGTAAAGCCCTTATACTCCGCATTCTCGTAACCATACTCGTCGTAGCAGCCACCTATCTATATTATCGCAACTGGCGAAAAATAATAATGATGTAAATAGTTCTTAAATGTTCTCTGATCCGACAATTGTTTTTTAGTGATGAATAATCCGACAAAAGTTTGTACTCTCATCACCGACCACTTAAGAAACCGCGTACTCTAAACAACCAACTCAACACCACCCTCTCATGTCCTTTGAATCGCTGATAGCTCACCGTTTTCTCCACAAACAAGCCGGCAGTTTCTCCACCTCGCTCGTCAAGATAGCTATAGTCACCATAGCCCTCAGCGTAGTAGTAATGATCATGTCGGTCACCATACTGCGCGGATTCCAACACGAGATAGAGAGCAAGATAGCTGGCTTTGGCTCCCACATCGTAGTAAAGAGCCAATACGTAGGCTCCCAGTATCAAGCTGACCCTATCAGCACACAGAGGCCCGAGGTACAACGCCTCTCCACCATACCCGGAGTACAGCACCTACAGTTTTTTGCCGAAAAAGGCGGCATGATCAAGACCGATAGTCAGATACATGGCATCATACTCAAGGGGCTCGACAGCCACTACGACACCACCTTCTTCGCAAGCAACCTCACCGAAGGACAAAGTCGGATCGTAGCCATGTCGTTCTGTGAGCCAAGGAGTTGTCACCTTAACTTGTCTTCCTAAGACCGCTTGGCC
>JAZUDW010000036.1:0-8618 GCA_045639845.1 Bacteroidales bacterium
CCTCGTCGCTTTTGTCGCCCTGACCCAGTAGATGGAGCACACCGTGTATAATGACACGGCACAGCTCCGTCTCGAAAGGCTGGTCGAATTCCAGTGCATTCTCTGCCACTCGATCCACACTAATCAGGATATCGCCCGACACTACATTGCCATCCACATAGTCGAAGGTAATAATATCGGTATAAGTATCGTGATTAAGATATAGCATATTGGCGTCATAAACAAACTCATCGCAGGTAAAAAAATAAGAGATATCCCCTACCAGCATGCCATCGTTGTGAATCACCTTGCGGATCCATTTAGTAAGCCTTACTTTTTGAAGAAGTTTAAAATCTATATCGTCAACATCAAAAACAATGCTCATAATACTCCAAAATTATTAAGATTGATTTTTAGAACAAAACTATTGTTATCCAAAATCAACATTTATCTATTTGTTATTCATTACATTAAACACTAATATCGGTCGTTTTTGCTCAATTTCCTTGCAACGGACAAGGCCAGCCTACACAATCACCCTGCCCATAACACTCTCGACGAGGAAAAACCACCCTACTGTTCCGACTCTAGGTCGTTGGTCTTCCCCTCATCCTTTTCGCCCAACTGATCCACCAACGAGATGGCCATGGCCGCCATACCCAATGCAAGGAGCATCACTATCGTTTTCAAGTTAGGTTCGTCACCAATCACCAAAAGCACCAGCGAAGCCACACTGAGTCCTAAAGACACACAAGAAGTCACAAGACGAATATTTACTTTCATAGAAATGATAAATTATGCGAAACCCCTACCCTGTCGGCACTGTTTCGCCCAAACAATAATATCAGAAAAAAAGGAAACACTATGCCAGCACCTGCTTATTGGCGAAAAACCTGTTCAGTCGCGACGCACGTTCCACAGAGGTGGCAGTTTCTATACCTTCAATATGGAATTCCAAGCGCAGGGTAGCCCCGCCATCGGTATAGACCATATTGTCCGAAAGCATACGCATCATAAAGATACCGTCGCCCTTACTGCTGTCCGCCGGCAGATCGCCATACTGAGCATAGTCGAACCCCCTACCCTCGTCGTGGATCTGGAAAAACACACCGCCCATGCAGTTACCGCAAGCAATCGAAACGCGTTTAGACTCATCGCACTGGTTTCCATGCACAATAGCGTTGCGCACTCCCTGAAGCACGGGCATCACCAAGGTAGCATAGTAGTTAAGTATATGCTTTTCGTCGCACAATTCGTAAACGAACCGATCAACGGCCTCAAGATTTTCAATATTCGACTGGATATCAAATTGTTCCATAGGCATAGGCATATTTTATATAATCTACAAAGATACATAATTTTTATTAAATGCAAAAAGAAATCACACATAGCACATACTTCCATCGGCCATTCGACATCAAAAGCCCCCGAACAAAAGACATGCGCCCACACACGCCACATGCACAGTATGCCGCCCGTCAAAGAACAGAGCATACTCAATTTGGGCCTATAGTATCAAAAAATATATCAACGATATAGCAGCAATGATTCACGTGAAACAATCGTAGCAAAAGCACATTGCCACCACTAGCACCGCTGCATCAAAACCCACCCACCGCGACAGCCTAGACACAATAGGGGAGGGCGAGATACAATAAAATGAAGAACAATGCGTTAACAGAAAGAATAAATGGACACTTCAAGCACTTTCAATATGAAGAAAATCATCATTCTATCAGCATCATTATTATTAGGTTTTGGTGTAGCTTCGGCACAAAACAACGACACCGACAACACACCCGCCAAGTTGGCCCAACCCATGCAACACAGCTCCGACAGCACTGTAGAAGAGCCTGTATTTATATTTGTTCAGAAAGCGGCCGAATTCCCTGGAGGCAATGAGCGTATGTTTCAGTTTATTGGACAAAACCTCCATTATCCGCAATTGGCTATAGCGAATGATCTTCAAGGCAAAGTAATATTATCGTTTGTGGTTGAGAAAGACGGCACTCTGACGAACGTCAAAGTGCTGAGAGATATTGGCGGAGGCTGCGCCCAAGAGGCTGTGAGGGTAGTAAAATTGATGCCACGCTGGACACCCGCCGAACAGGATGGCAAACCCGTAAGATCCCAATTCAGCCTGCCCATCAACTTCCAGATACAGGATTCAGAAAAAGTGCTGCTGATAGAGACCGATCCTGCTGAAAAACACAAGAATAAAATCTACCGATTCTTGAATCGAATATTCTCAAGATAGCACAGACCCTGGTCAGAGGCTACGTGAAGGCCATCGGGGCCGAAGCCTGCTGCGCCTCGGCAGTGGGTGCAGCAGGCCTCGGCAAAGCCCCTTCGGGCCCTGCACAGGCATGGTCAGACAAAGGTATTTCGGCCAGCTCATAGGCCGCTGGCGGGTGCACAGACGGAGATTGTGGGCCCCGAATCGGTGTGCCGCCGTCAGCACATGCGTAGGCCGAGGCCATTGTGCACTCGGTCGGGGCATCGTATAGGGGTTCGGCGGCAGGCAGGGGCGTGCCCAACAGGGTAGGGGAGGGGCTGTCATTCTCGGCCAGAAAGTCACAATCGGCACCATGGTCGATGCAGGCAGCGGGGGAGGTGCTTGTGGTGCCCCCATAGCTGTGGGCCGACGCATGGAAGGCATCGCTATCGGTATAATCCATATACATATCGGAGGTCATCACCAGATGCTGCGAGCTTACTTGGATCGTGTGGCCCTCACGCCAATGGATCCAAGCCAAGGCCCCTTCGGGCAAATCCATCATAGCCGAGAGGCGATGATTATCACTTTGAAAACCATATGGTTCAACCACCGACCACAGAGGTCGTCCATCGGCAGGATCGAGCACCACCTTGTGGTGACACACACTGGCCACAGGTATATCAAGGTCATCACTGTAGCGCTGTTTCCCCAACAGAAAACTAATACTGTCGCCATACTCGAAACTCTCGTTGTGGCGTACCACGGCACGGGCAAGCTGCCCTACCGTGGTACCGGCGCCTATGGTAAGCGCACCCAGGCAGACATTGGATACGTACCCCCCTTGGGCATTGCGCTGCACAGTGACGGAGGGCAACGACCCCATGCTTATACAATAGGGTGCCAAAAGGGCGGCTCCGAGCTGCTTGGCAGTCTTGGGAAGATAGACCTTCACATTGCTTTTCAAATTGACCGACAAGAAAGCATTGTATAGGGACTGCCCCTGAGCCATAGTCTCGAAAGCATTTTTCAAACAATTCTTTATCAATGAATAAACAGCCGATATATTGCCAAACTGCAGTCGTTGCAGCTGCTGCTTTTCGGAACGGCTGTGATTTTCGGTGATGGTACGCGACACCACGGTGCCCCCTTTGGGCATAGTGCGGAAGGTGATGGGACCCAGCTTGCCCGATAGTCCTTTGAGAAAAAGATGATAACTTACTGCCATGGTTAAGGTTGTGTTTCGATTATTATAATTTTGTATTTTAATTATAAATAGTAGGCAATTCCATTTTTCGATGCCTCTATTTACAAATATACAACTTTTTTCGGACATAGGGGAAAACCAGCGGTTTTTTTGCGGCCTACGGCTACCACCCATCTGCCGCCTGGCTGCAGCGGTTCCACACCCTTTCTCCACTGCCTATGAGTGGAGGATCAGTGGAGAATCAGTGGAGAAACAGTGGAGAAAGGCCGTATATAGGTACTGCCTAGGCAAAGGGATGGATCAAGGCACAGCAGGGGGCTATCGGCCGCAAAAAAAGGCACACAAAGGGGCCCAGCAGGGCTGCAGACAAGCCATCGGCCACCCATTGGGGAAAGGGTAGGCCCACAGGGTAGGTGAGGGCTAGAGATCGAAGAAATATTCGTTGACCTTGTCCTTATAGTAGGGCGTGAGCGATGGGGGCACGGTGCGGAAAAGCTCCATATTCTTTTCTTGGAGGCGCTTGTAGCGTTCCAGATCGCTCTGAGTAGGCTGGTATATATCCTTGCCCTCGGTGCTTTGGCGACGCTCCTCTTTCTCGCGTTGCATCTCGGCTTTCTCGTGCTCAAGCAGACGTGTCATGATCTGCTGTTGGCGGCGGAGGGTCTGCTGCGTGATGGTTTTGTTGACGAGGTCGGTCTCCGTTTGTTCCATTTGTCGCATCATATCCTCTACCTCTTTGGCGAGCTTGCTGTTGCCACCCGACTGCTGCTTGAGTTCCTGACCGTACTGCTGCATAAGGCGGCGTATAGCCTCCTGGCGAGCGGCGGCCTCGGCAAACTCTTTGCTCATAGACTGCTGCTGCTTATCGAGCGAGGGACGACCTTGGGGCTTGCCGTTCTTGTCGAGTTGTTTTTTCAGTGCTTCAAGTTGCTTGTTGAGTTCTTCTTGCATCTGTTTCATCGACTTAGGCGATGGTTTGCTCTGTCCGGGGTTGGAACACTGATTGTTGGAACGGTTCTTGTTGGGATTCTTAGCGCCCTTCTTTTGCTGCTGCTGTCGCTGTTGATCCTGCATCTTGTCGAGCGATTCGGCCATGAGGAGGGCCAGGTTGTTGAGCGACGTCATGGAATATTGCATGAACTGGGCAGCACTGGTGTTGCGCCAATTGCCATAGATGCTCTGGTTGTACTGCAGCAGCGACGAGAGCGACTTCTGGGTGTTGGCATTGACAGCCGAAAGCTCTTTGGTGATGGTGGAAGCCACCATGAGCTGACGTTTGGCCATGGCCCTCAGCGAATCCTCCACATTGCGGAAGTCTGTCCGCAGCTTGTTCTGCTCGTTGATAATCTGCTGGTAGTGCGGATCCTGGATAGAGACGCTGTTGATCTGGTTGATGAGTTCTTCCTGATTGAAGGAGAGACGTACCACATTCTTGAGCAGTCGGCGCACCATCTCGCTGTCTTCGGACAAATCTTGCTGTTCCATCTCGGCTTGGGCATCCTGCAGATCCTGCGACATCTTCTCCATATCGTCGGCGGCCTGCTTCTGCTGGCTCGAAGCCTCTTTGTTTTTTCCCTTCTGTAGGTTTTGCTGAGCCTGGTTCTGCTCGTTTTGGATGCGCTGTTCCAGCTCCTTGTCGGTCTTAAGGTCGAGCGAAGGATCGATTTCTTTATAGTCTTTCTTGATCTGGTCTATCTCTTTCTTGAGGTCCTGAAACTCCTTGTTGAGTTGCTGCTGTTGCTGCAAGAGGTCCTCTTTGTCCTTGCCCTTGCTCTGCTCGGTCTGTTTGGAGAGTTCTTTCTGTTTCTCGGCCAGCTTGTCTATACGCTGGGCCGTCTCGTCCACACGCTTCTCCATCTCGAGACGCTTCATCAGCTCGATGTTCTGATCCAATTGTTTCTCAATATCTTCGTTCTTCAGTTTAAGGTTTTCCAACTGTTCCTGCACCTTCTGCTTGTCGGTGTCTTTCATCAGTTCGTCGAGCTGCTTCATCAGATCCTTCATCTCCTCGTTCATCACCTTGTCGAAAAGCTCGTTGAGTTCTTTCTGTTTCTCGAGAATCTGCTCATCCTGTTTGCGGTAGTTCTCTTCGAGACGGTTGTTCTCGTTGATCTGCTGCTGCATCTTTTCCAACATATTCTTCACCTCGTTGTGCTTGTTGATGAGATCTTGTAGCTGCTTCTTGTCCTGGTAGTTGAGATCCTTCTTATCTATCAGTTTACGCATGGTCTCATCTATCTCTTTCTGCAGTTTTTTGAGTTCCGACATCGAGGTGTTGGCTTTGTTTTCGATGTCGTTGAGGTTCTTTTCGAGCAGATTGTCGAGTTCCTTTTGCGAGGGTATGTTGATTTCAAACTCTTGCGAGGTGGCCGACTTGGGGCCATGGATGGCATCGTTGTCCCACACGGTGAAATGGTACTTGATATGATCGCCAGGATTGATGCCTATCTCATTGAGGTTGGTAGAGAAGTTGAATTCCTGAGAGTTGTCTTTGGTAATGCCTACAGGGGTCACCACCACACGGTTGAGCGAGGTGTCGCTCTCATTGATACGCTGCAACCTGAATTCGAGCTTGGTGAAGCCATAATCGTCCTTGATACGGCCGCGGAAGAAGATACGGTTGGGGGTGAGCGAGTCGCGCATCTCCATCACGGCGATCATGGGCACCATGTCGGTGATAGTGGCCACGGAGTAGCGCAGGGTGTCGGTAGTAGGCACTTTGCCGTTCATCACAAAGAAGGCATAGTCGAACGAACCGACAGCGCGTATGCTCAGCGAAACACGGCCATTCTCGTTGGGTACGAGGGCACGACGGCCTTGGTCGGTGAAGAACACGAGCGTATCCACATCCTTGGTCTGGAACACCCAGCTGATGGTAGTGCCCTGGGGCACGGTGAAGTCGCCTTCGTTGGCCAGCACCTCGTTGACTTTGCCCGTATAGGCAGGATAGGCCATGGAGGCCTGGAAATGCACCACGGCGGGACGGGGAAAGACACTGAGCTGATAGCTTTTGGACTCCACGCCGGCAGCCATGAAGCGGAACTGGTGGCTACGCTGAAGGTTTTTGAAGGTATAGCTGAAGTGGGTCTTATCTACAGATTGCATCTTATACTGCATGCCGTCGATATCGATAAAGGCTTCGTTGGGAACGGCATCGCCTACTATCTTCACCTGCAGCAAGAAATCTTCCTGCTGGGAGGCCTCGAGCACTGGGTTTTCTACCTCGAAGGCAAAGGGTGCAGGTCGCTCATACTCGGTGGTGTGGTTGATGATGCGCTTGGAGGGCTCGGATATGAACGAGGGCGACACCAAGGCTATGACTACCACTGCCAGCAAGGGAACGACGGCATATTTGATATACTTGCGGTTCACCTTGAGATCTACCGCATTGGTGAAGGGTATGGGGCTTATCTGCGCCGTTTTCTGCTCTATGGCGGCCATGAGGAGACTGTTGTCGTAGTCGGCACCAGAAGCCTGTTGGCGCTGAAGCTGCAGGAGGTTGAGCAGCTTATCTTTGATTTCGGGGAAGTGGCGACCCACTATCTGTGCGGCCTCGTCGTAGGAGATGCGCTTACCCAGCTTGTGCATCTTGAGCAAGGGGTTCACCACATATACGGCCAATATGGCCACCAGCGCAGCAAGATAGAGCCAGAAGAAGAGGGTACGCACTGTGGTGCCGAAATAGCCGAAATGTTCTATCACCACCATGGCAAGATAGAGCAGCACCAAGACGCCTACGGCATACAGGACTCCTTTGATAAGACGGCTCTTATAGTACTTGCGTATAAAGCGGTCGAGATTCTCTATGATGGTATTGTTGGTTGGCACTATCGGTCTCTTTTTGTAAATATTAATCCCCAAAAACATAGATTGGGCAATATAATAAAACACCAAAAAGTGATTTTTATTTTGCGGGGCCACTAATATTTCGTAATTTTGCATTTTCAATACAACAACAAGGATGGGAAAAATAGTATTAATCACAGGTGCATCGTCGGGTTTTGGCAAGGCTACAGCCGAAGCTCTGGCAGCCAGAGGCCACAAGGTATATGGCACCAGCCGTAGCGCTAAGACGCACGATACTATACACTTCATAACCATGGATGTGCGCGACCGCGAGAGCGTGAAGCACGGCATAGACCAGGTGATTGCGGCCGAAGGCCGCATCGATGTGGTGATCAACAATGCGGGCATGGGTATAGGCGGATCGCTGGAACTGGCCACGGCCGAAGAGATAGAGGTGCAGATGGGCACCAACTTCATGGGCTGTGTCAACGTGTGCCAACAGGTGCTGCCCCACATGAGGGCACGTCGCAACGGCCGTATCATCAATCTGAGCTCTATTGGCGGCGTGATGGGACTTCCCTACCAAGGTTTCTACAGCGCATCGAAGTTCGCCATTGAGGGTTTCAGCGAAGCATTGGCGGCCGAAGTGAGGGGGTTCGGCATACAGGTGGCTATGGTTGAGCCTGGCGACTTTGCCACTGGCTTCACTGCCAGCCGTCGCAACTCGGAGGCTACCGCCAACGATGCCGACTACAAGAAATCGTTCCACCGCAGCCTGTCCATCATAGAAAAAGAGGAGAACGGAGGATTGAAACCCGAGGTGCTGGCTCGCAAAATGGTGAAGATAGTGGAATGCCGCAGACCTCGCTTGCGCTATGTGGTGGCCAATCTGGAACAACATTTCTCTGTGATACTGAAACATATATGCCCTGGCAACTGGTTTGTGGGCATTCTTCGCGACTACTACAAGGTGGGCCGCCCAGAGAAGTAACACAGGCACAACTGCCCCGTAGCTTTTGATAACATTGGATTTATTAGCATAGGAACAGAATCTGGCCAACGGCAGTCTTTACTCTTCTTATCGCTCAAAGATAGCACACTATATATTTCAAGGGAGTTGACACAATCCAGTGCCGATCTGGGAGACCATCATCTGGCATATAACGGAAGGATCGTCGCCTTTGTGTCCTGCTACACCGACACCGCATTTATGACACCCTACGTCTATAAAGACACCACAGGCAATGGTGGAGGAGGCAGCACGGGCGGCGACACCAATGATGTGCGCATCGTCATGGCCGAGGACGGCAACGCCTTTGTGGCCTATCCCAACCCCTTCCGCCAGCGTGTGAACATCGAATACTCCGGCCAGCAGCCCATCACCGCCGCCTACCTCACCGACATCATGGGCCGCACCGAGCAGGTTGAGCT
>JAZUDW010000037.1:0-13201 GCA_045639845.1 Bacteroidales bacterium
TCTACATGAACCAAATGCGAAAATATGTATATTTTCCACTATTCGTAGCTACCGCTTCACAGCGGAAAAAGAAGCATAAACAACCGTCCGTTTATCCTATGCAAAACACGTTTATTGAATGTATAAAAATATCCAATATTACAATCACAAGAAGCAAGGAAAAGGCAGGGGATCCTTCGATACACCTTCGACATACCTTCGATATGCTATCGGAGAAAACACTGAAAACAGTCCAAAAACATATCGAATGATTCTTAAAACCACATCGAAAACAAATCAGCATTACAACACAACACTTTACTATACAGCATTTTCAAATCATAAACTTCAACACAACAGTACACCACAAGCATCTATTCACAATAAACACAATTGCCTCAAAATGGAACACATGACTTTTCAAAGAAATATCATCATCATTATCCGAAACAATGTAGATTGAAACAAACATACTAAGGTAACCATCTATCAATTCACAAAACAAGACTTTCGGTATATTTTCACACTTATAAAACGACCATATTTCATAGAGATACGTCCACTGCGATTCCAACTACAAGGTGCCTAAGTGGCAACGCCGAACGGATACCTCGTTGCCAACAGCTTTGTCATTCTACAGGTTTGAGTATGTTATTATAATAAAGTAACATAAATAATTATATTTTGTCATATTACAATTTTGTGATATCTTTGCAAAATATGAAAACGCTGATTTTTGCCACCAACAATGGCCACAAGCTACAAGAAGTCAACGAAATGTTCGACGGATTGATAACAGTAAAAAGTCTCAAAGAAATGGGACTGGAAGGTGATATCCCCGAAACAGCAACTACGCTGGAGGGTAATGCACTCTTGAAAGCACAATGGGTGTGGGAACGCACGCATCAAACTTGTTTCGCCGACGACACTGGACTCGAAGTGGAAGCCCTCGACGGTCGTCCCGGAGTATATAGTGCCCGTTATGCCGGGGAACATTGTTCTTTTGCCGATAATGTAAAGAAGATGCTGGCCGAGATGGAAGGCAAGACAAACCGCAAGGCTTGGTTCCGTACAGTGATATGCCTGATAGAAAACGGAGAACCTCGATATTTCGAAGGACGAGTGGATGGCACCATTCTTACCGAGCCATACGGTGAGGGCGGCTTCGGATACGATCCTATCTTCATGCCCGACCGCTTCGGTGTTTCGTTTGCCGAGATGCCCCTTGAAGTGAAAAACCGCATCAGCCACCGTGGACTAGCCGTAAAGAAGCTGGCAGAGTATTTGCTTTCAGAGAAGACCGATCAGTGAAGAGCAAACAAACCATAACCCGTTGGCTGCATTAATAAAACAAACATTTGCGAATCAAAAGAATAGCCTTATGGCAACCGACGTGTTTGAGATATTGCATGAATGAGAATATGATCGATGGTGCTTGTACCATTAATCGTTAATATTCAAAGATAATAATAGCTCGACAATCTAAGCCAAATCTTCTCACCCGAACTATGGTCGGCAACTAAAAAATGCAGCCTACATTTTTTTATCATCACTTAGCAATTAAGAAATCACAATAATTTTATTCAGCCTACGCGCTATAAATAACCAAATAACCGAATATCTAAACCAAACGCTATCTCCAACAATGAAATACTACGAAGTATATCCTATCGACATTGAATCGGGCTTTACCGATTCGGGCATCGAAGTGCTTACACTCTATGAGCCTACCACTCATCAGAACATCCCCATCTTGATAGGATGCCACGAAGCAGAGATGATCATGCTTGAACGTGAACAGGTGCAAGCCCAAAGACCCATGACCCATGAAATAATAGTGTCGATGATAGATCGCTTCGGTCTCTCGTTTCAAAAAGCTACGATAGACCGTATGGAGGAAGGCATCTTCTATGCCAACCTGCATATCGACGACGGACTCTCCGTGAAGCATATCGACTCCAGAGCCAGCGACGCTGTGGTGCTGGCGATACGTTGCGATGTGCCCATCATGTTGAGCGAAGATGTGCTGAAGAATGCTGGTTATCCTAGCGACTTCTCGCCCCAAATTCTAGAAGATCCTATAGAGGAGAAAGAACCAACGTTGGAAGAGTTGGAGATTATGCTCCAAGAAGCCGAAGCCGCCGAAGAATACGAGAAAGCTGCAGAGATAATGGCCAGAATCGAAAAACTCAAATACTAAATATCACTCACCATGGATCCAAGAATAGCAATATACGACGAAGCAGTGAGCTTCATCAAAAGCAAAATCAACACCACTCCCCAAGTGGCCATCGTGCTGGGTAGCGGACTGGGCAAGCTGGCCGACCAGATAGAGAACGCCATCACCATCCCCTACAAAGAGATACCCCACTTCAAAGTCTCTACAGCCACCGGACACAAGGGCAACCTGATATTCGGCACACTGGGTGGCAAAGACGTGGTAGCCATGCAAGGTCGTTTCCATTACTACGAGGGCTACACAATGGACGAAGTGACGCTACCTATGCGTGTATTTGCCCGTTTGGGTGTGAAGACGGTGCTGGTGAGCAATGCTGCCGGCGGCATGAATACCGAATTCCACGTAGGCGACCTGATGATAATCACCGACCACATCAGCTTTATGCCCAACCCTCTCATCGGAAAAAACATTGAGGAGATGGGGCCCCGGTTCCCCGATATGACTACTGTTTACAGCCGTCGTCTCCGCAAGATAGCCCACGAAGCAGCTGCCCAAATGGGTATTACGCTGCGCGAAGGCGTGTATGTAGCCGAGACTGGTCCTACATACGAGACACCAGCCGAATACAAAATGTACCACATGTTGGGCGGCGACGCCGTAGGTATGTCCACTGTGCCCGAAGTAATCGTTGCCCGCCATTGCGGACTTGAGATATTCGGCATGAGTGTGATCACCAACTGTGCTGCCGATTTGAGCGACACTGTGCTCAACGACGGAGACGATGTGGTGAAAGCAGCTGACAAAGCCGCCGACACAATGACAGAACTCTTCAAACGCATTATTCAAGGATAAAGATTCAATCCACATCATAGTGGATTTCTACCATAAAACATCTTTAATGGAGTCCATGCTGCAAAAATATCAAGCCAACCAATCTCATTCATCTACCGAATACTAACCGAACTAATGGACAAACTTCGAAACTATGTGCTGCCTGTGGCTATAGTGTTGGGTATATTGCTACACAACTGGTGTAGATACGTCACTTTCCTCACTCCGTACATGATCTACGTGATCCTTTTGCTGGCATTTTGTGCGGTAGATATACGAAAGCTTAGACCTAAGCCCATACATCTTTGGCTCACACTCTACCAAGTGGCTGCAAGTGGCGGCATCTACATACTGCTGAGGTCGCTTGGGGCCGACGAGATCATAGCCGAGGGATTGCTGGTTGGTATTCTTTGTCCGGTAGCTGCATCGAGCGTGGTAATAGCCTGCATATTGGGAGCCGACAGGGCTACCATGACGGCATTCTCTATCGTGAGCAACTTAGCCACTGTGATTGTGGCGCCGATCTACTTCTCTTTTATCGGCAACCAACAGTCTATGCCATTCCTCGAGTCGTTCTGGCTTATCTTGCAACATGTGTTTTCTGCCCTCGGACTACCACTTATCACAGCTCTGCTGCTCCAGATGTGGTGGCCCAAGGCCAACGACTATCTATGTAGGTTCAAATCATGGAGCTTCTATGTGTGGGCTGTATTGTTTACCATCACCTTCGGACAAACGGTTCATTTCATCATACTCGAAGGGCAAAACCACATAGAGAGCATGATATGGTTGGCAGCCGCTTCGCTGATAGGTGCAGTGCTACAGTTCGGCACCGGCCGACTGATAGGCAAGCGCTATGGAGACCCCATAGCCGGCCAGCAGCTGATGGGGCAGAAAAACACAGCTCTGGGAATATGGATGTCCAACCTGTATCTGCATCCTCTGGCTGCGGTGTATCTGGCCCTCTACTCAGTGACTCAGAATCTATTCAACACATTGCAGATGTGGATGGCAGGGCGCAAAGGAGTGAAAGAGACATGAGGACTAACTCTGCGGTACAGAAAACATCATACACCTATCCCCTATCTTGTAGCAACATAAAAAAAACTGATTCAATATGATAAAAGCTATTTTCTTTGATATCGACGGTACACTACTCAGTTTCCGGACACATCAAGTGTCGGAAGGTACCATCGAAGCCTTCAAGATCCTACGAGAGAAAGGCATCAAGACATTTATCTCGAGCGGCCGCCCCCCGTTGCTCATCTCACCTATGCCTATCGATTTCGACGGATATATCACGATGAATGGCGGCTACTGCTACGTAGGCGACAAAGTGCTCTTATCGAACCCCATATCATTGCAATCGAGCCAGCGATGGCTCAGCTATGCCAACGAACATAATATATGCACTTTCAGTTTCTTCGAAAACGAGATATACGTCAACTACATCAGCAAGGAAGCCGAAAAGCTCCGCAACGACCTAGGGTTTCATATGCCACCCATCAAACCTATTGAAGAGCTAAAGGGTCGTAGCGTATTCCAGTTCATAGTGATGCAACCACAAGCCGACGATGCAAAGGTGCTGGCCGAACTGCCCGACTGTAGAATGCCCCGATGGCATCCTGCATTCTCCGACCTGGTGCCTATGCACAGCAGTAAGGCATTGGGTATCGAGGCTGTCATCAACCATTACGGTATAGCGCCAGAAGAGACGATGGCTTTTGGCGATGGCGGCAACGACATAGAGATGCTTCAATACGTTCATCTCGGTGTTGCCATGGGCAACGCATCGCCACAAGTGCAATCGATAGCCGACCACGTTACCACTTCGGTTGACGACGAAGGCATCTGGACAGCGTTGAAACATTTCGGCATCATATAAAACGGCCCTATAACTCATCGGACTCCGACATTCACGTCCGATAGTCATTCTTACAATACAGAAGTATTGGCCGCCCATTCGCCTCTTAGAAATCGGCATTAGCACCAATAAGACATTGTGCACATGGCTCCGATAAAACAAGAGGGGCATTTTTTTTTACAACAATAACTTCCTGTAAATAAGACAGCGACGGCATTGTTGCAAAGAAACAAAAATGGCAATATAAAAAATATTCGTATCTTTGCATTTTTAATATAGACAATAAATAAAAAAAGATATGGCACTCCAATGTGGTATTGTAGGACTTCCCAATGTAGGCAAGTCAACACTTTTCAACTGTTTGAGCAACGCGAAAGCACAAGCTGCTAATTTCCCATTCTGCACCATCGAACCCAACGTGGGCGTTATCACCGTCCCCGACGAGCGACTGGCCAAACTGGTAGAGATTGAACATCCTGCCAGCGTGGTTCCTGCCACCGTTGAGATCGTTGATATTGCCGGTTTGGTGAAAGGAGCATCCAAAGGCGAAGGCCTCGGCAATAAGTTTCTTGGCGACATTCGCACCACCGACGCTATCATCCACGTGCTCCGCTGCTTCGACGACGACAACGTAACCCATGTTGAAGGCACTGTGGATCCCATACGCGATAAGCTCACCATCGATCTTGAGCTTCAGTTCAAAGACCTCGAGACCATAGAGAACCGCTATGCCAAAGAGGAAAAGAAAGCCCGCACCGGCGGCGACCAGAAAGCCAAGAAGCTGGTTGAGGTGATGGACCTCTACCGCGATGCACTGTTGGCTGGCAAGAGTGCCCGCACCGTGAAACTCGACGAGACCCAACTTGAGGCAGCTAAAGATCTGATGCTCCTCACCGCTAAACCCATCCTCTATGTATGCAACGTTGACGAAGCATCGGTGGTAGATGGCAACAAATACGTCGAAGCCGTTCGCGAAGCCGTGAAAGAAGAAGAAGCCGAAGTATTGGTGATAGGTGCCGGCATCGAGGCCGACATAGCCGAACTGGAGACCTACGAAGAGAAACAGATGTTCCTCGAAGATCTCGGATTGCAGGAATCGGGCGTAAACCGACTCATCAAAGCCGCCTACAAACTGCTCAACCTCCAGACCTTCCTCACCGCCGGTCCCAAAGAATGCCGCGCATGGACCTTCAAGAAAGGCATGAAGGCACCACAGACAGCAGGTGTGATACACAGCGATTTCGAGCGTGGATTTATCCGTGCCGAAGTTATCAAATACGAAGACTACGTCACCTTAGGCAGCGAAGCTAAATGTCGCGAAATGGGTAAGATATCCGTTGAGGGCAAAGACTACGTAGTACAAGATGGCGACATCATGCACTTCCGATTCAACGTATAGGTGAACCTTGCCGACAATATACATTCCATCGCCACGTTATCTTGAGAAACTCAATATCTGAAACGACAGGATGAAAAAGAGACTGAACTATATGGCTCCGCTGATGGCAACAGCCGTCTTGGCTCTCTCGGGTTGCTCCACCCAGAAAGCTAAATGGACGAATATCCAGTATCATAATATCACCTGCCACTACAACGTGTGGTGGAATGGCAACAAGAGTCTCCGCATGGGCTACGACGAGTTGCAACGCAAGCACTCCGACAACTACACCTTGATCCTTCCTGTTTATAAATTGGGCACCATGCAGCAAGCCATGACGGTCAACTCACAGATGGACAGAGCCATAGAGAAAGGTGTGAAAGGTGTGAAGACCCACAGCATCTACGTGAAAGGCAAGGAGCACGTGCCCTATGTGAAGAAATGCTACCTGCTTACAGCCTACGGTTCGTTCTACAAGCAAGACTACTCCGATGCCGCCAACACCTGCCGCATGATAGCGTCGCAGTACAACGGGAGCCGTGATGCCGACGAAGCCCGCATACTCTTGGCACGCTGCTACACCCAGCAGAAACAATATGCCGATGCCGAGACGGCCCTCGACATGATGGTAAACGAATATGGCAACGGCGACTTCGACAGCAAGGTACTCGACAAGCTCTATCTCGCTATGGTGGAGTGCACCTTGCCTCAAGAGAAATACAAGAAAGCCGTTCAATACATACGTTTGGCCCTCGATGAGACTCATGACCACACGATGAAAGCCCGTCTGTATTTCATCATGGCCCAGATCTATCAAACACTCGACAAGCGTCCTACGGCTCAAAAATATTTCAAGAAAGTGCTCGACTGCCGTCCCGACTACGTGTTGGAATTCAATGCCCGCATCAATATGGCATCGTGCAGCGACGTAAACCACACCAATCTCGCCGAGCAAGAGAAAGCCCTCGATAAAATGCTCAAAGAGAAGAAAAACGAGGAGTTTTTAGATCAGATCTACTATGCCAAAGGCGAGATGTATCTTGGAGTGAAAGACGCACAGAAAGCTTGCGACAACTATAAACTCTCCGTGCAGGCCGCCCGCAACAATCCGGCGCAGAAAGCCAAATCGGCTCTACGTATGGCCGACGTACTCTACGAGATATACGAAAACTACGACCAAGCTCAGTCGTACTACGATACAGCCATGAGGGTGATCAATATCGAATACCCACACTACGACCAGATTCGCGACCGCCACACTATGCTTACAGCTTTGGTTGAGTTTACCAGAAAGATTGACCTCAACGACAGCCTTATAGCCCTTGCCGATATGGATCCGCAAGCACGTGAAGCCATGATCAAACAGAAGATCGAAGAGGTGAAGAAAGCCGAAGAGAAAGCCAAAGAAGACGCCCTGCTGGCCGACCTGAAAGCCGACGCACAGAAACAGCAATACTCGCTCGAAGGCGACTGGTATTTCTACAACCACAATACCGTGCAGAAAGGCAAGGACACCTTCCGCCAGCGCTGGGGCAACCGTACGCTCGAAGACTACTGGTTCCTCTCCAAGAAAGGGCTCCTCTCCATGGGTGGCAACCTCACAGCCATCGACGAGGAAGAAGCCGAAGCCGAGGTGGAGCTCGACAGCGCAGCCCGCGACAGCATAGCCCAAGAGAAACTGCGACAGATACAAGCCGCCAAGGAAGACCCCACCAATCCGCACAACGTGGCCTTCTATATAAAAGATATGCCCACACGCCAAGGACAGCGCGACACGATGTATGCCGAAATCGCCAACTGCCTGCTCAACGCTGGCTATCTTTACTACGACGGCATTCAGAACACCGAACGTGCGCTGGAGTGCTACATACGTATGGCCACCGAATATCCCGACGCACCCGAGATCGAACAGACCTTCTATCAGCTGTACCGCATCTATTCCAAACAAGGCAACACCCCAAGCGCCAATTACTATAGGGATATGGTGCTGATGGGATTTCCCGACGGTGACTACGCCAACCTGATACGAGACGACCAGTACTATCTGGAGCTCATTCGCCGCACCGAACGAGCCAAAGAGGAATACAACAATGTGTACAGCCTATTCCGACGTCGTCGCTATACCGATGTGATCGAACGCTCGCAGGCAGCAGTGAAAAACTATAAAGACGAACCCCTTCGCGGCAAGTTCCGCTACTGGGAAGCCATGGCCACCATGCTTACCGGCAACAGAGAGCAAGCCATACTCCTCTTCGACAGCATCTGCAAGCAATATCGCGACACCTCGCAAGTACACCTTCTCGCCTTGCAGCAGCTCGACTACCTGAAGGAAGACCCCAAGCTGGCCAACACCCTGGCCGACAAGACCAATGACGAAGATATCACCGCTACCGACGAAGCCAAAGCACGCGAGGAGCGTCCGTCGGTATCGTCCAAGATAGATAAGAAAACAGACCTAGAAGATGAGCTGCCACCCGCCAGCCAGATGTTCCGCTATCGCGAAAACATGCAGCACTACGTGATGATCATCATCAACGACAAGAAGATCGTAGCAACACAGATGCAATACAAGATAGCCGACTTCAACACAAAGGAATACTCCAATATGAACTACAAGTCGAGCCCCCTCATGTTTACCGACACCACGCAGCTCATCACCATACACCGTTTCGTGACAGCACGTGAAGCAATGAAATACTACATTCACCTCATGCTGCCCGGCGGCCCGCTGGATCAATACGACCCCAAAGACTACACCGTCTTCCCCATCTCCACACAGAACTACACCACCTTCTACAAACAGAAAGACATCGAAGCCTATCGGCTCTTTTTCGAACGTTATTATAAATTAGAAAACTAAACATATATAATATAAACCACTATGGCTAAATCATCCAACGAACAAGACTTTGGTTCGATCAACACCATATCGAACGGCACCGTTATCAACGGCAACATCTCCGCCAACGGCGACTTCAGAATGGACGGTTCGCTCCAGGGCAACATCACCCTCAACGGCAAACTCGTGATTGGAGAGACAGGCACCATCAATGGCAACATCATATGCCAGAATGCATACATCACCGGCAAGGTGGTAGGCAACATCACCGTACAGGAACTCCTTGAGCTGCAATCCACAGCCAACGTGAAAGGCGACATCATCATCAACAAGCTTTCCATCGCCCCCGGCGCCATCTTCAGCGGCACCTGCCGTATGCTCGACGAGGTGAAACAGCAGCATCAAGCCGAAGAACACACCGAAAACAAAGCCAGATAACATGCCCCTATGGAGAACCTGTTCCTACAATGGGCCCAAGAGCCATGCATCAAGCAAACCGTCATCTCGGCCAACGGTTCCAACCGGACCTACTACCGTATGCAGGGCGAACAACACCGCTGCATTGCAGCCTATAATCCCGACGTGCGCGAAAACGAAGCCTTCTTCTATTTCGCCCACCAGCTGAGCCTTCACGGCATCAGGGTGCCCCAGATCTACGCCATCAGCGCCGACCGCACCCGCTATCTGCAGCAAGACCTAGGCGACACCACCATCTACAGCTTCATCACCTCCAAGAGAGCCAACAACATAGATGTCGATAACGACATACGGACCCTCTTTCGGTCGGCACTCGACGACCTCATACTCATGCAAACCCGTATCCGTAACGCCGACTTCCAGCACGCCTACCCACGTCCCCGATTCGACCGACAGTCGCTCCAGTGGGACCTCAACTACTTCAAATACTACTTCTTGAAGATGGGAAATATCCCCTTCGACGAACAGTTGCTCGAAGACGACTACAACCGTTTCATCGACTACCTGCTCCAAGAAGACTGCACCTATTTCCTCTATCGCGACTTCCAGGCGCGCAACATCATGATAGGGCCCGACAAAGAGCTATACTACATCGACTTCCAAGGAGCCCGGCAAGGAGCAGCCCAATACGACGTAGCCTCATTGCTCTACAGCGCCAAAAGCGATGTGCCGCAACCACTGCGAGAAGAACTGCTCGAATACTATATCGACCACCTGTCGGAAACAGCAACCATCGACAAAGAAGCCTTCCGCACCAAGTTCTACGGCTACGTGCTGGCACGCATGATGCAAGCCATGGGAGCGTACGGATTCCGAGGCTTCTACGAAAAGAAAGACTACTTCCTTCGTTCCATCCCCCTGGCCGTGAGCAATCTGCGCCACATCATACGCCACATAGAACTCCCCATCCACATCCCCGAGCTGAAACAAGTATGGGAACGCATCGCCTACAACGACTACTACCAAGACAAAGACGAGCGCCTCAACATACGCATCTTCAGTTTCTCGTACAAAAAAGGCATCCCGCCCGACAAAAGTGGCAACGGCGGCGGCTTTGTGTTCGACTGCCGAGCCCTCCCCAACCCCGGACGCTACGAACAATACAAGCAGCTCACCGGCATGGACCAACCCGTGATCGACTTCCTGAAAGACAAGCCCGAGATACACGATTTCCTCGACCATGCCAAAGCGCTCGTAAGCCGATCCATCGAAGACTACCAGAGCCGCGGGTTCCAAAACCTCATGGTCAACTTCGGATGCACCGGAGGCCAGCACCGCTCCGTTTACTGCGCCGAGCAGATGGCCGAATACGTCCGCAAGCACTACGACTGCCGCGTAGTATTGCGCCATATAGAGCAGCAAAAATAAAAAAAAAAGCCAAAAATGATGACCATTGAGAAAAACTACGTATATTTGCATTTTCAAATAGAAGAATAAAAATTAAATAAACAATTAATAATGAAAGGTAAAAGTATTTTCCAGATTGTACTAGCTGTTGTAATCGTAGGCCTTGCCTATCTACTTTACTCCAGCATTATGAAACCCGTACGCTTCGACAGCGAGTTCACCACCCGTCGTGATGCATGTGCTGTCAAACTCAAAGCCATCCGTACCTTGGAAGAGTCCTACAACCGTACCTACGGCAAATATTGTGGCAGTTTCGACACTCTCGTAAACCGTCTGCTCAACGAAGACAGCCTCCTCGTTTCCCAGAAACACTACAACTACGACAAGATTCCCGCCGACGTTGACTTCACCGAGCTCCCCGACAGCGAACTCATCAAGAAAGGCTACATGGAAATCCGTCAAGAGTACGTAAACCCCATCAAGCAACTGCGCGAACAGGGCAAGCTGAAATATACCGACAAAGACGGTGGCGTACATGAGTTCACCGACGAAGAGATCAAGAACCTCCGCTACATCCCCTACCCCATAGGCACCACCGAAGAGTTCGAGCTCGCAGCCGGCACCATCGAGAAATCCGGTATCAACATCCCCGTATTCGAGTGCAAGGTTGACCTTCCCCGCCTCATGTCCGACCTCGACGACCAGCTCATCCGCAACCGCGTAGCCGAGATCGAGAGCGTAAGCGGCAAATACGCAGGCTGGAAAGTAGGAAGCCTCACCGAGACCATCACCGAAGGCAACTTCGAATAATCAATACCCTACACCAATTAGAGTATCATAAGAAACACGTTGCAAGTTGGCACATGTCCCATACTTGGCCAACTTGCAACATTTTTTTATACCCACCCCAAAACATACCTTCTACACCATGTCGTACAATCAAAAACTTTTTATCACCACCGATAAAGAAGTTCCCACATACGAAAAGAACCTATCCATTTGCCTCACGACAGATGGATTTTCTTTCTCGATAACCAACGATAAAGGCCACCTCCTCACCCTGGGCAGCATAGCATGCCACACCAAGCAGAGCATGACCGAGTGGTCCAACACCATCAAAGAATGCTTCAACGCCCACAAACTGCCCCTCTTCGGATACAACAGTGCCCGACTCATCATCAGCACACAGCAGTTCGCCTGGGTACCCGACCACCTATACCAAGAAGGCAACGACCGCCAGTACCTCGACCTCGTGAGCGGCAGCCAACTCGGACAAGGCATCTTCACCGAACACAACGAGCAGATCAAGGCACACATAGTCTTCGCAGCCGACAACACCGTAGTCTCCGCCTTCAAGATCACCATACCCCGCATCCATATCGGCTGCCAGCACAGCGCCTTCGTAAGTGAACACCTGCTTCAACAGAGCGACCTCAAGTCGCTGATGCTCATCAACGTGAGACAAGGCGTCACCGACTTCATGGTGCTCTGCAACAAGAAGCTGCAAATCAGCAACACCTACACCACCACCAACACCCAAGAGACCATCTACTACGGGCTCAACCTCATGAAACAGCTGCGACTCGAAGAAGCCACCATGGACACCCTCGTATGCGGAGCCATAGACCGCGAGAGCTTCAACCAGGCAGCCCGCTTCTTCCCCAACACAGCCCTCTATTGCGGACGCCCCTACACCTTCGTCAACCAAGAGCTCCACCTCGTCCACACCTACCGTTATCCCGAAATCCTTTCATAGCCACCACCCATGAGAATCATAGCAGGCCAACTACGAGGCCGACGACTCAATCCCCCCGCCACGCTGCCCGTGAGGCCCACCACCGATATGGCACGCGAAAGCCTCTTCAACATACTCAACAACTACGTTGACTACGAAGACTGCACCGTGATGGACCTCTTTGCCGGCACCGGAGCCGTATCGCTCGAGTTCATCTCCCGCGGAGTAAAAGACGTCACCTCCATCGACATCAACGCACAGTGCACCGACTACATCAAAAGTGCCGCCAAGCAGTTCGGAGTCAACAATATCCACGTAGTACGGGCCGACGTGCTCGACCTCATCAAGCGAGCCTACAAAAAATTCGACATCATCTTTGCCGATCCCCCCTACGCCATGGAAGAGCTACCCACCCTGCCCGACCGCATCTTCGAGAAAGAGCTCCTCACCGACGACGGCATCTTCATCCTCGAGCACCCAGCCCAATACTCCTTTGCCCAACACCCCCACTTCTGGCAGCACCGCAACTACGGCAAAGTCAACTTCACCTTCTTCGCCATGAAACTCGACGA
>JAZUDW010000038.1:0-2859 GCA_045639845.1 Bacteroidales bacterium
TTTTTATTATCTTTGCAAATTATTTTGTCGCTTGCGTTTACTGCATGAAATAAAGAAATAATTGAAAATAAGTATATTATGAAAAAGAAATCTATCTTTAAAGTTTGTCTTGTAGCGGCCCTTCTTTCAGTATCGGTCAGCTCTTGCGATGTGCTCTCCAGCGTAGCCAATCAGCTGGTCGGTTTAGCCAATTTGGCCAACTGCGAATATTCGCTCAAAGATGTCACCAATGTCTATGTGGCTGGCGTGAATGTAAACAACATCACCAATGGCAATATTAGCACTGGTGACGTTGTGAAACTTACCACAGCACTGGTTGCTAAGAAAGTGCCTATTTCTATGGACTTCAATGTAAACATCAAAAATCCTTCCACTTCAAATGCATCGCTCACTGCTATGGACTGGATCTGCGAAATCGATGGCAAACAGTTCGCAACAGGCAATACTACCCGTGCGTACACCATTAGCCCCAATTCTACAACGTCTGTACCTCTCACCGTTAGTGCCGATATTTACAGCATCTTCTCTCAAGGTGGTATCGATGCACTCAAGAATTTTGTTAGCAGTTTTGCATCCGATGGCACCTCATCGAAGGTGGCCTTCAAGATTAAACCTAGTGTGAATGTAGGAGGTGTTGACATACCCACCAACAATTACATCACTATCCAAAAAAACACAGGCAATAGTAGCTCTACAAGTACCAGCACTAATAGCAACACCAACAATAGTGGTAGCAACAATAGTGGCAACTCAGGCTCCACCAACAATAAAGTACCACCCAAACGCTTATAATTTCATTGTGAAATAATACATATTGTTTATTAAAGCAATAGTTTAAGTACGCAAGCAGGACGCTTGTGTGCTTTTTTTATGCTCATATATCTGTATAGAACCTTTTCTCAAATGGTATCCTTGTCAAGTCTTTGTGTTCAGTAAGTAGAGTTTGATATACGAACAGCCAGCCTACTCGATATGATGGGTTGTTTTTTATATAGGGGCTTCGTATTATATTAGATAGTGCAGAGAATGATGTTGAGGTGGGTGCATAAGTGGTATTATTTTTTGGCGAATCAAAGTTTTTGTGTAATTTTGCAGTCATAACGAACTATCTCAATCTATGGTGTATAGGATAGTTATTATTTGAAAACGACACAATTGAATAGAATAAACTAATAAAATATAATTATGAAATACGACATTATCGTCATTGGTAGCGGCCCCGGAGGCTATGTGGCTGCCGTAAAGGGTGCCCAGATGGGCATGAAGACCGCAGTGGTTGAACGTGAGAATCTTGGTGGCATCTGCCTCAACTGGGGGTGCATACCCACCAAAGCGCTGATGAAGAGCGCTCAAGTGTATAATTATATCAATCACAGTGCCAACTATGGCGTAGCAGCACAAGGTGCTGAGGCTGACCTGCCTGCTATGGTTCAGCGTAGCCGCGGCGTTGCCGAGACTATGAGCAAGGGCGTTCAGTTCTTGCTCAAGAAAAATAATGTTGATATCATTATGGGTACTGGCCGCGTAATGCCCGATCATAAAGTGGCAGTTCTTGACTCAGAGGGCAACACTACCGAATACGACGCTGATCATATCATCATTGCCACCGGTGCCCGCAGCCGCAATCTGCCTAATATGCCTCAGGACGGCGAACATATCATTGGTTACCGTCAGGCACTCACTCTTCCCAAGAAGCCTGCTTCGATGGTGGTAGTAGGTTCGGGTGCTATTGGTAGTGAGTTTGCTTTCTTCTATCAAAGCATTGGTGTACAGGTGACGCTCGTTGAGTTTATGCCTACCATCCTTCCCAATGAAGACGAAGATACCTCTGCCCAGATGGCCCGCAGCTTCAAGAAAATGGGTATGAAAGTGATGATGAGTGCAAGTGTCGAGAAAGTGGATGTCGATGGCGACATTTGCCATGTACACATCAAAGACAAGAAGGGTGCAGAAGTTGTTGTGGATAGCGAGATCGTGCTTAGTGCCGTTGGTGTTGTTACCAACCTTGAGAATCTTGGTCTTGAAGAAACCGGCATCGTTTTCGAGCGTGGCAAGATTGGTGTTGACGACTATTATTGTACCAACGTGCCTGGCTATTATGCTATCGGCGACGTGGTTCATGGTCCCGCATTGGCACATGTAGCCAGCGCCGAGGCTATCTGCTGCGTAGAGAAGATATGTGGCGGAAATCCCGAGAAAGTTAACTACAGCAATATTCCAGGCTGTACCTATACTACTCCCGAAGTGGCCAGTGTTGGTATGACCGAGAAGAAGGCTGTAGAAGCCGGCCATGAGGTATTGGTAGGCAAATTCTTCTTTAAAGCCAGCGGAAAAGCTACCGCAGCAGGCAACACTGATGGTTTTATCAAGATGGTGATTGACAAGAACAACGATCAGATTTTGGGTGCCCACATGTGTGGAGACAATGTTACCGAGATGATTGCCGGTATCGTGACGGCTCGTCAAAACGGTCTCACTGCCCATCAGGTGGCTGCTTCCATCCATCCTCACCCCACCATGAGCGAGGCTATTATGGAAGCCATTGAGGCTGCCTACGGTAAAGCTATCCACGGCTAGGAATATTTTTTTTTACGACAGGCTTCTCACTCTCTCTTTGGGAGGAGCCCGTCGTTATCATTCAAAGATATCTCGAAGCATTGTCAAGATAGCACTAGCTATCGTTCAGTAGAAACAGTTTCGTTATTATCGTCAAACAATAAGCATACATCTGTGATGAAGATAGAGAATCTCTTTGCAAAACGGGTAATGGTTGCCGATGGACTGAAAGTGACACTTAGTCCTCATTTCGCATATTCTGTTTTTGGCGTTCGTGGACGTTACGACACCATCACCAATACT
>JAZUDW010000039.1:0-7140 GCA_045639845.1 Bacteroidales bacterium
TTGGGCTATGCCGGCAGCATCGATAATTAATGATCAATCTGTGTTAAATTAATGGTAATTAATGGTAGCTTCTAAAAATTGGTACACATGAGATTTATTTTAACGCGAATTACCGTTAATTGCACGTGAATTATCGTGAATTAATTGTTTGATAATAATTTACGAAAATTTACGTTTAATTCACGGCAATTTACGTTGCAAAAAAAATGAATTATTAGAGGTTGCCTAATGTTAAACGAAGCGGTATGTCAGTTCTTGCTTTGAACATTAATTGCCATTGATTTATCTTTATTTTTTCATTAATGTTCTCTCTCGGATTGGATTGAAGCGAACGTCGGGGCTGCATACTCTGTATGTCTGCTTTTTTTGAAATCTGGCCGGAAATATGCTTGGAATCTTCTGTGTACGAGCCGTTGGTGGTATAGGTTGCAAGCAGGGTGTTGAAAATATCCGAGTAGGAATAATGTGCGTTGAAATGGCTGTTTGCCAATTACTTGTTGGTCGGTTTGTTGCGATCGGCCTTGTTGAAATGGGCGAGCATGAGAAATATTCTACCATGAGTTCCAATTATATCGGATTTTATTTGTATTTTTGCACTCATAAATTGTGTGTTTATTCTTTTGCAAATACAAAAAAATACGAAGACAATTTATGGCATGAGCGGCCGATTGCACTGAACTGTGGTCAGCGTCTGAAATGGAGCTAAAATTATCAACGATCTGTTGCTCTGTTTGTCGGTCGTAAACATAAGGAGTTGATGTATAATGTTAATAATTTAATTGTTGAACTAAAAGTTTCGAGGTATTGACGTATGAAACAAGGTTGTTATTTCAGGGTGTTGCGCCCTATGTTATGTATAGGATTCCTTTTTCTGATAAGCGTGGCTGCTATGGCGAGGCCTGTGGACAGAGAGAAGGCGGTGCGTGCCGCCCACACGCTGTGGCAACAAAAGATGGGTGAGTCGGTGAGGGGGTGGTCGGTAAACGACACCTCTTTCCTGAATATTTATTGTCTCTGCAATGAGAGAGGTGGCGTGGTGTTTTTGTCGAAGGACGACTGCGTGCATCCTGTGGTGGGCTACTCTGCCGAGGGCTCCCCATTCCCTATGCCCGAGAATGCGCTGGCCTGGATGAACGACCGCGATAGAGAGATAGGTTTCTGTGTGGCCAACGGCTTGACGGCATCGAAGGATATAGTCATGGAGTGGGAGATACTGGTGGAGGGGCTGGAGATGCTGGACGGCGTGGGCGTGCTGCCACTGGTGCAGACCCGTTGGAACCAGTCGCCGCTCTACAACAATCTGTGCCCTCCTGCTACGGGTACGCATTCGGTGACTGGCTGTGTGGCTACGGCAACGGCACAGGTGATGCGCTATTGGAACCATCCTGCCACGGGTACGGGAAGCCATTGCTATACGCATGCCAATTATGGCCAGCTGTGTGCCGACTTTGGCCAGACTACCTACGATTGGGCCAATATGCCTACAATGCTTTCTGCAAGTAGCACGTCGGCTCAGATTCAGGCTGTGGCTACGCTCTGTTATCATTGCGGCGTGGCTGTGGAAATGGACTACGACCCTTCGGGAAGCGGTGCTTCTACCTATGATGTGGTGGCCGCATTGCAGAACTATTTCGGCTACAAGAACACGGTGTCGTATGTTTACCGCAGTTCGTATGCTACCGATGCGGCTTGGATAAACCTGCTCGCCAACGAGCTGAACCATGGCCGTCCGATGCTGTATCGCGGATCGGATGCCAATGGTGGCGGCGGCCATTCGTTTGTGTGCGATGGCTACGACGGTGGCAATGGTCTGCATTTCAACTGGGGTTGGGGCGGCTCTATGGATGGTTATTATACCGTGACTGCTATGAATCCGGGCAGCTATGCCTTCACTGTGTCGCAGGCTGCTGTGATCGGCATCCAGCCTGCCTCCGCTTTTACAGTGAGCCCCACCAATCTTTCTGTTGCCAGCAGCAGCGAGACGGTAAGTTTCGACATCCAGAGTATAGCCGGTGGCGGCAGCTGGACTGTGTCTTCCAATGTTTCGTGGCTTACCACATCACCTTCGTCGGGTTCGGGTACTGGATCGGTACAGAGTGTGACGGTGACGGCGTCGGCTAATACCTCGTCCAGTCCGCGTACGGGTACCATTGTGGTGGCTCAGGGCTCGCATCAGGCTGTGGTGACTGTTGTGCAAGACGGCTATTGCCCTGTGCAGTCGTTGCCGTTCTTTGAAGGTTTTGAGTCGGCGGCTAGTCGTCCCACCTGTTGGTCGGAAGTATCCTCGGTGGGCACACACGACTGGGCGTTCCAAATGGGTGGCTATGCCGGTCATCCGGCATCGGCTCATAGCGGCACAAGCAATGCTGCCTTTCTGCATACGGTAAACAATACTGCCACTAAGTTGGTGACACCTGAGTTGGATCTTTCGTCGGCTTATTGCCCGTATCTGAATTTCTATATGGCCAATGCCGATTGGAGCGGTGACGTGGATGAGCTGCGTGTGTATTACCGTAGTTCGCCGTCGTCTGCATGGACGGAGCTGGGGCGACAGGAGGAGGCTCATGCCGACTGGACGCTGATGAGTTATTTCCTTCCTCATGCTTCGAACCGCTATCAGATTGCTTTCGAGGGCGTTGACCATTATGGCTATGGCGTGGAGATAGACGATGTCAGAGTGTTCGACAGCATTGGCGGTGTGCCTCCTGTGGTTCCTCTTCCTTCGGATTCGGTGATCACCATGGGCGAGGGTACGTCGTCGGGTTATAACGCTCCGTACAATAATTTTTATAAGAACAGCTGGAATGAGTGCCGGTATGCTGCCCATGAGTTAGGGTACCCTTGTGTGATAAGCCATGTGGCCTATCAGGTGGCTTCCTCTTCATCCTTTGGGGTGGATACGGTGCGTGTGTATATGGGTGTGACCGACAATGCTACCTTTGAGAATGGCTATGATTGGACTCCTTTGGAGGATTTAACTTTGGTATATGAAGGAGCCAATGTCACTTTGGGTGCAGCTGCGGGCTGGGAACCTATAGATTTGAATCGTCCTTTCCTATATACGGATACCAGTAAGGCGCTGGTAGTGGTGGTCTCAAAAAAAGCACCATCGTACACGAGTGCTTTGCGTTATGCTTGTTCTACTGTATCATCGACGGTGCTTTATCGCCAGTCTGATAGTGATGCCAATTATGCTAACTATCCCAACGGCGGGTTGGGCACTGTGGCTGCTACCCTTCCGAATATCAGACTTACAGCGATTACCTTGCCGGGAATTGGCGTAGGTGGCTCGGATACGGTTATTGTGAATAATTTTATTCACGATACTACGATAGTATATGTGCCAGTGCACGATACTACGGTAGTGAACAATTATATTCATGACACTACGTTTGTGGATGTGTATGTGCCTGTACACGATACTACGATAGTAATCGAATGGATCCACGATACACTCACTATTGTGGAGGATATCACATATTATGATCTCAATGTAGTGTCGGCCAATGTGGCCCTGGGGTTGGTGGCAGGAAGTGGTCGCTTCCCCGTGGGTACTGAGGTGGAGATAGCTGCTATACCTATAGAAGGTAATCGTTTTGCGCATTGGGACGACGGCAGTACGAACAATCCCCGAAAGATCACCGTTGACAGTAATGTTACATTCGAGGCTTCCTTTGAGACATCAACGCAGAGCGTTGTGGATGTGAATGCGGTGAATCATACTGTCGGCGTGAACGGATCTCAGATCATTGTGAAAAATGCTGAAGGACAACAGATTAGAATCTTTGATGTGGTGGGGCGCTGCCTCAGCACTACCATTAGCACTGATAGGGTGAGGGTGTTCAATATGCCTGTGACTGGTGTGTATTTGGTACAGGTGGGCAATTATCTGGCCGAAAAAGTGGTAGTCGTCAAATAAGGACTGAACGATTATCAAAAAAGAAGGCGACACCCGGCAATTGAGACAGGATGTCGCTTTCTTTTACTACAATGCTCAATGACGTGGATGGAGCTTTCGGCAGAACGAGAATTGCCACAAATGTAACGTGGATTTTCGAAAGTACATGCCGTATCGGCACTCCTCCCGACAAAAAGTGAGGGAATCGGCATTTGGGCACAAATAAATTTTGATGAATACTTTATTATTCTTTTTCAAAATCAAAACTGATGCGATAAAATATTTTGCATTCGGCGAAACGCAAACTGTGGTCGGCGACCAACGTGGAGCCAACAGCTACACCTACGCAACGTGGAGCCAACAGCTACACCTACGCAACGTGGAGCTAACAGCTACACCTACGCAACGTGGAGCCAACAGCTACACCTACTTTGATTTGTTCATATCGCTTCGCTAAACGTAAATTATCGTGAATGTGACGTGAATTATCGTAAATGTATTATTAAGCACATAATGAATGATTTAACAAAAAAATATTTACGGAAATTTACGTTTAATTTACGGAAATTCGCGTTAAGCGAAGCTGTCCTTTTATGCCTTCGGCGGAACGCCAACTGAGGTCGGCGACCAACGTGGAGCCAACAGCTACATATACCCAACGTGGTGCCAACAGCTACACATACGCAACGTGGAGCCAACAGCTACACCTACTTTGATTTGTTCATATCGCTTCGCTTGTGTTTTCCTGAAACAGGTTGACGGTTAGTTCGTCTAAACGCTAAGCCAAGTTGACTCGATTTGTTATTATAACTGAATTGGGTTTACTTTATTGCTTTATGACTAAAAAATGTTTACTGTGGAAAATTTATCGCATCAGCACTATTGCAAAATTAATATTCGCCGGCCATTATGAAAGTGTGCATGGTGATAAAACGAAAAAAAATTGCCACAATATAAAAAATGTGTATCTTTGCAATTGCAAACGGAAACGTGGACGGATTTGTAATGATTGCAACCACAGGAAAAAATGCTAAAACATCGATTCTTCGAACACAATCAATTTTCAAATCTTTTGCAGTGTAATTTTGTCCAGCGAAAGTCCAACGCTGGTAACATTATTAATTAAAGTAAAAGATTTTATTATGAGTTACTATTTCACATCAGAGTCTGTATCGGAAGGCCATCCCGATAAAGTAGCAGATCAAATCTCGGACGCATTGTTGGATGCTTTCCTTCGTCAAGACCCTGAATCGAAGGTGGCTTGCGAGACGCTCGTCACCACAGGCCTGGCCGTAGTGAGCGGCGAGGTGAAGACCGAAGGCTGGGTGGATGTACAATCTACGGTGCGCGAGGTGATCAAGAAGATTGGTTACACCAAAGGCGAATACAAGTTTGAGAGCGAGTCGTGTGCCGTGATCTCTACCATCCATGAGCAGTCGGGCGACATCAACCAGGGCGTGGAGCGCACCGCCAAAGAGGATCAGGGTGCCGGCGACCAGGGTATGATGTTCGGTTATGCTTGTCGCGAGACCGACGAGCTGATGCCCCTGCCTATCACCCTGGCTCATATCTTCCTCATTGAGCTGGCCAAGATACGCAGAGAAGGCAAGGTGATGACCTACCTGCGCCCCGATGCCAAGAGCCAGATCACCGTACAGTACAGCGACGACAACAAGCCCGAACGTATCGACGCTATTGTGTTATCTACACAACATGATGATTTCGACGAGGATGAGAAGATGCTGGCCCAGATACGCACCGACGTGGAGGAGATACTGATACCCCGCGTGATGAGCCGTCTGTCGGATCGCAACAAGGCGCTGTTCGCCTCCAAAGACTATAAGCTGCATGTCAACCCCACCGGCAAGTTCGTCATTGGCGGCCCTCATGGCGACACGGGTCTCACCGGTCGTAAGATCATCGTGGATACCTACGGCGGCCGCGGTGCCCACGGCGGCGGCGCTTTCTCGGGCAAAGACTCCTCCAAGGTGGATCGCAGTGCAGCCTATGCTACCCGTCATATCGCCAAAAACCTGGTGGGTGCCGGTGTGTGCGACGAGGCACTGGTGCAGGTGGCTTATGCCATCGGCGTGGCCGAACCTGTTGGCCTTTATGTGAATACCTATGGCACAGCCCATGTGGATCTCACCGACGGCCAGATCGCCGACAAGGTGAAGGGTATCTTCGACATGCGCCCCTACGCCATCGTGGAACGTTTCGGCCTCAAGAATCCTATCTTCGAGCCTACGGCAGCCTATGGCCACATGGGCCGCGATCCCTATCAGGCCGAGGTGGCGGTGATAGAGCACAACAAAGAGGTGAAGAAAGTGGTCGATTTCTTTGCTTGGGAGAAACTCGACTATGTTGACAATGTTAAAAAAGCCTTCAATATATGACTAAATTAAGTGTTAATATCAACAAGGTGGCTACCATCCGCAATGCGCGCGGTGGCAACATGCCCAATGTATTGCAGTTTGCTATCGATTGTGAAAAGTTTGGCGCTCAGGGTATTACTGTGCATCCTCGCCCCGACGAGCGTCATATCCGTTACCAGGATGTGCGCGAGCTGAAGCCTGCCATCACCACCGAGTTCAATATCGAAGGCAACCCCGTGCCCTCTTTTGTGAAGCTGGTGGAAGAGGTGCGCCCCCATCAGGTGACCCTGGTGCCTGATGCCGAGAATGTGCTCACCAGCAATGCGGGTTGGGATACGGTCAAGAACTTCTCTTTCCTCAAGGATATCGTGGCCGAGTTCAAAAGCTTCGGCATCAGAGTGTCGATCTTTATCGATGCCAATGCCCGGATGATCGAGAAAGCTGCCGAGACGGGTACCGACAGAGTGGAGCTCTATACCGAGAGCTATGCCTCTGGCTATCATGCCGACAAGGCGGCTGCCATCGCTCCCTTCGTAGATGCAGCCCGTGTGGCTCATGAGTGCGGTCTGGGTCTGAATGCAGGTCACGACCTCAATCTGGACAACTTGCAGTATTTCCATCAGCAGATTCCTTTCCTCGACGAGGTGTCCATCGGTCATGCTCTGATCAGCGATGCACTGTATCTGGGTATCGAAGAAACAATCCACCGTTATCTGGCTTGTCTTAAGGTAACCTCTAAAAATTGGTTTTCGAACGATTTTTGATTATGGGCGAGAAGATTTCACCTTTGAACGAGGGCGCAATGCGGTGCATTGTAACCGAATGAAAAGGTGAAAGATGCCGTCTAGAATCGAAAAGCGTGAAAAA
>JAZUDW010000040.1:0-22175 GCA_045639845.1 Bacteroidales bacterium
CATCTCGGTGGTGGGGGTGGTGGAGAGGCCTGTTTCGAGTACGTCGATGCCCATGCCGATGAGGGTGCCAACCACCAGGCGGTCAACCATGGCTCCAGAGAGGCGTGCATCGCGGCCTACTACGAGGCGCAGTCTTCGACCTTCGTTGCGACGTTGGAGAAAAGTGGCAAAAGCAGTGGTGAATTTAACTACATCGATAGGGCTGAGGCCATCGCCGGGCTTGCCGCCAATGGTGCCGCGAATGCCCGATATTGATTTTATCAGTGACATGTCTTAATAAATTATTATTTAATATTTTATTTTCCGCACATACACCCATCGCATGGGTGCATTGATGGTGCAAAGGTACAAAAAAAATATTGATATAGGGGATGTGTGGCGTTTTTTTTTATGTTGTAACGAAAAAAAACGTATTTTTGCATTTGATTATGATAATGAAGAAAGGCCTTTGGTTGATGGTGTGGCTGCTGATCTGTGGCTGGGTCAGGGTATGGGGGCATTGTGCTGTTGCCGACACGGTGGTGGTGGAGGGCTGTGATAGTGTGATGGTAGGCGGCTGTTGGTGGTATGGCGACACTGTGCTGGTGGATTCGGCTACCTGGGTGGTGCGTGTGCATGCTTCTTATCTTCGTATAGATACGGTGTCTGTATGCGACTTATACACGTGGGGTGAGAACGGCATTACTTACTATAGTGCGGCACATCCCTCGGTGGTCCGAAGCTCGGTAGATGGCTGCGACAGTGTGTGCCGACTGGAACTCACGGTGCGTCACTCTACGCCGTCGAACACAGCGTTCAGTGCTTGCGACAGTGCGTTGTGGGAAGGGATATGGTTTGTGTTTGGCCCCGACGATGAACGCTACGAATGGATCATAGATACGACGCTCTCGCTCACCAACGCCCAAGGCTGCGACGCTTCGAAGCATCTTGTGCTGACGTTGCACCATTCGCATCGTGTGGATGATACCTTGACCATCTGCGACCAGTATCACTGGGATGTGTCGAATACTACCTATTTCGAGTCGGGCCGGTATGAGCATCGCTATCCAACGGCCCATCATTGCGACTCTATACGTGCGCTAAGCCTCACGGTGGTGCGTAGCTATATTCACGAAGTGTGGGCCGATTTGTGCGAGGGCGAGACTTATTATTTCTACGATCAGGCGCTCACTCGCGGGGGATCGTATAATGTGAACTTCACTTGTTCTGCCTGGCCTTATTGCGACAGTATAGAGATTGTGATATTGACAGAGATAAAGCGTCCGGTGGTGGAACTGAAACATTACTACGACTGTGAGACGCTCACGCAGTTTGTCGAGGTATCGGCGAATGTGGATTATCTTTTGTGGTCGTCTGACAGAGACAACCACGAACTTGACGGCCAAGATCGCTACAGGGTGATAGCTGTGCAGCCTGCCGAACCTACCTGCTATGTGATATGGGCCGACTATCATAGCTATTATACTTGCCCTTCCACCGATTCGATAGTTCTGCAGCCTATGTCGGTGCCCGAAGCGGCTATGGATGTGGTGCCTGCGGTGCTGACTCCCGACCATCCCGACTTGGTGGCTCGCGACCGTAGCAGGAATGGGCAGTGGCGAGAGTGGTGGGTGGATGGCATACTGTATGGTTATGGTGAGACGCTGCACTATGTTACCGATTTTTCGTCGGATACTTTGCATATATGCCTTGTGTCGCACAATGATTTCTGTAACGATACCTGCGACACCATAGTGCGTGTGGTCAACGAAACGCTCTATGTGCCTAATGCCATTGTGCCTGGACAGGGTGAAAACGGGCTGTTTACCATTAAGGGCGATGGCATACTGCTGTTTGAGATAGATATAGTGGACCGCTTTGGCTTCCATGTGTTTCATTCCAATACGATGGAAGTGGCTTGGGATGGTTCATCGCAAGGGGTGCCGCTCCCTGCTGGCAGCTACACTTATGTGATACGCTATTCTACCGAGGCCCAGCCCCGAACTGTGCTACAAAGAAAAGGCTCGGTGCTGTTGATCCGATGAGTGAAAGTATCTGTTGAATCGATAATCTGTTGAGCTGAGAAAAAAGAGGCTCTCATAGAATTATACGAGAACAGTTTAATCGTATCAAGTTGTGATGCCATTGTGTCCCATGTTATTTTTTTATCATCATTTAGTGAGTGTGGTACTGACAATGGACTGCGACCAAAGAGGAACCGTCGGATCATCTGACCCTCATCACTGTGTCCAACTTTCCTCGGTGGGTTTGCGGTAGAATATGCAATAGAAGATGGCTGCGGATGCCATCAATGATAGCACTACTATTATCCAATGGAAGTGCATCTCTTCTGCCCAGTTGGCTGGTATCTGCCCTTTGTAGTAGATGAAATACAACACTACCGCCAATGCGTTGTTTAGGAAGTGGGCGGCCATGCTTACCCATATCGAACGAGATTGGTAGAAGAGGTAGCCCAATAGGATGCCCAACAAGAAGCGTGGCAGGAATCCGAAAATGTCGCCGTGGGCTATGCTGAATATGGCTGCGGTGATGATGATAGACAGATGGGGACGATAGGTGGCGCGGTATATCAGTTGCTGGACGGCTCCGCGGAAGAGGACTTCTTCGCAGAAGGCTGGCACCAAGGCGATGGCAATGATGTTGAAGATCAATTGTGCCCATGTGGTGTTGGATAGCGCTCCAAGAAGCAGGCTCTCTGATGCTTGGGTTAGGGCTTGCAACGCCTCTTCGAGCCACTGTAGTGCTGATGGGAAATGCAAGCGCTCGTTGAAGAGGGTGATGCTATTGTTGAACGGGATGATTACTACGGTCAATAAGAGTCCCCATAGCAGGTAGTTGTTGAGCTTCGGCCCCTTTTGGAATTGAAGGAACTGCAGTGGCTCTTGGTAGTAGCGGTAGGCATAAAACAATGAGGGCACCAGGAATCCTATCAGTTGACTGATACAGTTTACGGCCAACATTGCGTTGGCAGACGTGCCGAGCACTTGCAGCAGTATTGCTCCTAGGCCGTTGCTAATAAGAAAGGATATTAAAAAAGCTAACACTAGGGTTAGCACTTGTTGAGAAGGTCGGCCTTCTCGCGACATGATTTTTTTCATATTTGTGACCCCGGCGGGATTCAAACCCACGACTTTCGGAACCGGAATCCGACGTTCTATTCAGCTGAACTACGGGGCCAGGATGATTGTTAAAACGATCAAAGGGGTACTTTATTGTATTGGTAGGGCAAAAAAAGTGTTTTGTTGATCGTTATTTTTTCCCTATTGCTGTGGATAAACTAGCTGCGAAGGCTGTATCTGTTCCAATACTTCGTGGAGGTATTTGGCCGATTCCCAACGTGCCATAGGCAGATCGTGGAGCAGGTAGTTGCCACAGTCTTTAGCTGCGGCACCGGGGATCTCGCCTTCGAAGTCTGCCACGAAACGGAAGGTGCGTTTCATCAGTTCCACAATGTCGGCACTCTCATAGTCGCCACGCATCAGCAGATAGTTGCCTGTGAGGCAGCCCATGGGTCCCCAATATACGATACGGTCGGCCCACTCGGGGTCGTTGCGAAGATAGGTGGCGGCCAGGTGCTCGATGGTATGAATGGCGCCCTGTCCTAAGGCGGGCTCTCTGTTGGGCTCTTTCATTCGGATGTCGAAGGTTGTGACGACTTCGCCGCCTACCTGGTCTTTGCGCGACACATAGATGCCTCGAAGCAAATGGATATGATCTATGGTAAAACTAGGGATGGTCTTCATTGGGTGTTTCTATTTGTGATGAGTGAATAGTGATGATTGGACGGCGTTTGTTTAAACAATTTCTCTTTTCTCTCTATAGTGTATGGGGCATCGACTGTAGCACTTTGCGAATCACGTCGAAGGCTTTATCGCCTAACGTGGCCCAGAAGTTCTGGTATTGCTGCATGTGGTCGGGGGTGTTGCCCGGGGTGTCGCTCACAATGCGCAGGCTCATAAACGGCACTTGATGTAGGTGGCATGTCTGTGCTATAGCGGCTGATTCCATATCCACTGCCAACCCCTCGGGGAATCGGCTCTTGATGGCATCCAGCTCGGGGCGCGATGTGATAAACTGATCTCCTGTACAGGTGAGTCCTTTGTGAAGGGTGATGCCGTTGTTTATCAGAGGTTGTACGTTCATGGCACAATCTGTCAATGTGGTATTGGCATCGTAGCGGGCTGGTAGTCCTTGCACTTGGCCGTATTCGTTGCCTTCGCCGCACCACACATCGTGATATACTGTCTGCATGGCTACTACTACATCCATTACCTGCAGCTTGGAATCGATACCGCCAGCCACGCCGGTGCTGATGATACAGTCGGGGCGTTGCTCGGCGATGAATGACTGTGTGCCCAATGCGGCATTGACTTTGCCAATGCCGCATCGGTTCAACACAATATTATTGCCATTGATAATGCCATGGGGCTTGCCTCCCAACAATGCTGATAGCTGCTGGTATTCGCTATCCATGGCCACAATAACACCTATCTTCATCGTCCAATTATTTATTGCGATATTTCATTGCTGCATCTACGAAGGCTACAAAGAGGGGATGGGGATGCATTACGGTACTCTTGTATTCGGGATGGAACTGTGCTCCAATAAAGAATGGGTGTTCGGGTATTTCTACGATCTCTACCAAATTGGTGTCGGGGTTGTAGCCTGCAGGCACCATACCTGCTTTTACAAATTGTTCTAAGTATTCACTGTTGAACTCGTAACGATGACGGTGGCGTTCGCTGATATTCTCGCTACCATAAATCTCGTACGATTTGGAGCCTTTTTCAAGACGACAGGGGTATGCGCCTAGTCGCATGGTGCCGCCCATGTTGGAGATGGTCTTCTGCTCTTCCATCATGTTGATGACAGGATGAGTGGTGGTGGGTGCTATCTCTACGGAGTGAGCATCGGCGTAGCCCAATACGTGGCGTGCAAACTCTACTACGGCACACTGCATGCCCAGACAGATGCCTAAGAAGGGGATCTTGTTTTCGCGTGCGTAGCGTACGGCACAGATCTTGCCTTCGATGCCGCGGGTGCCAAAACCGGGGGCTACAAGAATACCGGTCAGACCTGCCAGTTTCTCGCCCACATTCTCATCGTCGAGATATTCGGAGTGGATGTATTTCACGCGTACTTTGCAGCGCAACTCGGCACCTGCATGTACGAAAGCTTCGCTGATCGACTTGTAGGCATCTTGCAACTCTACGTATTTGCCTACGAGGCCTATTGAAACTTCTTTTTCGGGATTCTTGAGCTTGAAGAGGAAGGCTTCCCATTTTACGAGGTCTATCTCGCTGGTTACGGGGACGTCCAGTTTACGCAGAACTTGAATGTCCAACTTCTCTTCTTTCATCTTCAAAGGCACTTCGTAGATGCTCGAAACATCGCCGTCTTCGATAACGCAGTCGCTGTCCATGTTGCAGAACAGACCGATCTTCTCGCGTACGCTGCGGGTGAGCGGCTTCTCGGTGCGACACACTACAATGTCGGGCTGTACACCTTGTTGTTGCAGTGCCTTGACAGAATGCTGGGTGGGCTTGGTTTTAAGCTCGCCGGCAGCGGCTAGGTAAGGTATGTAGGTGAGGTGTATCACGCAGCAGCTACGACCCAGAGCCCATTTCAGCTGGCGTACGGCTTCTACAAAGGGATACGATTCGATATCGCCTACTGTACCGCCGATCTCGGTAATCACAAACTCATATTTGCCAGTGTTGCCTAGTGTGGTGATACGTTCCTTGATCTCGTTGGTGATATGTGGGATCACCTGTACGGTGGCGCCAAGGAAGTCGCCACGACGTTCTTTCTCGATCACATTCTTGTAGATGCGTCCGGTGGTCACATTGTTGGCCTGCGAGGTGGGTACACCCGTGAAACGTTCATAGTGGCCAAGGTCCAAGTCGGTCTCGGCGCCATCTTCCGTAACGAAGCACTCGCCATGCTCGTAGGGGTTGAGAGTACCAGGGTCTATGTTGATATAGGGATCGAGCTTCTGGATTGTCACAGAAAAACCACGAGCCTTCAGCAAACGAGCCAACGAAGCAGCAATAATTCCTTTGCCTAATGAGGATGTAACGCCTCCCGTTACGAAGATATATTTAGTTGTCATGACCAAAAAAGATTATATTTTTTCAACATATATACGACGCTAAATAATTATAATTAGGGATATTGCAAATAGTAACACCCCGAAATACAACATTCTGTCGATGTTGCAAAGATACACAAAAAATGTGATGTTGGTTCGTTTTTTTTGTTGATCGGTAGTTTTGATGTTGCCGATGCGGGGAATTGCGAGTGCTGTGAAAAGTACTGTGTGTGGAATATTTATCTCTGTATCTTTGCATTGTTGTTGAGTGGAATGGGGGGCGATTTGCACTGTTCGCAACAAAGGTCTCTTCATGAGGAGCAGGAATGGCGTCTTAGCACAGCGCTAAAATAAACAATATTTGTAATTCAATGACGTTATACAAACTATGAAACGCAAGATAGTAGTCCTTTTTATTACCCTTTTCGCAATTGCTGCCATTGGTCTTATCGTGATCCAGGTTGTGCAGACCTCTCGTATGGCGGCCATCAGCAACAATCTCTTCACCATCAGTGTTAACAATGCCATGGATAATGTGATCGATGAGCTCGATAGGATGAAGCTGGAAGACTATATCAGCCAAAACGACCGCTACCGTCTGCTCAAATACAAGAGGATAGAAGAGATAAACGAGAAACTTAAAGCGGTAGTAAAAGAGAATTCAGACCTCTTTTTCGATGACGCAAAGGTCAACCCATGTGTGTCGCTCAGAGATAGTGTCACTCCCATTCGCGGTGTCCTCCTTAGCAGCACAGATAGTGCGGCTATCAACACCTACAATACTCTTCTTGCTACCCGTGAACGTCTTACCCGTGGCGATGACTATTACGACCGTTTCGTTACCGAGATGTCGGAATACATCATCAACAATATTATGAGTAATGCTACGTTCAATTATGAGCATCTTGACGATATCATCGTCGAAGAACTTGTGGTCAACGGTATCGACATTAAACCCAACATGGCTGTGGTCAGCTCTCATAACAATGAGTTTCTTTATTGCAACGCCCAAGGCAAAGAACGGCAACTTCTTGAATCACCTTACCGCTACAGCTTTCATCCCACCGGCCTCAACGACGCTCAGGAATACTTCATCGTTCTGCAATTCCCTCGCACCCTCTATTATTCCGACGATGACAACCAGCTTTTTGCCCTCATGAGCATCGTGCTTATCATCATCATCATCGTCCTTTTCGGTATCTCTCTGCGCACCATTGCTAATCAGCGCCGACTCGACGAGATGAAAAACGATTTTATCAACAATATGACCCATGAGATCAAGACTCCCATCACCAATATCGGCCTCGCTTGCGAGATGCTCCACGAGCCTTCTATCAATAGCGATGCTTCCTTGCTGGATGAATATCTCAACGTTATTGGCGACGAAAACCGTCGTATGAGGATTCTCGTAGAGACCATACTCCAGAGTTCAAAGATGGCTAATAAGAATTTTTCCCTCAACCTTCGTCAAACCGATATTCATTCCATCATCGAGACGGTGTCCAAGAGTTTCCGCATGCAGATTGCTAACCGTCAGGGAACTCTGTCTTTGCAGCTGCAAGCTCCTCAGCACACCCTAACTCTCGATGAACTCCATATCACTAATATGGTGTTCAACCTTATTGACAATGCCATTAAATATTCTCCCAACATAGTTGATATTACTGTCGTTACTCAGTGCAATGCACAACATCTTATACTCAAAGTTATTGACAAGGGGTTAGGTATCAGCAAAGAGGATCAAAAGCATATCTTCGAAAAGTTCTATCGCGTATCAACTGGCAACGTGCATAATGTGAAAGGATTCGGAATAGGACTAAATTATGTGTCGCAGGTGGTGGCTCTTCACCATGGACAGATTGAGGTGGAAAGTGAGCTTGGCCAAGGAACTACTTTTGTTGTGACTCTCCCTATCCTCTAAGCCCCAAACCTATAGTTAATACAGCAGGCCTCTCTCTCTCTTTGGAGGGAGGCCTGCTGTTGTAAAACGATCGGTGTCGTGCTGTTGATGACAGAAAGTGCAAAAGGATAGTATCTTTACGAATTGTATGTAGTGCTTCTTATTATTTTTTATATACATATATATAGTAGCCTTGTATCGGCAGATAGACGTTGAATTGAAGATTCTTTGAAGAGAGGGGAGGGAATTTGGTGTGTGTAATAGTGTTTTGGGGTTCTGTTAGACATTTAGGATGAATGTTGCTGGTTCCATTGTGTTCTTGTAAGAAAATGAAAAAGCCCGAGGTTGTTCCTCGGGCTTTGGTGTTTTTAAGTATTGTTGGTGTACTTTTAGTTGCGGGAAGTAGAGGTGGTACGAGTGCTACTGCTGGAAGATGTACGGGTAGTAGTTGTTTGGTTTTCTTGGCCGTTGGAGCTGGAGGAAGTGGCTCGACTGCTACGTGTGTTAGGATTCGTTGTAGCACTGTTTCGGGAAGGTGTTGTGGCGCTGGTTGCAGTATTGTTACGGCTAGCAGTGTTGTTGGTGCTGCCGGTGCGTGATGTTGTACTCGTGGTGGTAGTGGTGCGGCTGGTGGTAGTTGTGGTAGTGGTATTGTTGCTGTTGCTGCGGTCGGTGGTAGTGGTGGAAGTAGAGGTGCGCGTGTTGGTGCTTTCACCGCGAGTCATGGTGCCGGGTTGGCTGTTGGGGTCGCGAGGGGTGGTAGCAGTATTGGTGCGCGAGCCAGTGGTGTTTGTGGTAGCGTTGTTGCCGGTGCGGTTGGTTGTGGTGTTGGTGGTACCGTTATTGGTACGTGTAGTAGTGGTAGTGGTGCCGGAAGCAGTGGTGCTGGTGCGGCTGGATGCTGCAGTAGCGTGGCCGGGATTGGTTACCATATTGCGACTGGTGGTGGCATTGTTTTTGTTGCCAGCGTGGCCATTGTTGTTGCTGTTTCCTTGACCGGAAGCGCTGCCGTTGTTGCTCATACCTGCATGACCGATTACTACATTAGGCCTTTGCGAACCAGGAGTGAAGGGGGTGTTGTCGTAGTGGATGGGTTCATCGGGACGACGCATATAGTAGTGGTGGTAGTGATGGGGGTTGTTGTCGTGGTGTGGCGGCATCCATCCATAGAGGTGCACGTCGTAGTGGTAGGTACGGTGACAGTGTGCAGGATGGTGAGGACGGTGGTATGGATGGTAGGGTGGGTGCATCCATACAAAAGTGGGAGTAGGATGGGTGTGGTGGAAACGTAGGTATGATGCGGCACTATACATGTGGCCAGTGGCATTATTGAAGAGCCAGATGGCGCTGAGGTCGATGGGCATCATGACCTCTTCTCCAGTATATGCATCGTATCCGTAGATCCAGATTTCGAAGAACTGGGAGTTGACGCGTTCGGCCCAAGCTTCGTTGAGAATGACATAGGTCTCGATCTCATATTCATAGCCTGCGTAGATCATAAGCTCGTTTTGGGTGTTAAGATAGTTGGTGGTGCGCAGGGCTTGCGAATAGGTAAAGTATCGTAGCGAGCTAGCCGAAGCTGAGAGCATCATGGCTACGAATGCTAATGTGAGGGCTATTCTTTTCATAGTGATTGGTTTTTGTGATGATTTACTTTTTTCTTTTAGTATTGCATAGCGTGGTTTTCTTGCAAAAAGCACTGTTTGTTGCTATGGTACTTGTGAGTGTGAGGTGGTGAATGATTCAGGTTTGCGTTTGCTTACCGTTCTTTGAATGTGTTGACGGCTTCGGGTGTCCAATTGAGGAGGAAGTCGTTGACTTTCTTCATGTCATATCCTTTGCCGGCTTCAAGATAGGCCGAGTTTTGTGTGTGAATACGGTGGCCATCTTGATCCAATATGACAAACACGGGGTATCCGAAACGTCCGGGGTTTTCGAGGAATTTCATGGCCTCGGTGTTCTTGTTGTTTTTAGAATAGTTGACATGAATATAGACGAAGTTTTTCTCGATGGTTTGATGTACTGTGGCGTTGGTGTCGGCAAATTGTGCGAATAGGAGGCACCAAGGACACCAGTTGCCTCCCACTTGGCAAAGGACGTATTTGCCTTCTTCTCGTGCTTGGTTGAGGGCGTTCTCTATCTGTTCCATAGCGTTGATGTCTTCTCGATACACTTTGGGTGCTTGGGCCTTGAGTGTAGTGAATGACAGGAAGAGAAAGAGAACGATTGTGATGCTTTTTTTCATATAATTCATTATAGATAATTAAGAGTCGAATAGTACGATTAAAAAAAAGTAGTAAATAACAGAGGTGTTACCAACTTGCTACTTACTACTTAATGTTAATCTTTATTGGTATGGCCTATGGCCAAGTTTTATTAAAGGGCTTGCTCTTGAAGGAACTTCACACTGGCGTGGATGTGGCGATACATGATCTGGTCGATATCGACGAAGTTGACAACTTTGCGATATTCGGCTACCATGTTCTCGATGAATGCCGACGATTTGAGTGGACGACGGAATTCTAGTGCCTGAGCTGCATTGAAGAGCTCGATAGCAAGTACTCGCTCTACATTTTCCATCACCTTGTAGGTCTTGGTGGCTGCGTTACCGCCCATGGAAACCAGGTCTTCTTGGTTCTGGCTGGAGGGTATGCTGTCCACGCTGCAGGGGGTGCAGAGCTGTTTGGTCTGGCTTACGATGCTGGCCGCGGCATATTGGGGGATCATGAATCCGGAGTTGAGACCGGGTTTGGCTACGAGGAAGCTGGGAAGGCCGCGTTTGGCATCGATGAGCTGATAGGTGCGACGCTCGCTGATGCTACCGAGTTCGGCAACGGCGATAGAGAGGAAGTCGAGCACCATAGCCATAGGCTCACCATGGAAGTGACCACCGGAGATAATCATATCTTCGTCGGGGAGCACGATGGGGTTGTCGGTAGTAGAATTGATCTCGGTCTCGATCACGGAAGCTACGTATGCGATGGTGTCTTTTGCAGCACCGTGAACTTGGGGTGCACAACGGAAGCTGTAAGGATCCTGAACATGCTCTTTGTGGCGTTTGATGATTTCGCTGCCTTCAGTGTAGTTGCGTACGTTTTGGGCTGTTTCGAGCTGACCTTTGTGGGGGCGTACCATGTGGAGGCTCTCGTAGAAAGGCTCGATGCGGCCATCGAAAGCGTCGAGGCTGAGAGACAGTATCATGTCGGCCTGTTGGCTGAGACGCTGTGCTTTGAGTATGCTCCAAACACCGTAGGAACTCATAAACTGGGTACCATTGAGAAGAGCGAGGCCTTCCTTACTTTGGAGCTCGATTGGTTCCCAACCGAGTTCGGCGTACACTTCTTTCACATCGCAACGGCGGCCTTTGTAATATACATCGCCCATGCCGAGGATAGAGGGCAGCATAAGGTTTGCCAAGGGGCAGAGGTCGCCGCTGGCGCCAAGGCTACCTTGTTGGTAAACGATGGGGAGCACGTCGTTGTTGTAGCAGTCAACGAGGCGCTGTGCGGTCTGCAACTGAACGCCGCTGTAGCCGAAGCAGAAGTTCTGAACCTTGAGAAGAAGCATGAGTTTCACTACTTCCTGGGGCACTTCATCGCCTACGCCGCAAGCGTGGCTCATCACGAGGTTTTTCTGTAGCTGGCTGAGCTGTTCTTTGCTGATAGAGATGTTGCAGAGTGAGCCGAAGCCGGTGGTGACACCGTAGATGGGCTCTTTCTGGGTTTCCATCTTCTTGTTGATGTAGTTGCGGCATTTTTCGATGCGTGCGATAGCGTCGTCGCTGAGCGCTATGGTCATTTTGTTGTCTATGATTTCCTTCACTCGAGCGAGAGTGAGACGTTCGGAACTGATATAATGTACCATGATTGTTTGTTGGTTTTTTTTATTTTTCCCCGATAAACGAAGATTGTATGACAATGAGCATTAGGCTGTTTGTCTGTCGATAGCTAACGCCTTGAAATACTACATTTCGCTTTTCGTTATTTTTTGAGTCTGTTGTGGTATATCTTTGATTTACGATATAAAAGAAAGGCTGTGGGAAGTGTTTATTTTCTACAGCCTTTGCTTTTTTTTGTTTGGAACTATCTGTTGAGGAGTTCTTCGGATTTTTCAGCAATGTCGCCGTCAACGAGGATTCGACCGCAGTGTTCGCACACGATAACTTTCTTGTGCATGCGGATTTCCATTTGACGTTGGGGAGGAATCTTAGCGAAACAACCTGCACAGGCGTTACGGTCGATCTGAACTACAGCGAGGCCGTTGCGAGCTGCGGTGCGGATGCGTTTGTAGGCAGTGAGGTAGCGTTCTTCGATGTACTGTTCCTGCTCTTTGCTCTTGGAGAGGAGGCGGGCTTCGTCTTTCTCGGTTTCGCTGATAATGTCGTCGAGCTCGTCTTTCTTAACCTGGAGTTCGTTGGTGTTTTTCTCTTTGAGTGCTTGGGCGGCCTCGATATGGCGCTGGGTCTCAGCCTGAGTGTCTTTGGCTTCACGCTTTTTGCGCTCGCAGAGCTGGATTTCGAGTTCTTTGTACTCTATCTCCTTGTTGATGGCTTCGTACTCGCGATTGTTGCGAACGTTGTCCTGCTGTTTCTGATATTTGGCAATCTGTTCTTGGTGCTCGGCAATCTCACGGTCGTATTGACCAACGGCGTCGATAGCCTCGTTAAGGGCGCGGGTCTGATTCTCTATGCGGGTCTCCAAGCCTGCAATCTCGTCTTCCAGGTCTTGAACAGCCTGAGGAAGTTCGCCACGGATGATTTTAATTTTGTCGATCTCGGAATCGACTCTCTGCAGGGTGTAGAGGGCCACAAGGCGTTTTTCAACGGCGATATCTACATCGCGTTGTACATTCTCAGTAACGTGAATTGCCTGTGTTTCTTCAACATTTTGGGTAGTTGCTTTCTTTGCCATATATAAAATACTTAATTATTTTTCAATCATATATAATTAACATATCCGCATTTCTGCTCTGAAATTCGGCAAGCAAAGTTACGAAACTTTTCTGATATGGCGTTATAAATTATTTCTTTTGCAAATTGTTCGCTCTCGTAATGCCCTATTTCACCGAGTATGATCTGTCCTTCGGCCATCTGAAAATCATGATATTTGAGATCACCGGTTAAGTAAATGTCGGCACCGATGCCTTTGGCGCAATCGATGAGAAAATTCCCGCTACCGCCACAGAGGGCTATGCGTTGCACTGTGTCTTTGCATAGTTCCGAACAACGTATCACTGGGATGCCAATAGTGTTCTTCACAAGGTCGAGGAATTGACGGGTGGGCATGGGTTGTTGGAGGTCGGCATACACACCGCCGCCCACTTCGCTGTAGGCGTTGTTGAGGGGGATGCAGTCGTAGGCGGGCTCTTCGTAGGGGTGGGCTTTGAGCAGTTTGGTTATCAGTTTGCGTTCGATTCGTTTTTCGTATATGACCTCGATACGTGTCTCGGCTTCGTGATGGTCGCTGCCAATTTGGCCTACGTAAGGATGACTGTCGGGCAAAGGCTTAAAAGATCCTTCTCCTTGCATGGTGTAGCTGCATCTCTCATATTGTCCAATCCGACCAGCACCGGCAGCATAGAGAGCTTCGCTTACAGTGTCGGCTTGGTCTGAAGGACAGAATGTGACGAGTTTGCATAAAAGTCCCTCTTTGGGTTGCAACACTTTGTAGTGGCTTAGTCCGAGTTTCTTTGCAAGGATGCCGCTCACTCCCCAACGAAGGTTGTCGAGGTTTGTATGAGCCGCATATACGGCTATCTTGTGTTGTATGAGCTGCATGATCATGCGTCCTGTTTCGTTGGCTGTGGTGATACGGCGAACACCATTGCCAAATAGGAACGGGTGGTGGGTGGCAATGAGATTGGCTCCCATGCTGATCGCTTCATCGATGACCTGAGGAGTGAGGTCGAGAGCTACTATTGCTCCCTGGTATTCTTGGTCGGCATCGCCAAGAAGGAATCCAGAATTGTCGTAGTCTTCTTGATAATAGGGTATGAATGTAGCGTTCAGATATTCAATAACTTCTCTTAGTTTCATTATGTAAGGTCTCTTTTGTTAACGGTTTGCAAAGATAATCAAAAAAATGCAATACCCATAATGTCCACTTATGAGGGCGTTTGGGGGTTGATAGTATGGGTGACGAGGTGTTTCTCTTCGAAGTTTTTTGATTTTTGTAGTGGCAACAGCCTTTTAGAGTGAATGTAAGAAAATGTACAATATTTCCTTGGCAAGCCTGGATGAACCAGGTGGATTTTTTTGTTTGTTTTGTGGGTTATGTTAGTGGTGTTTTGTGGTATAAATGAAAGTAATGGTAAGGATTGGTTGGTTCTGATGTAAATGCTTGGTTGTTATGTTGATACGGATGTATAGTGCAATGAGTATGGGACCGTTGATGGTAGCTATTGGGAACAAGAGTATCCCGAGAGTGTCCCGATGGTATGCCGAAGGCATGCCGAATGATCTCCGAAAATGCAGTAGTAATAGCTTTGGGTGATTTTTTTTTTTTTTTTTTTCTCTCTCTCTTCTACGTAGAGTTTTGTGGAAATGTACAATATTTCTTGTTCCTTTTAAGTATGGTTACCTTCTGTGTTTTTGGTACTGATGTTCACTGCGCAGAATAGTTGATGATGGATAATTGAGAGGGTGAGGTTTCTGATTTTTTAAGTTTTTTTGTTGTTTTTATAGATTAATACATTGTAATGTTGTTTTTTTTCTTATTTTTGCCATTCAACTCAATTGCAAAAAGAAAAATATAATACTATGAAATATAATCTGTTATTTGCCTTTTGCCTTTTGCTTTCCTTGTTTGCGCAGTCGCAAAATATTAGCAATATCCATTTCAGTCGTGTGAATCGTGAGGTGACACTCACCTACGACTTGGATAGAACAGCCGATATACGAATTCAAGTTTCTACCGACCATGGTCGCACATATGGCGAATATATTGAGAATTTTTCGGGCGATGCAGGTCGCAATATTAGTGCGGGTCACAAAACAGTACTCTTCTACGATCTGCCCGATCTCCGCGCTATCCCCTATGTGCTTGATACCTTTGCTGGTCTTTGCTGGGATGATACCAATATAGTGTTTAATGTAGAGATTGACGATGGATCGGTGGATATCAAGGTCAATAAAGAGCGCATTCGTATGATGCGAGTACCCGGTGGAACCTTCACCATGGGGTGTACCCGTCCCGGTGCTGTGAAACATACTTATGATGAGAGCAAGCCTGTGCACCGTGTGACAGTAGATACTTTTTATATGGGCAAGTTTGAGGTGACCCAGCGCCTGTGGAAAGAAGTGATGGATAACAACCCTTCTCGATGGACCTACAACGACAGCTTGCCAGTAGAACAGGTGTCGTATCAAGATGTTCAAATTTTCATTGCGCGTCTGAGTCAGATCACAGGCTATCGATTCCGCCTGCCTACTGAGGCTGAATGGGAGTATGCTGCACGAGGTGGCAACCTTTCTAAAGACTGCGTATTTCCTGGTGCTAACGGCGATCCGGGCAGTGTGGCATGGTATGGTATGAATAGTGATAATCGTACTCACCCCGTGGGCCGCTTGAAACCCAACGAACTGGGGCTGTACGATATGGCTGGTAATGTGTGGGAGTGGTGTTCGGATTGGTATAGCGACTACACCAGCGACCCACAGGTGAATCCGCGTGGTCCCAAACATGGCGATAACCGTATTCTGCGCGGTGGATGTCTCAACAGTCCTTCGTGGGGCTGTGCTGTGTTCGACCGTAGTTGGTATTTGCCTGATTACGGCTATGGTTTCCATGGATTCCGACTGGTACTTGATTCTGTGGAACGTCCGGAAGAGGAATAGTGGAGAATCGATGCTTCAGGATCGTAGTCTCCATTATGCTTACGGTGTGGTCTAGATGATTTACTTATTTGATATTGCAGATACATAATAACAAATACATGAAGGTTTTAGATAAAGAATTTCAACCCTATCTATCGGCCGACGAGATTGCTCAGACGGTTGGAAGTGTGGCCACATCTATGGCTGCCGATTTGAAGGACTTGCGTGATGAGCAGGGGCGTGGTGTGTTGTTGCTTCCTATACTCAATGGCTCGTTTGTCTTTGCTGCCGACCTTTGTCGTGAATTGGGCAATCGAGGTCTGGATGCCGAGGTATGCTTCGTGAAAAACAGTTCCTACAGCGGTACAGAGAGCACAGGATGTGTAAAACAGTTGATAGGCTTTCCTGCCAGCATAGAGGGCCGCGATGTGGTGATAATAGAAGATATTATTGAGACTGGCGTGTCGGTAAAACACAACATTGAGCAACTTCGGGGTATGGGTGTGAAAAGTATCCGTATCTGCTGCCTATTCCATAAACCAGAATTGTTTCAGTGCGATTATTCTATAGACTATGTGGGCAAGGTGATCGACAACGACTTTATTGTGGGCTACGGTCTTGATTACAACGAGCATGGCCGTATGTTGAAAGATGTGTGGATTCTGGATGTATGAAAAGAAAATTATGGCTCCTTACCGTGATTGTGGCCTCGGTGCTTATGGGCAGTTGCGAGGACCCCATCGTGACATTTAATGCTCCCGATATGGTAGGCAAGTGGGTGCGCGGTACGGAGTTTTATCGTTACGATAGCAACCATTCGGGTGTCACTTGGGACACTGCCGATGATGTGAGCGAGCAGGAAGGACAGCCTTTCACATGGACGCTCGATGGCGATCAGCTTACGCTCGTTCATCAAATGGAGATGGGTGGTGTGGTGCCTAAAGTATATACAGTTACGGTTCTCTCTTCATCTACATTGACCTATAGAGATAACTATAATCAAACGTTTACTTATTCCCGTGTACGATGAAGAATACCGTGTCTGCTGAAATATCTACCGAAAAGGCACCTCGTCGTTCCCCATTCAAGTTGACGGCTGTGGTTTTCGCTTCATTGATCGGGGTGCTGCTGCTGGTCGTGGTGGTGGCTTGTTATTTGGTATTCACACCATCGCGCCTAACCTCCATAGTAAACAAGCTGTCGGATCGTTATCTCACATGTGAGTCACATTTCGAACGTGTAGATCTCTCATTGTTCCGAACTTTTCCCGATGTGGGGCTCGATATCAAGGATGTAGTATTGGTGAACCCCATGGAGTGTGCTTTGTCTGATACGTTGGCCCGTGTGAACCGTCTTACAGTAGCGATCAACGTCAAAGACTATTTGAAAAACAAGGATATCAATGTAGAGAAACTGCTACTGAAGGGTGTGGTTGCCCATGTGTTTGTAAACAAGCAGGGCGAGGCCAATTATGATATCTTTGTTACCGATACAACACAACAGACCGACGATACAAGCTCATCGTCTATGCCTGATAGAATCAGTCTCAAGAAGATACATGTAGATGATCTCTCGTGCGATTATCGAGATTTGCAGAATGGTGTAGATGCTGTGGTGGATAGGATGGATGTGAAAATAGATGGTGAGTGGATGGATAGTAGGACCGATGCAGTATTTCATTTGCAATCGGACCGTTTGTCTTGTGTGTTGGCCGACAGTGTTGGCTTAGAGATGCTCAATGCTCATCTTGATAAATTAAAGCTGAAGCTAACGGCTGATGGCCCTCTCTCAATGCTCAGAGGGAGCCTCGATGCAGTTGTGGCCGATGGCGACGTCAGGTTGGGGACAATGGACTATGTGACGCCCGCCGCCCATGCATCGAGAAAACATCTGTTGGAGGTAGAACTACCATTTGAAGCTAATGTGGAGGCAAAAGAGGTATCGCTCAGCGATGCTGTAGTCTCCTTTTTGAATAATTCCATCGTGTTGTCGGGCCATGTCGCTTTGCCTTCTGAATACAGACCGCTTACTATAGATACCCATTTCTCACTAGAAGATTGGCATATTGTTCCTTTGCTGGATGTGCTACCGTCCGATTTTACTTCATGGCGCGAAGGCATGGATTTGGATGGATGCATTAGTGTGTATGGTACAGCGGTAGGAGCTTTGAACGATACGTCGATGCCGTTGGTCGAGGCACATCTGAAACTTGCAGATGGTGTCTTTGCCCTTTCGTCATCGCTTCCCTACAGATTTAACGACATTGCATCCGATATTGATGCGACTTTGAATCTGAACAAACATGGGGTGTCGAAAGCTACGGTGAATAGTCTGCGAGCAGTGACGGGAAAGAATTGTCTGGAGTTGTCGGGCAAGGTGGACGATTTGCTGGGTGCGATGAATATCGATGCCCGATTGAAAGGCGATGTGGCATTGAAAGATGTGAAACCAATATTGCCCGATAGTCTGGATTTGGACATGAAGGGCCGTTCTCATATCGATATGAAGGCGGCTGGTACGTTGGCGCAGTTTGCAACTGTGGATTTGGCTCATCTGAAAGTGGATGGTATTGTGAGGCTTGCTGATCTTAATGTGCGTTTGGATGATATTATGGCTCAGAGCCCTAATCTGTCTGTGGCGGTAAAGATTCCTTCAAAAGATATGACCCGTCAGTTTGATGAACTGCTGAGTGCGCATATCACTAGTGGATCGTTACATGCAGTAGTACCTACAGTCGGCGTTGATGCTCATCTCACGGCTACCGACATTGATGCAGCAATCAGCGATGTACTCGATCCCAATATACCTTTCTCGCTGGCTGCCAAGGGTACCTTTGGTAAGATCGAGGGTAGGGTGGATACCATTCAAGCCTCTATCAGTGAACCTCGTATCGAGGTGGAGATGGTGCCGAAGAAGAAAGAACCTTCGCGAGTGGACTATAAGTTGAAATACAACAGTTCCAGTCTTTTTGCTCGGATCAACGACAGTCTTTCTCTCAATATGGCAGGTTTGGAAATCAAAGGAACAGCCCATTATGACAGCACACGCTCGAATGTGCTTCAGCAATGGAGCCCCGATTTCGATGTGGATTTCAAACGTGGTTATATCAATATGACGCAATTGGACTACATAGTTCAAGTGCCGGATATGAAATTTAACTATAAGCCCGAACGTTGTGAGATAAGCAGTGCCAATGTGGTTTTCGGAAACAGTGACTTTTATCTTTCGGGTGCAGTGACGGGCTTAGAAGACTGGATATCGCACGAGGATATGCTGCGAGGCGATTTGTACTTCACATCCAACTATACCAACGTGGATGACTTGATGGCTGCTCTCTCTGGATTGGGGACACCCTCCGACTCGCTGTCGGCTCAGCAAGCAGAAGTACCAGTGAGCGCAGTGCGCACAGATCCGAACCCATTCATCGTGCCTCGTGATGTCGATTTCGTGCTACATACTCGCATCAAAGAGTGTACCGCTTTCGACAATGAGCTACAAGAGCTGGCAGGTGATGTGATGGTTCATGATGGTGTGGCTGTGCTGGAACAGGTAGGTTTCGTGTGCAAAGCTGCCCGTATGCAACTCACAGCACTTTATCGGACACCCCGTATCAACCATATCTTTGTGGGTATGGATTTCCATCTTCTGGATATCAATATCTCTGAATTGATCGATATGATCCCCTGCGTAGATACATTAGTGCCTATGCTTGCAGCCTTCGACGGCCATGCCGATTTCCACTTGTGTGCCGAGACGTATGTGGATGCCTACTATCAGCCTAAGATGTCCACCTTGCGAGGTGCTGCTGCGTTGAGCGGTGATCATCTGGTGGTACTTGACAACGAGACGTTTAATACCATCGCCAAATACATGATGTTCAGCAAGCGAACAGAGAATGTGGTAGATAGTCTGAATGTGGAAATGACGGTGTTCCGTAAAGAGGTAGAAATTTATCCTTTCTTGTTGAGTATGGATAAATACAGATTGGTGGCTTCGGGTCGTCACAATCTGGATATGAACTACGATTACCACTTGGAGATCTTGAAGAGTCCTTTGCCATCAAGATTGGCACTTGACGTGAAGGGTGTGATGCCAAAACTTGGTTTCTCTTTGACAAAATGTCGTTATCCTGATCTCTTCGAGCCTGAGAAACAGAGTCAGCTGGAATCCCAAACCATGCGGCTCAAGAATATGATAAGGGAATCGTTGGAGAAGAATGTAAAGGAGAGCACCCGCGAATACAAGGGGCTTTAGTCCCCTGGGTTGGGATCGTTGCTGTTTAAGATAGTGCTGGTCTGACGAATGATAATAGTAAACTAATAATATAATGTATCATATAAATAATATACCCAATCTGTCGCTCATCGTGGCCGTGGCGAGCAATAATGCTATAGGAAAAGACAATGATCTATTGTGGCATATTTCTGCCGATCTGAAACGATTCAAGTCTCTCACTACTGGTCATCCTGTCATTATGGGCAAGAATACCTTTCTCTCTCTGCCTAAGCGTCCGTTGCCCAATCGCCGCAATATTGTGATCACACACGACGCTTCGTTGGCGGAACAGGGTGCCGAAGTGGCATCGACTTTGCAAGGTGCTATGCGACTTGTAGAAGGCGAGGAAGAAAGTTTCGTGATAGGCGGTGCTAAGGTATATGAACAGATGTTGTCTCTGGTGAGCCGTCTGTATGTGACCAAGGTGCATCGTGCCTTTGAGGCTGATGTGTTTTTTCCTATGATCGACGAGTCGTTGTTCCGTTTGGTCCACGAGACCGAGCCTATAACCGACGAGGCCTCGGGACTTACCTATTCTTATGCAGACTATGAGCGTATCCCTACGGGGATGCCTATCACATTCTGATGCGTAGGTAGTCGCGTTGGCGGAGACTCTTCTGTTGCAGTTCTTTTGATGAAAATAACTTGCGTTATTAAAAAAAAGATTACTTTTGCATCCATAATTGTAATACGTACTCGAATGTAAAATACTGACCACCATAGTGATCGTTTAAAAGAAAGGGGGAAGCCCATGATTGAAACTATACAATACAAGGAGCTGAAATGGCTCAATATTACCAATCCTACAGAGGATGATTACAAGCTTTTGCTCGATGATTATGAGTTTCACCCTTTGGATATCGAAGACTGCCGTGCCACTAATCAGCGTCCGAAGATAGATGAGTACGATAATTACTATTTCTTGATTCTCCATTTCCCTTATTTCGAGAAAGGAAGCAAGAACTGTCGTGTGCGTGAGGTGAAGATTTTTTGGGGTAAAGATTATATTATCAGTATCGGCAAATCGCATTGGGTGGTGGATAAGCTTTTCGATGAGATGAAGGACGATTTGGCCGAAAATGACGAAGATACATTGGAGGCCCTCTCATGTAGCGACCTATTGTTGTATAATATCCTCGACCGACTCATGCTTGAGACCTATCAACTGGTGTTGCGTGTGGGATCGGAGGTCGATTTGATCAACTATGATATCTTCAACAAAAAGGCTCGTAGTATTATCGAACTCATCTCGGTAACTCGACGAAACATCATCCTGCTCAATACTACGTTCAAACCTCAGCTCCGTGTGCTCCACATGTTTGAAGGTGGTAGTATCAAAGGCTTTGTGCATAATGTGGAAGATGGCGAGATGGAAGACTACTGGGGCGATATCCTCGACCAGTATCAGAAGATGTTCGACTTGGTGGAGGACTATGGCGAGCTTATCGAAGGTCTCTCTACTACTTTCGACTCTTTGCAGACCAACAAGACCAACGAGATTATGAAGGTGCTCACTATTTTCAGCACTGTGATGCTCCCTCTTACTGTGATTACTGGTATGTTCGGTATGAATGTCGATTTTCCATTCGTTACGAATACAACAGCGTTCTGGGCTATAGTGGTCTCGATGGTTTTGGTAACGGTGTCGATGATTATTTTCTTTAATAGGCGCACCAATCAATAATAGTGCATAATAGCTGGGCTGCGGTAGTACCCTTTGTGGGATAGATTCACTTTTTAAGTGGTATATCAAAGAAAAATTGTATTTTTGCTTTTTGTTTTTGTCTATGGTTGTGGCCATAGGCAATGTTTATAACTATGATTATTAATAAATAAAATAATATAATATGGAAATTACAGGAAGACTATTTCAGATTTTGCCCACCCAGAGTGGTGAAAGTGCTCGTGGTACTTGGGTTCGTGGTAGCTTTGTGATTGAAACTACCGATGCTTATCCTCGTAAGGTTTGTTTTACAATGTTTGGTGAAGACCGTATCGCTATGCTCAACAGTCTTGCTCTAAATGGTATGGTTACCGTTACCTTCAGCCCCGAGAGCCGTGAATACAACGAGCGTTGGTACACCGATCTGCGTTGC
>JAZUDW010000041.1:0-42865 GCA_045639845.1 Bacteroidales bacterium
GTCGCTGTGGGGCTGGTCGAGGATCTTCTGGTCGTTGGTGTAGCTGTGTACGGTGTTCATGAGACCGCGTTTGATGCCGAATTTGTCGTTGAGCACTTTGGCAACGGGAGAGAGGCAGTTGGTGGTGCAGCTGGCGTTGGAAACGAGCTGTACGTCTTTGGTGAGAACATTGTCGTTAACACCGAGAACTACGGTAGCGTCAACATCGTCGGCTTTGGCAGCGGGAACGGTGAGGATGACTTTCTTGGCACCGGCATTGATGTGTTTCATCATCTGCTCGCGTTTCTTGAAGAGACCGGTGGACTCAACTACGATATCAACACCCAGTTCGCCCCAAGGAAGGTTCTGGGGATCGCGCTCTGCGAAGATGCGGATCTTTTTGCCGTTAACAACGATGCTGTCGCCTTCTGCGTGTACTTCGCCATCAAATTTCTCGTGGATGGAGTCGTATTTGAAGAGGTAAGCAAGGGTATCAGCGCTGGTGAGGTCGTTGATAGCTACGATGTCGTGCTCGGGGTGTGCAAGCATAGCACGGAAGGACATTCTTCCGATTCGGCCGAAGCCATTGATAGCAACTTTTGCCATAGTATATTGTTTTTCTATGTGTTAATAATAAAAATAAAATTCGTTACTAAGAGCAAAGGTACATGTTTTTTTTTATTCGGCTAAAAAAAAGAAGGAAATATTGGAAAAAGGAGTAACTTTGCCTTGTTTTTTTGCTAAAGGATAATGGAAGAAAATATTAGTCAATCAGTTGTTAATGCCACTACGGACGGTGGGGAAAAAAAGACCAAAAAGTCGTTGTTTCGTCGTATATGGCGTGTGTTGTGGATCGTGGTTCTGGCGCTGTGGGGCCTCTCGATTGTGGAGGTGGCGGCGTTCCGCTTTGTGAATCCTCCTTTGACGCCGCTGATGGTGCAGCGCTTTTTCCAACAACTGACGCAACCGGACCGCAAGGTGCATTTCGAACGACACTATGTGAGCATAGACCACATCTCGCCCAACTTGGTGAATGCTGTGGTGGCCTCGGAGGATGGCAACTTTATGCACCATCATGGCTTCGATGTGCGGCAACTGAAGCAGAGCTACCGCGAGAACAAGCAGGGACGAAGGGTGCGCGGAGGCAGCACCATCAGCATGCAGACGGCCAAGAATGCTTTTCTGCCTCATCGCCGTTCGTATCTGCGCAAGGCTTTCGAGGCTTACTTTACTCAGCTGATAGAATGGACGTGGGGTAAGAAGCGCATCATGGAGTGCTACCTTAATATTATTGAGTTTGGCGACGGTATCTACGGCTGCGAGGCTGCTGCCCAGCATTATTTCGGCCATTCGGCCGAGAAGCTGACCCCCAACGAGGCTGCTCAGCTGGCTGTGACGCTGCCTAGCCCTTTGAAAAGAAATCCTGGACACAAGACTCCGTATTTCCGTAAGCAAACGGGGGTGATAGTGGCTCGGAGCGCCCGCTACGGCAAGGTGAACTTGGACCGCAAACCTGACTCGAAGAGTACGAAGAAGACGGGGAAGAAGAAAGAGAGTGAGGAGACGATATTTGATTTTATTGTATGGCTGGCGAAGGAGAAAGCAAAGAATTAGAACGTACGTGGTTTCGCTATAAGCGTGGCTTCAAGCAGTATCTGATGCTGGAACGCCGTATGGCTGAGAATACGGTGGAGGCCTATCTGCGCGACGTGGGGCATCTGGAGCGCTATGCGATAGAACAGGGCTGTGCTCCGTGTGATGTGGATTTGGAGCTGCTGCGGGCTTTCTTGGCCGATCTGAATACGGTGGAGATTGCGGCTACTACGCAGAAGCGTATCATTGCGGGCATACGTGGTTTCTATCAGCAGCTGGTGTTGGAGGACGACATAAAGATGAATCCGGCTGAACTGCTGGAGATGCCCAAGGTGCCTTCTCATCTGCCGGATGTGCTTACGGATAGCGATATTGATGCCATACAGGCTACTTTCGACTGCTCGCTGCCCGATCAGGCTAGAAACTCGGTGATTGTGGAGGTGCTCTACGGCTGCGGTCTCCGTGTGAGCGAACTGTGCAATCTGGAACTGAAGAATGTGTTTGTGGAGGATAATGTGCTACAGGTGATAGGTAAGGGTGACAAGGAGCGCTGGGTTCCTATCAACGAGCATGCTATGAAGATGCTGGAGTCGTATATCTTTACAATACGCAGTGCTGTTGCCCCAAAACAGGGTGAGGAGAAGTATGTGTTTCTGAATCGTCGCGGCGGTCATCTCTCTCGTCAGTTTGTGTTTATGTTTCTGAAAGAGGCGGCCGAGAAAGCGGGGATAAAGAAGCATCTGAGTCCGCATAGCCTTCGGCATAGTTTCGCAACGGAGCTGGTGCAGAACGGAGCCGACTTGAGAGCGGTGCAGGTGATGCTGGGTCACGCTTCAATAGGCACCACGCAGATCTATACTCATCTCACGCCTCAGTATATCCGTAATACGATAGAGGCGTTTCATCCTCACTATAAAAAAGGATAGGGTAGAGGACTGTTCCCTTGTTTTTTTTCTTTTTTTTCGATATGATGTAGGAATGCTTGTTCCTTTCGGTTGTGTATGTGCTTTGGAAGTTGTGGCGAAAAAAAAAGACAGTGTCATCGTGTATGGATGGCACTGTCTTTGTTGAGTAGGGTAATTGTCCAGAGGGTTACTCTTCGCTTGTATATATTACGTTGGCGTGATGGTTCGAAGGTGTTTCTTCCCCTTGTGGGCAATTACGCTTTATGATTTCATCATCAATTATTTCAGGCCGCGGTTGCGAAGCAGGGGTGCTACGCTGGGCTGTTTGCCACGGAAGGCTACATAGGACTCCATGGGGTCAACGGTGTTGCCTTGTTCGAGCACTTTGCGCAGACGTGCGGCTACCTCGGGGTTGTAGAGGTCGCCTGTTTCAACGAAGGCTTCGAATGCATCGGCGTCGAGAACAGCGGTCCAGGTGTAGCTATAATAACCTGCAGCATAGCCGCCACCAAATACGTGGCCGAAGTAGGTGCTGCGATAGCGGGAGATGATCTCGGGGATGAGACCGATCTTTGCCATAGCCTGCTCTTCAAAATCGGGAAGGGTGATCTTGGTGGGTTCGGTGATGGTGTGGTAGTCCATATCGAGGAGTGAAGCTGCGAGGAGCTCGGTGTTGATGAAACCTTGGCCATAGGTACCAGCGGCTTTGATCTTTTCGATCATAGCGTCGGGGATAGGATTGCCGGTCTCATAGTGACGGGTGAAGGTCTTCATCACCTCGGGGTGACGGCACCAGTTCTCCATGATCTGTGAGGGCATCTCTACGAAGTCGCGAGGTACGTTGGTACCACTGATGCTGCGGTAGTGGCATTTGGAGAGGATGCCGTGGAGACCGTGACCAAACTCGTGGAAGAGGGTCTCGGCTTCGTCGAAGGTGAGGAGAGAAGGCTTGTTGCCGGTGGGTTTGCTGAAGTTGCAAACGATGCTGATGATAGGAATAACGTTATTGCCATTGCGATCTACGTATTGCTCGCGGAAGTTGGTCATCCAAGCACCGCTCTGCTTGCTGGCACGGGGGAAGAAGTCCATGTAGAGGATTGCAATGACTTTGTCGCCGTCGAGAACCTCGAAACCAGTGGCTTCGGGATCGTATTTGGGCAGCTCGTCGTTCTGACGGAAGGTGATGCCGTAGAGCTTGGTGGCGGTGTTGAAAGCTCCTTCACGTACTGCATCGAGTGGGAAGTAGGGACGGATGGAGTCTTCGTCGAGATTGTAGCGCTCTTTGCGGAGACGCTCGCTGTAGTAACGCCAATCCCATGGCTTGAGTGCGAAGGTGTCGCCGTCGGCTTTGATCATCTTCTGGTATTCGGCACACTCTTCTTTGGCTTTAGCCAGAGCAGGACGCCATACCTGGAGCAGAAGGTCGTAAACGGCCTGTGGGGTCTTGGCCAGGCAGTCGTCGAGGGTGTAGGAAGCGTAGTTTTCGAAACCAAGGATCTGCGAACGCTCAAGACGGAGGTTTACGATAGAGTCGATGATGGCAGTGTTGTCGTACTTACCAGAGGTGCAACGGGTGGAGTATGCGTTCCAGATCTCGTGGCGAAGTTCGCGGTTGCTGCTGTTGGTGAGGAAGGGCATCAGACTGGGGTTGTGGAGCGTGATGACATATTTGCCTTTGGTGGCTTCATCGGCATCGCCTTGCTCTTTGGCTGCCTGGATCTGATCTTCGGTGAGGCCTTCCAGCTGGTCTTTCTCAAGCACGAGCTGATAGTCGTTGGTGGCTTTGAGCTGGTTGGTGCTGAAACGGAGCTCCAACGAGGAGAGGAGCTGGTTGATCTCGCGGAAGCGAGCCTGCTTCTCAACAGGGATGTTGGCACCGCTGCGGATGAAGCTCTTGTAGGTCTCGTCGAGCAGACGACGCTGCTCGGGGTTGAGGTTGAGGGTTTCGCGCTGGTCATAAACACTCTTGATACGGGCAAAGAGGTCGGCATTGAGCGAGATGTTGTCGCCGTGCTCAGAGAGCATAGGCATTACTTTTTCGGCAATTGCTTCCAGTTCGTCGGAAGTGTTGCTGCTCTTGATGTTGAAGAATACACCGCTGACTTCGTTGAGGAGTGGACTGCTGTATTCGAGGGCTTCGATAGTGTTCTCGAAGGTGGCAGGCTCGGGGTTGGCAACGATACTGTCTATAACGGCGTTTTGGCGGCGCATACCTTCTTCGAAAGCAGGAAGGTAGTGCTCTGGCTTGATTTTCTCGAATGCGGGAATCTCATAGGGTGTGCCCCATTCGGCGAAGAATGGATTGTCCATGTCTTTTTTGTCTTTACATGCTGTCATCACAGCCAGTGTGGCGACAGAGATGATTAATAATGATTTTTTCATTGGTATTGGATGTTTTTTTATTTCGCTCTGGTAAGACCATTACCATCATAGTTGAAGGTGTTTGTTCCCAGCCACTCTGAGTTGAAAGTGAAGGTACCGGTGCTGCTGCTGGAGAATACAGGACCTGTGATGATGGTCTTGTATCCGGGTTTTAATGCCAAAGCAAAGAAGTTGTGGGTGGCAAGTACAACATCGTTTTCGCCTTTGATGGTCACGGTGAGATCCATTGCTTGTGGGTCAGCATTGAGCAATATCATGCGACACATCTGAGCTGTTTGACCATAGTTCTCTTGGGGTATGGTGAAACTTGAGGAGTATCCTGTGTTGCTACCACAAAGACCTGTGCTCGGATTGAGCGTGGTACCACCTTCGTGGTAATAGTACGTGATGGTTTTGGCAGAGGTGGGAATGATGTCTGTAGAGTTGATTTGCACGGCGGCTGTGGCTCTGTCGAGAGTCATGCTGATATTCTGGGCAGTTGTGTTTGTTACCTCAATCGCCTGGGTTTTGTAGAAAATATCGGTAACATTGTTGTTGAATGTTACGAGATAGGGAGAAGAAATGGTGGCAGTGTCACTTGAGAGGCGATGGCCTATGGCTACCAATGTGTAGCTGCCTTGGAAAAGAGGAAACTCGATGGTGCCAAAGTTGAGGTCGTTCTCCTTTTGTGTGGTATGGTATTTCAATGTTCCATGGTCGTCGAATACGGCAAAGGAAATGCCTCGTACAGTCTCTGCTGCTGAGGCTTTGCCTGAAGTGATTTGCTCTTGAATGATTTCAAAGTCGGACACATTGACTTTGATCATTGCTGCTTGTGCTGGGTTGTCGGTGCCGATTCTCTCGCAGGAACAAAGGCCGGATGCTATTATCGTAATAAGAGCAAAGATGAAATGGCGAACGTTGTTGTGTTTTTTCATGGGATAAGTGTTAATGTTATTATTGTCATGTGAATAGAAATGCAAGTACTTCATCACGGTTTTGTGATATTATTGTTGGTTTATGTCGCTTTTTTTATGTGAGTTTGCTTAAATATCAAGTCTTTCTTTCTATATCGAAATTGAAAGCCTTGCGGATCTAAAATAATGTAGGGCTAAGATACAGTGTTTACGAATCTTCTTTACTTACATTTGCTTGTTTTTGTGAAGAGAAAATTCCCCCGACACTCTGCCGGGGGAGTTTGTTGTCGAAGTCTCACTAGTTGATTATACCTGACAAGTATTTTTTCTCTTAGGGAATTCTTGAATAATACAAAGTTGTGAGTACTATTCTACGTTTACCAAATAGTAGTTCTTCTTGCCCTTTTGAACAAGGATGCATCCGCAACTGAGAACATCGTTTTCGGTTACCATGTAATCTTCGGCTACTTTGGCTTTGTTTACAGAGATAGAGTTCTCTTTCAGTGCACGGCGAATCTCGCCTTTGGATGCAAACATATTGGTCTCTGCAGCTGCAAGATCTATGAGGCTGAGACCTTCATTAAGTTTGTCTTTGGCGATAGTGAACTGAGGTACGCCTTCGAATACATTGAGAATGGTAGCCTTGTCGAGCTGTTGGAGCTGCTCGGTGGTGCCTTTCCCGAATAGGAGTTCGGAAGCGGCAACAGCCAACTCATAGTCTTTCTCGCTGTGAACACGGCAGGTGATGTCCTTGGCCAGGGCTTTTTGCAGAATGCGGCGTTCGGGTGCTTCGTTGTGCTGACGTTCCAGTTCGGCTATCTCTTCTTCTGTAAAGAGCGTGAAGATGCGGATGTATCTGGAGGTGTCGGCATCGGCACAATTGAGCCAGAACTGATAGAATTTGTAGGGCGAGGTCTTGGCTGGATCGAGCCATACGTTTCCGCCTTCAGTTTTGCCAAACTTGGTGCCGTCGGCTTTGGTGATGAGGGGGCAGGTGAGGGCGAAAGCTTCGCCACCTTCCATGCGGCGGATAAGCTCGGTGCCAGTGGTGATGTTGCCCCACTGATCGCTACCGCCCATCTGAAGCTTGCAGCCTTTGGTGCGATAGAGGGTGAGGAAGTCGAAACCTTGAAGCAACTGGTAGGAAAACTCGGTGAAAGAGATACCGGTCTCCATGCGTTTCTTTACGGAATCTTTGGTCATCATATAGTTGACGGTGATATGCTTACCAATGTCGCGGATGAAGTCGAGGAAGAGATAATCTTTCATCCAGTCGTAGTTGTTGAGCATCTCAGCGCCGGTTGGACCATCGTTGAAGTCGAGGAATTTTGCCAGCTGTTTTTGAATGCAGCTTACGTTGTGTTGAATCTCTTCGACGGTAAGGAGTTTGCGCTCTTGGGCTTTGAACGAGGGGTCTCCAATCATACCGGTAGCACCGCCTACCACAGCTAAAGGTTTGTGGCCTGCCATCTGAAGGTGCTTGAGCAGCATGATAGATACAAGGTGTCCAATATGCAGTGAGTCGGCCGTAGGGTCGATGCCTACATAGGCCGTGGTGACTTCTTTCTTGAGCTGTTCTTCTGTGCCGGGCATCATGTCGTGGATCATGCCACGCCAACGAAGTTCGTTAACTAAATTAGTATCCATTGAATTACTTGATAAGTGTATTATTCATATTGTCCCTGTCGAGCATGTATGTGTTATTCGTTTTTCGGCTTTAAGTCACGGGAGTCTAGTTGAATGTCAATAATACTGTATTGTTATATCAATATTCAATATGAATAATAAATGTACTATATTTATATACTAAAAAAGAGGTACTGCTTGAGTGTGACAAGCAAGTACCTCTTTTCCTATTTAATTATTACTATCGAACAATCAGTTTCGAGGTAGCAACTTGCTTGCCGCAAACTACGTTAACCAGATACATGCCGTGAGCGAAGTTCTGGCAGTCGAGACGGTAAGCATTCTCGCCTTCGGTGAGGCGGCCCATGTTCTCGCTATAGATGCAACGGCCATTGATGTCGTAAACCTTGATGGTTGCGTTAGCAGCCTCGGTAACGGTGATGTTGAGGTTGGCGAATGCAGAAGCGGGGTTGGGGAAGATAGCGATGCGGTTTTCACCTTTGTCAACGGTGGTGATACCTTGATAGTCATCTTCGTTGCAGATAGCGTTGGTGGTATCGGTAACGTAGCTCATATCGAGGAAGATACCACGACCGTAGGTGCCGAAGTAGATGGCATTGGGATATTTGGTCTTAGCGAAGAGATAAACTTCCTCGTTGAAGCCAGTGTGGCCAATGTAACGTTGACGATCAAGTGCACGGGTCTGTTGACGGATAGAGGTAACGGGAACGCCATTGAATGCGCCATAGTTGTTCCATGCGGGGGTGCCAGAGAAAGAGCTAGCAGCTGCTTTGAACACACCTTTGTCGGTACCAACGAATACGTCGCCTTGGGTATTCTCGATAAGGGCAGAGTAAGCGTTGATGTTGCCGTTTTGGATGTTCTTGGCCTGCATGGTGCGGGTAGCAGGATTGTTGGCATTGTTGAAAATAACAACGTTGGGTTCAGAAGTCTCGCCATTGCCGAAGGTTACAATGAGAGCGTCTTTACCATTGCGCTGATCAACAAACATAGAGGTGATCTGACGGTTGAAGATGAATTCGTTGCCACTGCGGAAGAGAGTGTCGAGACGGGTGATACGGGGCATGCCTTCGTAAGCTACTTCGTAAGAGATCTGCTGGTCGGCAACGCCACGGTCGTTGATGTTGCAAGCGTTGAGGTTGGAGATACGAATGATGAAGTTCTCTTTGGTAGAGTCGTCAACAACCTGGATGAAGATAGCGTCGCCATCGGTAGAGAAAGCGATGTTGTCGGCAATGAATTTACCGTCGTTGTCGCCTTTCCATGCGCAGTACCAGTGCATAACGCTGTTGCTACCTGCATCTTCTGCAGTCCAAACTTTACGATAGTCGGTAGGAGTGGTATTCATCATCACGATGCTGGAACCGTTAGCTTTCTTACCAGAGATGGCTATACGGTTGGCAATGGGATTGTGAACAGTGAAGCTGAGGCTGTTTTCGAGAGTGTAGTTCTGGGTGAAGGTGTAGATGAAGGGGTAGTTGAAGTGTGCAGGAGAACCTACCATGAATTTGTCACCAGCTTTGATCTGGAAGTTTCCACCGGTACGCATCTCAACACCGTCGCGTATAATATAATTTAAGGTGTCGATGGTGAAGGTGATGGAGTCCATGCCCTGGTTGTTGGTGGTCTCATAGAGAGCCATGCGGGCAATGTCGCCAGCAGAAGCGGTGAGGTCTTCTACGAAGCCTTCACCAGAGGTCCAGGTCTGGGTATTGTAGTAGTCGGAATAGTCAGCGTAAGCACGGCCGTAGTTAGCGATAGACTGGATACCCATACCGCTAGCGATCATGAAGTCACCACCAGCTGCGCTGAAGAAGAGACCACGACGGCTGATAGGATAGATCTGCTGGAACATGGATGCTTCAACTTGTCCACCGTTGCCGAACCATGCGATGTTACCCATGTGGTTCATGGTAGTAGAGTTGTCGTACCAGGTGTCGTTAACGTTGCCACCATCGCGAGCCAAACGAGCTTGGATGAAGGGGCAACCGTTGTCGTAAGCACCACCGAGGATAGAACCGTCGGGAGCGATAGCGATGCCGTTGAACTGAACGGTATTGAAACCTTTATTCATAGAGGTGAACACACCGTTGTTGTTTTTGAAGATACCACCGTCGGTAGCGAGATACTGAATCCAAGTGGTGTCGCCGTCGTTGATTTCGGGGTTCATGATGATCTGGTGGATGCCAGAGTGAACGAAGAGGCTGTTGGGATATACCTGAGCCATATAGTTACCAGCGTTGAGCTGATCCTCAGAGTAGCTGAGGTTTACCCATTCGTAGGTGGAACCAGCGATGAAGCCTTGGCCTGCCCAAAGGGTAGCACCGCCGATGAGGATTCTCTTATGGTTGGTGGGGTCAACAGCGATAGAATTGTTGTGCCAGCCGTTGTTTTTTGAAGAGAAAGGAACGATGGTGGAAGTGGTGATCTTGGTCCAGGTCTGCTGGTCGTAGGTTACATAAACACCGTCGAGCATACCACTTTTGTTGGAAACCATAGCGTAGAGGTAGGTGGTGTCGCTGCTGTGTGCGGCAGCCATGGAGATACGGGTTGCATCGCCACCAAAAGCGCTGTTGGAGATAGAAATGTCAACGGGGTTGCTTTCACCAGTTACGTTACCGATTTTGTAAACCTTCGAACCAGAGGTGAAGAAGGCCATGTTGTCGGAACTTACGATGATTACCTGCTGTACCGGTTCATTGGTGAGGCGAGTAGGATTGTTCCAATCGCTCTCGTTGGTGATAGCCCAACGATAGAGACCGTCGTTGGTGGCTGCATAAACGAAGGTCTTGCCACCACGCTCAAGATAAGCGATGCTGTTGGTGTAGGCCCAAGATGCAGTGGCAGAAATTTGAGTGAATACATTGTTCTCGGGGTTGAAGCGGTAGATACCGGAACCCTTGGGGGCAATGATAGCGGAAGAAGCATTCTCTCCTACAGCGATACCTTCACCGGTACCGATAAGGATGTTGTTGTCGGGGGTCTGAACCATGCAGCTGATAGGAAGGGTTATTTCCTCGTTGTTGGCGTTTTTGTAGGGAATGTAGTCCCAGGTGGAACTTTCACTCTCCTTCACAAAGAGACCGCCGGCTACGGCACCAGCGTAGAGAGTTTTGTGGGAAGCGTCGCGCTGATCAACCACAATTGCACGAGTACGACCACCGATGTTGTCGGGGCCAATCTCAATAAGATCGTTCTGATAGTTGGCCTTAGTTTGGGCGGTAGAAATGCCGGCCGAACCAATAAATGCCATCACAATTAAGCCAAATAGTACTTTCTTGCTTTTCATAAGATATTTATAATTAATTAGATATTTCAAATTCTATATTGTATTTTAAGTAGCAAAGATAGGTATTTTTTTTGTATTCTCAGTGTGTTTATTAATTTTTTCTTCTTTTATATTATTTTTCTACTTCGTCAACTACAAAAAAAGCTCCTTGTATGATGATTTGAATTCGGCACCTTTTGCCTTTTCTCGATATTTTTTCGTATTGTTGTTCCCAAAACTATGACTTCGCCCTTGTCGTGCTAGGTGTATTGGTTCGCTTGCATCTGTAAGGGAAATATTGTCTATTTTAGGCTTGCTCATTTCTTTCTTTCCCCATATGGGTAATATATCAATGGGGCGTGTCTTCGGATATTGGCTAGTATGTTAAAATGTGCAATGTTTCTTTTTGTAAGCTTCATGGTTCCTGTGATTGCTTTTCGGCCTTTTTGTTTGGCTTGAAAGAAATGTGTCTGCTGCTTTTTATTGGATGTCATTTTTTATTTTTTTATTTTTTATTATTCTTTATTATTATGCTGCTGAGCTGCATTGTTGGTCGTGTGGACAATGTGGGTTCGTAATGACGAAGAGATGACGAAGGCATATCGAAGACATGTCGAAGGTGCTTCGTTGTCGGCGCATTTATTTCTCTGCAAAGCGAAAAATATGGCTTGTCTGCTAGTGTGTAAAATGTGCAGTATTGCTTTTCGGTGTAGCGTTGAACTGTGTGTTTGTTTACCCAATTTGTGTTAATTGTTTTGATGTGATGATTGTGTTGCTTTGCGAAGTTTTGTATATTTTCATTGGTTTCAGTTTCTCTTATTTTAGAAAGGTGGTTCCATTGATTGTGTCGATTGTTTGTGGCGTCTCGGTTTCTTTATTTAATATTAAAATATCTTAATGCACAATAATGTATTGTGGCTTGCGTTATTGAAACGTTTTTTTATTGAAGATAAATTTGTAACACGATATGGAAACTGTAAATATTCAAGAGCTCAATGAGCGTATTGAACGAGAGAGTGCTTTTGTAGATGCTCTCACGATGGAAATGCGAAAAAATATTGTTGGTCAAAAGCACATGATCGAAAGTCTTATGATAGGTCTGTTGTCTGATGGTCATGTACTTCTAGAAGGTGTTCCTGGTTTGGCTAAGACCCTTACTATCACCACTTTGGCGAAAGCTATCGATGCTCAATTTAGTCGCATTCAGTTTACCCCCGACCTTCTTCCCGCTGACTTGATCGGTACGATGATCTATAGTCAGAAGAACGAGTCGTTTCAGGTAAAGAAAGGACCAATCTTCTCCAACTTCATTCTTGCTGACGAGATAAACCGTGCGCCTGCTAAGGTGCAAAGTGCACTCCTTGAGGCTATGCAGGAACGTCAGGTTACTATTGGCGAAAATACCTTCAAACTAGAAGAACCGTTCCTTGTTATGGCTACACAGAATCCTATTGAACAAGAAGGTACCTATCCTTTGCCAGAGGCACAGGTGGACCGTTTTATGCTCAAATGCGTTATTAGCTATCCTAAGAAAGACGAAGAGCGTCAGATCCTTCATCAGAGTCTTCATGAAGGCTTCAGTAAGCAGACTGCAATGATGAAACCTGAAGATATCCTCAAGGCTCGCCGTTTGGTTCGTGAAGTCTATATGGACGAAAAGATTGAGAATTATATCACTGATATCATCTTCGCTACTCGATTCCCTGAGCAGTACAAACTCGACAAACTCAAAGGTCTCATGTCCTATGGCGCATCGCCCCGTGGTACCATTAGTCTTGCTATTGCAGCTAAAAGCTATGCTTTCATGAAACGTCGTGGTTATGTAATTCCCGAAGATATCCGAGCCGTTGCTATGGATGTGTTGCGTCACCGTGTGGGCCTCACATACGAGGCAGAGGCTGAAAATGTTACCAGCGAAGAGATTGTAAATGAGATTCTCAACAGCGTTGACGTTCCTTAGTAGAATTTCAAAAGATAGATAGTTCGTTTTTTTATAGGGTAGGAGAGGGCTATGTCGCTAACCTTGCCTATAGTGTGATAGACGGACGCTTTGTCGGTTATTCTGCAGGGTTTGTCTGTGAAAATGCTTTTCTCTTAGGCGTATATAGGCTTTGGTTGCCCTATGTTGCCTTGTGTGAAAGTGTTTCGTGAATAAGAAAAAAAGACAATGAATGATTGAAGAATCAGATATCATAAAAAAAGTTCGACGCATCGAGATACGGGCTAAAGGACTGAGCCGTCAGCTCTTTAGTGGCGAGTATCATAGTGCATTCAAGGGCCGAGGCATGTCGTTTAGCGAGGTCAGAGAATATCAGTTTGGCGATGATATTCGCAATATAGACTGGAATGTTACGGCCCGATTGAGTCATCCATATGTGAAAATTTTCGAAGAAGAACGAGAACTTACGGTGATGCTGTTGGTTGACGTCAGTGGATCCAATAACTTCGGTACACAGCAACAATTGAAAAAGGATTTGTTGGCCGAAGTGGCTGCTACTTTGGCTTTCAGTGCAATTGCCAATAACGATAAGGTCGGTGTCATCTTCTTCAGCGATCAGATAGAGCGATTCATTCCACCCAAGAAAGGCAGTTCGCATATTCTTCGTATCATTCGCGAACTTATCACTTTCGAGCCTCAAAGTAAAGGCACCGATATATCTGAGGCATTGCGTTATTTTACCAATATCACAAAGAAACGCTGTTCGGCTTTCTTGTTAAGTGACTGTAGGGATTCCCATTTTGAGGATGCACTGAAGATAGCTTCTCGCAAACACGATCTTTCTGTTCTCCATATAGTGGACGACCGTGAGAGTGAGATGCCCAACATCGGGTTGGTACGTTTCTGCGATAGCGAGACTGGTGTGGAACGTTGGATCGATACTTCCGATGCGTCTGTGCGAAGCAATTATGCACGGCAGAGTTCTTTGCGTCAATCTGCGCTGGCTACGATGCTTCGCAAATACGGCATCGATACGGTACAATTGCGTACGGGGCAAGATTTTGTGAAACCTCTCATCAAGTTGTTCGACATGCGTCAGTCGTAGCTGGTGATAATATTATTTAGGTTATATGTATTATTCTAAATCACATAAACTGTTTAGATGTCTTTTGGCTGCTATGACCTTTGTGGCTGTGCAGTCGTTATTGCCTCTTTGGGCTCAGGATGTTCGTGTAGAGTCGTATTGGGATTCGGCGGGTGTCAACATTGGCAAAAATGTGAATATCACCATCGGTGATCAAGTAGATATGGTGATCAGTGTATCCGGCAATAAGCTGGATGGTTGCCTCTTCCCTTCGCCCGACCAGTGGAATTCAAGCAATCTAATCGTTGTGGGGCAGCGGTTGGATACGCTCAACAATGACAAGGGCGTCACTGTAAGCCTGCATACCATACTTACGGTATTCGATGAAGGTGTATATTCCACAGGTGGCATGGTGGTCCAGATGGGTCCCCAAGCGTTAGCTGTCGATAGCCTTATGTTGACAGTAAGCGATGTGATGGGCGTAGATACCACCAAAGCTGAGATCAAAGATATTGCCGGTGTCATGAAAGAACCTTATACGTTCTGGGAAATTTTCCGTTGGATATTGCTGGTTATTGTAGTGGCTGCTGTGGTTTGGGCTATTCTTTTTGTTAGCAAGAAACTGAAGAAATCAGAGCCAATCATTGTACGTCCACAAGCACCGCCGATCCCCGCACCTCAGCGAGCTCTTAATCAGTTGGAATCGTTGCGATCGAAGGGTTTGTGGCAGAGCGGAAAAGTGAAAGAGTACCACACAGAGCTTACCGATATTGTGCGCGAATATCTTCGCGGTCAATATGGCATTGACAGTGCTGAAATGACTACCGACCAGACACTCGATGCGTTTCGCGACAGCCGGGCTTTCGATACCGACAGCGAAAGTCTGTTGCGTCGTATTCTCCGCACTGCCGATATGGTAAAGTTTGCCAAAGCCGAACCACAACCTCATGAGCATGATCTCTCGATGAAGCAGGCTCAGGAGTTTGTGCATGTTACTTCGTCTAAACATACTGCGCAAGATTCGACAGGAGTAGAACAATAAACATTGTATTTTAATAAGTAACTTCGCTAATAATGTTTCATAATATTACTTTCGCCAACCCTTGGATGCTGCTAGGCCTGATATTAGTGCCCTTGCTTATCGCTTGGTATCTTTGGCGTTACAGGAAACAACATCCTACCATCGTCGTTTCCGACCTCGGCCTCTTTGATGGTGTGAAACCCTCGTTGCGACAACGATTCTATCCTCTGCTGTATGTGCTGAGAGTGGTGGCCGTAGCAGCAGTTGTAGTGGCCCTGGCCCGTCCTCAGAGCCGACTCAGCCGTGAGGAGATGAAGGTGGAAGGCATCGATATTGTGTTGACCCTCGACGTGAGCGGTTCTATGCTTGCCGAAGATTTCAAACCCAACCGTTTGGAGGCAGCCAAGAAGGTGGCTACCCAGTTCATACAAGGTCGAAAAGACGACCGTATTGGTTTAGTTGTGTTTTCAGGTGAGTCGTACACACAGATACCTCTCACTATTGACCATCATGTGCTGCTCGATCAAATGAGTCATGTGAAGACTGGCCAGATGAAAGATGGTACAGCTATGGGCGACGGACTGGCTACTGCCATTAACCGTATTAAAGACAGCAAGGCCAAAAGCAAGGTCATAATACTCCTTACGGATGGTATAAACAATCAAGGTTCTGTAGATCCCATGAGTGCAGCCGAGATTGCAGCTCTCTATGACATACGTCTTTATACGATTGGTGTTGGTTCGCAAGGTATGGCTCCTTATCCTGCCCGCGACCAGTGGGGACGTAAGGTTTATCAGAATGTGCCGGTAGAAATAGATGAGCAGCTGCTCACCCAGATGGCCCAAGCTACTAAGGATGGCAAGTATTTTCGTTCTACCAGTAGTAAATCCTTGCAGTCTATCTTTGATGAGATCGACAAGATGGAAAAGACCAAGATTGATGTAACCCATTACAATCAGACCAAAGATGAGTATCTGCCATTCTTGCTCATGGCACTAGTGGCCTTCGGGTTGGAATTGATACTCAAACTTCTCTATTTTAAGAATTAAGCTATGATTCATTTCGCTCATCCCAATATTTTATATTTGCTATTCTTAGTGGTGTTATGTACTGCTCTCTTTATAGTGGTGCGTGTGCTACGTAAGCGTCAACGTCTATTGTTTGCCGACGATCATCTTCTTCGTCAGCTTAGTCCTATGGAATCGGTGCGTCGTCCTATCGTAAAATTCACCCTTCTTATGTTGGCCTTGGCTATGCTCATTGTGGCGTGGGCCAATCCTCAGATAGGCACCAAGATGGTGAAAGCCGAACGTGTGGGTGCCGATGTGGCTATATGTCTCGATGTATCGAATAGTATGATGGCCGAAGATATTTCACCCAACCGTCTCCTTCGTAGTCAGAAGGCTGTGAGTACACTGCTCGACCAGTTGGGCAGCGACCGAGTGTCGATCATCACTTTTGCAGGTAGTGCTTTCATCCAGATGCCTCTCACCAACGACTATGGTGCGGCCAAGATGTTTATCGACCAGACATCCTGTTCCATGATTCAGACGCAGGGTACAGCTATTGGCGAAGCCATAGGCAAGGCAATGATGAGTTTTGGTTACGATGACCCCGACCGTGAATGGGAAAAGAAAAAAACACGTACCATTATCGTCATCAGCGATGGAGAAAATCATGAAGATGATGCTGTAGAGGCTGCCCGTGATGCTGCCGATGAAGGCGTGGTGGTCAATACTATTGGTATGGGCTTGGACAAAGGAGCTCCTATTCCGCTCTACCATCAAGGCCAGATGGTAGGCTATAAGAAAGATGCCGAAGGCAATACGGTTACCACCAAACTCAATGAGCAGATGATGATGGAGATAGCCGAGGCTGGAAAAGGTATTTATGTGCGTGCCAACAATATTAATGCAGGCGTTAGCGATATTGTAAAACAGATAGAGAAACTGGACAAGGAAAACTATGGTAGCGCCACGTTCTCTGAATACGAGAGTCGATACCAGTATCCGTTGGCGTTGGCTCTGCTGTTCCTTTTGGCGGAAGTGCTTGTATTTGAAAAGAAAAATAGTCGCCTCAATTGGGGTAATATCATTCGTAGAAAATGAAAAGAGTAGTCATCATATCGTTCTCGCTCCTTTTGGCTGCGAGTCCATTATTTGCTCAGCAACATAAGTCGGGCAAAGAGAAAGTGTCGCAATCTCAGCGCACTCAGAATCGCAACGGTAACGCTCATTACAAGAAAGGTGCTTATGCCGATGCCGAAGCATGCTACCGCAAAGCCTTGAGCAACGATAGTAGTTATTACCGTTCGCTCTACAATTTAGGCAACAGTCTGTATAAACAGAAAAACTATGGTGAGGCTGCCAAGCAGTATCAAGTCGTAGCGTCTAGCCCCAAAGTGTCCAATACCGAGCGCAGTAAGGCCTATCATAATCTTGGAAACAGCCATCTTCAGCAAGGGTTGCAGCAACGGCAAAATGGAGCTCAGGACGGCGGACGTGGTGCCTTTCAGCAGGCTGTGAATGCCTATCAGGAGGCGTTGAAACTCGATCCTAAGAATCAAGATACGAAGTATAATCTTTCGTATGCAAAAAAGATGCTCTATCAGGCGCAGCAGCAACAACAGAATCAGCAGAATCAGAAGAATCAACCTGATCAGCAACAACAGCAACAAAACCAACAGCAGCAGAATCAAAAGAACCAGGATAAACCGAGCGACAATAACAACGATCAGAACAAGCAAAATCAAGATAATCAGAATCAAGATCAAGGCGGTAAAGATCAGCAAAACAATGAGCAAAAGTCCGATCAGAAGAATAAAGGCAAACAGCCTCAACCGCGTGATCAGCAGCAGAAAGATCAGCAGAAGAAGCAGGCTGAGCAGATTCTCAACGCCGTGAAGAACAATGAGCAGAAAACGCTCAAAGATCAACAAAAACAACAAGAAAGCAAAGTGGATGGCCGGATCACTATGGACTGGTAGTGTGCTCGGTTCATCAAGGCTTCTTATGAAACGTTAGAATAATCTCTCGAAACAATAAAGCATTATCAATATAATGAAACATATTGTCACAATCATTTTCGCATTGGCAATCGCTCTCTCGTCGGTGGCCCAGACGCTCAAAGTTAGACCTGTTGGTACGGTCAGCGTTGGGCAGACCTTTCGCGTTATCTATGAAGTGGATGCCCGCCCGTCTGATTTCCAAGGACCAACATTCAAAGGCTTCTCTGTTCGTGGTGGTCCCCAAACGGGTTATTCCAGTTCCATAGTAAGGGTAAATGGAAAGACCACTGCATCAGAGACTCATTCCTTCACTTATCTTGTGTGTGCCGATCAGGAAGGATCTTTCACTATCGGTCCGGCCACGTGCGTGGTAGATGGTAAGAAACTTTCCAGTGGAAGCCTTACTGTCAAGGTGGTTAAAGCCGATCCTAACGCGGCTCAGAATCAACGGCAGAGCAGTGCCTATGGTGGCTATGGCGGTTACGGTGGCTATGGTCAGTCGCAGCCCCAGCAGCAAACACAGTCACCTACCATAGATCAAAACTCTCTTTTTGCAAGAGCTTCATTGTCTAAGTCCAACCCCTATGAAGGTGAAGAGGTTATTATTACCTATAAGATTTACACCCAGGTGTCGCTTCGTCAGTATCAGATCGATAAGCTACCTGGCAACCGTGGATTCTGGAGCGAAGACCTCAGTGAGGGCAAGGAAGTGAAGACTTATAATGAGACCGTCAATGGAAAGAATTACCAGGTAGCAGAGATACGTCGCGGTGCTCTCTATGCACAAGAGTCGGGCAAGATGAAGATCGAACCGCTCAATCTTGAGGTCCTAGCTGTGGTGCCTGTGCAGCGTCGCCGTACGGGTACTATCCTCGACCTCTTCGACGATCCGTTCTTTAATCGAGGACAAGCTGTCCAAAAGGCACTCAGTTCCAATGCACTCACTGTTAATGTGCGTCCCCTTCCTGTGTCTCCTGACTGTTTCTATGGTGCCGTGGGTCAGTATTCTGTCAAAGCTGAGATCGACAATCCAGAGGTGAAGGCCAACGAGGCTATTACCCTCCGTTTCACCGTGAGTGGCCACGGAAACCTCAGTCTCCTTCAAGCGCCAGAACTTAATCTTCCCAAGGTTTTCGAAGTGTATGAACCAAAAACGACCGACAAGATAACTCGTGGAGACAATGGACTGAGTGGTAGCCGTACCTTTGAGTGGGTACTCATTCCCCAATCGCAAGGCAACTATACCATCCCTGCTATCGATTATGCCTATTTCAATCCTGTTAGTGGCTCTTATACCACGCTCACCACACAGCCTATAGATGTTCAGGTGGCTAAGGGCGACGGCTCGGGCAATTCGTTCTCTACTAGTAAGAATGATGTGAAGATGCTCAATAGCGACATTAATCATATCAAAGCATCAAAGGGTCGTCTATATACCCAAGGCGCAATGTCGCATCCTTCGATGCTGCAGTGGGTTCTTCTTGCTGTTGTGTTCCTTGCTGGACTCGTTGCCGTGGTAGTGGGACGTCGTCAGCAGCAACTCAACAGCGATATACAAGGCTCCAAGATGCGCCACGCACTCAAACTGGCTCAGCGTCGCCTCAAGACTGCCGAGAAATATTTGGCCGGTGGCGATGACAATAAGTTCTATGAGGAAATCTATAAAGCACTGTGGGGCTGTTTGTCCGATAAGTATGCCATTGCACTATCCCAGCTCTCTCGTGAGACTGTACAGGATAAGCTTCAAGAAATAGGAATCCCTTCCGACAAAATGTCGCTTATCATGCGCACGCTCGATGACGTTGATCAGGCACGTTTCGCACCTGGCGACTCTTCTCAAAAGAAACAAGCCATCTATTCCGAAACACTTCAAACTATTGCAAGCCTACAGTAATCGTAATTCAGTATAGTATTCAATAAGCTATTATTATGAAAAAGATATTCACACTCGTCATACTATGCCTCTTGGCTCTTACCTCTGTTTGTGCCCAAATACCTGCCGAGGTTTTTGCTCAGGCCAACAAGGCTTACGCTGCCGAACAGTACCAGGATGCGTTGAATGGCTATCTTTCGTTGGTGGACCAGGGGTTGGAGAGTGCCGACCTATATTATAATCTGGGCAACGCCTATTATCGTACAGGTGAATTGGCCTTGGCAATTCTTTACTATGAGCGGGCTTCTAAGCTGCGTCCAGGTGATAAGGAGATTGCCGAAAACATAGCTTTCTGTTACAGTAGAACGGAGGATAAGATTGATGCGATGCCCTCTTTCTTTCTTGTTCGTTGGTGGCAATCGTTGGTGGGTGTCTTTTCTCCTCGAGGTTGGATGTGGTTGCTGATAGCCGTAAGTGTTGTTTTGGTGGTGCTTGGAACTTGCTTCCTCCTGGCTCACGAATACACCTGGAGAAAGAATAGTCTGATGGCTGCAGTTGCTACCCTCGTTGTCTGGTTAGTGGTCTTGGTGGCTACGGTCAATGCATCCTATCGTGTTAATCACAGTCGCACGGCTATTGTAACTGCTCCGCTTTCTGTGGTGAAAAGTTCTCCTAACGAGAGTAGTGTTGACAAATTCGTGCTACACGAAGGAACCAAGGTCCGTATGCTCGACGATATGGATCAGTGGGTAAAAATCAGCATTGCCGATGGCAACAAAGGTTGGTTGCCAGTGTCCGATATCACAATGATATAGTATTGTTTGTAATGAGTTGTTCGGCAAATATCTTCGACATACTTCTGCTCTCTATTGAAATATAAATTAATTAAACACATATCCTATGAAGCTCACTAGAATCCTGTTCCTGTTGTTGGTGATGACTGTAGTTACACCTACTTTTGCTCAACGTAAGAAGAAGACCGCAGAGCAGCAGTCAACACAGGTTCCACATACCTACGTGGTTGACGATGAGGCTTGTGGCTGTGAACTCTTTTTTATCGATGGGGTTCAGACCACTCAGCGTGATGGCCTCTTCGGTTTCAAATTGGAAGATGGTACCGAGATAGTAGAGCCACAATACAAGTTTGTGGACCGTTTTCATGGCGATTATTGTGTGGTACTCCGCGATTACAACAAAGTGGGCCTCATAGACCGTACGGGCAAAGAAATCGTGTCTGCCGAATATGAGGAGGTCAACTATCCATCCGACAATCTTATACGGGTTCGTCAAGGGGGGCTCTACGGTTTCATGGATATGTATGGCGAGTGGGTCATCCGTCCGCAGTATAGAGCTACCAGTACCTTTAGTGAAGGATTGGCGGTGGTGGCTGTCGATCTTGATAGCTTCACGGTCTTTTATGGCTATATCGACACCAAAGGTAATACTGTAATACCGCCTATCTATGAATATGCCAATCCTTTCCACAATGGATATGCTGTGGTGGTGAAATACGAACGGCAGGGAATGATCGACTGTCGTGGTCAAGAAGTGTTTCCTATCAAATATGATTATGTGAGCCCTGTTGACGATAATGGCAATTTCTTCGTTACCGACCCCGATGTGGCCGATGATGATGACGATGAGTCTGATCATCATGCCCATCATCATCACCATCATCCTTTGGGACGTTATGCGATGTTCTCAACAAAGACTTTCAAACCCATTACTCCCTATATCTACGACGAGTTTCCGTGGTATTCCGAAGGCCTTTATGTATATCGTCAAGGCAGCACTTACGGTTTTCTCGACGCTAAAGGGAAAAAACATTTCAAGACTTATGGTTTTGTTCAGGGCTTCGTTGATGGATACTGTCTTGTTGGCGATGGCAGCCATTATGGTATTATTAACCGAAAAGGTAAGGCTGTGCTGCCTATAGAATACGACAACAGCGGCTATAGATCCGATGCCTATATCTTCTTTGAGGGTCTCGCTTTGGTCGAGAAACAGGGTCGTTATGGTTATATCGACTCCGAAGGTAAAGTGGTTATCCCTATCGTGTATAGCTCTGGTTATCGATTCTCCGAAGGCCTAGCCCCCGTGCAAAAAGGGGCGGTGTGGGGCTTTATAGACCATCAAGGTCGTGAGGTGTTGCCATTCTTGTTCGATAGTGCCTCTCCTTTCGAGTATGGTAGGTCTGAAGTAGTATATCAAAACATCGTGTTTAAAATTAATCCCGAGGGCCGTTGTGTCAAGAATTGCAGCAAGGTTTCCCTCGATTGGGTGAAATGATAGTATCAGCGAATGGTTGTCTGTTTTGAAACGTGTTAAGACCGATGTTCTTGTAGAATTATGGTAATGAATGGTGGCCTCGTTACGATATCGTCAATTCGACAAACCTGCAGCGTCAGCTTTCTCGTATCACCGGTAAAAACTAATCAATAATCCAATAGCAAAAATAATACACCTCGCAGAATTTTATGGAACAGGTAGCAACCCATATTGGCAAAGTCAGTGCCGTAAAACAAAACAACGTTAGTGTGCTAATAGAGAGCGTAAGTGCTTGTGCCGCTTGCCAGGCTCATAGCAAATGCGGATTCTCTGAAAGCAAAGAGAAAGAGCTGCATATCGATACCGACCAGTGGGCTCTTTACTCGGTAGGCGACACTGTCGAGGTGCAGATAACCCAAGGTCTTGGCATGATGGCTGTGTTGTGGGCCTATTTCCTTCCCGCTGTATTGTTGATTGCCTCGCTGCTGCTCTCTCTTCGTTTTCTGCATAGCGAAGGTCTATCCATCGTCGTCTCGTTGGCTGTGCTCTTGCTCTATTACCTTGTCCTCTACGCCAACCGAAAAAAACTGCAGCGTCGATTCAATTTCCAAATCCGCCATGTGGAATAGGCGGCCCCCTCTTTTTCGACTTGTTTAGGAGTGTCCGATAGATTTTTTGTTGCGCACTTATCGTTACATCTTTTTGTCGATTGGTGTATGATCGATCTGTGCTATTTATGATACCTCGTTATCCTAGTGTGGTGATGGGGATGCAGTGGCATCATTAGTGAGCGGAGCAGTGGGGGAGATTGGTGTGTCGAATTAGGTAAGAAATCCTTTGTCGGTCTGTTGTACAAGGCATCACATAGAGTTGTTCTATTGTTGCTCTTGGTCGTAGCATCAATGCCCCTAGGTGATTATTGTTGTACCTGCTTTGGGGTAGGTCCCTGAGGTAGTATCGATGCTCATTAAAAGTTATGACGCTCCTCGACTCACGTCGAAGAGCGTCCATTCATATAATGTCGAAATTGACTGTATAAAGTGTATAAAAGCTGATATTTCAAATGTGCTACTTGATCCTCTTTGGGGAAACAAAAAATGCTTCAAATGAATTCGACAGAACTGGCTTCCTTACAAAGATTGATCATTGTTGACTAATGTTCTCTTTGTTTCACGTTGCAAAAATACATACTTTTTTCATCATTCACTACTGAATGGAGCTGGTGATGGCTAAATGGAGTAAAATACCAGTGTTTGGTGCTAAAACACCCTTATTTAGGGACGAAATTCGGTATTCTCCCACTTTTATCCCAGATATTAGGTGACGAACTACATGAAATTTCGTCCCAGTTCGGGGTTCTTATTTTGCTTTTTTAGGGGTGAATTGAAAATGATAATATAGGTGCAAAAATGAGAATGGTGCCGACAGAAGAATGCCAATGAGGGAAGACGAGCTGCTGTGGTTTTTCATCATGCGATTATGCTAAAGAAAGTACGTTCTCTCCTAGCTGATGTCAATTACCGTTACGGATTGTTGAGATAATAGGTCTCGGCATTACGGCCTAGTGGTGTGTTGTAGGAGCTTGGCTTCTGGTTCTGCCCTTGAATAGTACGATGGCACTCTGCTCAGCAGTATGTTGAAACATCGATACCTTTCCGAAGTAGAATACGTATGCTTATGGTTGCCTTATAGCAGCGTGCTGTGTAAGGTTGCGCAGCATGCTGCTATAGCTTTCACAGCATAGCTGCTACAGACAAAAGGCGGCTTGATACGATCGTTTCATGGCATGAAATGATGGTATCACGGCTTGAAACGACCATTTCATGCCATGATACCACGAAATCGGTTGTTTGCTATGGTGCTTTTAGCTAGTACTTCGTATGGAGAAATAGAATGCCTAAGCATCTGTTGGTAGGCTTTGATGGGAATCCTGGTAGAAATTGTACCGTTAATCGAATTGCTCGAAAGTAAGCGTCTGCAGAAAAGCCTATTGTTATAAATATTCGGTGCGTATAAATGTTGTACCCTTTAGTCTTCGGGATGGAAATGGTGATACACCAGCTTCCCTTTGGCTTGGCCTATGACTTGGGTAATGTCGGCAAGACTTTGGATTTTGATCTCTTTGACAGAGCCAAATCGCAATAAGAGGTCGTGTGCCGTTTTCTCGCCGATGCCAGGTATCTCGGTAAGTTGAGTTTGAAGGAAGTTCTTGGATCGTTTCTGCCGATGGAATGTGATTGCGAAACGGTGTACTTCGTCTTGTATTCGCTCTAGGAGGTGGAAGAGCGGGTCGGTGGGTCGTAGGCCTATTTCTTTTGGGGGGAATCCGTAGAGGAGCTCAGAGGTATGGTGACGGTCGTCTTTGGCTAGACCGGCAATAGGGATGTCGAGGTGCAGTTGGTCTTGTATCACCTGGCGGGCCATCTCCATCTGTCCTTTGCCACCATCTACGATGAGCAGTTGCGGCAGTTCTTTGCCTTCGTTATGCAGTCGGGAATAGCGGCGGTAGATAACCTCGGCCATGGAAGCATAGTCGTCGGGACCTTCAACGGTTTTGATGTTGAACTTTCTGTATTCTTTCTTGTTGGGCTTCCCATTGGTGAATCGAACCATGGCTGCTACGGGGTAAGCACCTTGAATGTTCGAGTTGTCGAAGCATTCAATGTGGGTGGGTAATTCGGGTAGGTGCAACTCCTTCTGGATGCGTAGAAGCAAGTGGTGATCTTTTTGTCGGGCTTCGCGGTTGCTTTGGTCGGGGTTGAGTAGTGCACGCTGGTGTGTGCATTGTTTTTGATAGGCCTCTACGTTACGCTGAGAGAGTTCAAGGAGGAGTTTTTTGTCGCCTCCTCGGGTGGGAACGACAAGCTTGAGATATGCCTCGGGTATATCGCTTACAGGTATGGGTACGATGGCCTCGCGTGCAGTGCTCTGTGTGAGCTCGTGTAGCTGCGGGATAGCAGTAGCAAGCAGTTCCTCGGGTGTGTCGTCTGGATGTTTTTTGATCTCTGTGGAGTAGCTGTATATGAGGGTTCCGTTTTTGATTCGCAGTATGTTCACGTAGGCATACCGAGAATCGTTGGATAGTATGCTATATACATCGACGTCGTGTACTGCTGTGTTCACCACTGTAGATCGACTCTGATACTCTTCTAATAGTCTAATTTTACGACGTAAGCCTTCGGCTTCTTCGAAACGTAGTTCTTCTGCTAGTTGGAACATCTGGTCTCTCATGGTTCTCTCTATGTCGGAGAAGTTGCCTTTCAGTATCTGTCTTATGTCCTCGATGGTGGCAAGGTATTGCGTTCGGCTCTCAAGGCCGGCACAAGGTGCGTTGCAGAGTCCTATCTGATGGTTGATACATGGGCGGAATGTACGTGAAGAGATATCGTGTTCAGACAACGGCAGATGACACGTCCGGTATCTGAATAGCGTGCGGATGATACCTTGGAGTTCGCGAAGTATGCGCTGATTGGGGTATGGGCCGAAGTATTGCCCTTTGGTGTTGTCGTGTTGTCGTGCGAAGAGGAGTCGAGGGTACTCTTCGTTGGTGAGGCAGAGATAGGGATAACTTTTATCGTCTTTGAGCAGGCTGTTGTATTTGGGTTTGTATTGTTTGATGAGTGTGTTCTCCAGAAGCAAGGCGTCAACCTCTGTGGCTACCACCGTGACGCGAAAATCGTAGATGTTGCGTACAAGCATCTTTATTTTCGATGAGTGGTCTTCATAGCGGTTGAAGTATTGCGACACTCTTCGTTGCAAGTTGCGAGCCTTACCCACATAAATCACCTTACCTGAAGCATCGAGGTGCTGATACACACCGGGTGTTTCGGGTACGGTACGAAGTTTAAGTGCCAAGCGGTCTATATGGGGGTTGATAGTTTTATCGATCATGGTTTGTTTATTAGTGATTAGTGGTGTTTTTGTGATTAGTGATCTGACGAGTGTGTTTCTTTTTAGTGATCAGTAATCCTACAAGTGTACCAGCTGGGTGGTAATGGATCTTCACTTATCATTTTCCATTAATCACTGAAATGGTATTGTCTGTTTGCTCTTCACTGATTACAACATAATCACTATTCACAATAAAGGCAACCTCTAGGAATTGATTTCTCCGATTTTGAGTCTTGTTTCGAGTATATTTCGGTGTGGTAGGAGGGTGCGACACCGCAAAAAACGAAAGCGGAGCAATCTTGTTTGCTTTGCCGAGATGCGGCAGTGTTTGTGAACCTAATGTGGTGCATTGTGGCGTATCGAATAGTTAACGATGAGACTGAATGCAGTCTTTCCCGAGCCCCAGCCACGTCTTGAAACAAAACCGACAGACAAGCCGAAAGATGCCGAACCGACCATCGGAAGGTCACAAGCACCGTTGTATCAAATACAATCTCTCGAGTAAAGAAGGCCGAAAACATTGAAAATGTTTTATTACGATTTCATAAACGTTGAATCTTTTAGGTTGCGTAAATAAAATCAACAGCTTGTGTCCGGTCCACCTTGTTATTTTGTGCTCATGTCTGCTTTTTCTACGCGCAGGCCTACCATGGCTACTCCAGGAAGTTCGTATTTGTGTGTGCCTTGCTTCATCTCAAGGTGTACATTTCCTTTGGTGCTGAAGAAGAGGTATTCGCGGATGCGTGCTTCGGCAAGTTGGTAGTTGCTGGTTACGGAACCCGTACGTTTGCCATTTTTGTCTATCAAAGGTATGTGGGCATAAAACATACGAGTTTCGCCGCTTGCGGTATTTATGTTGACAACTAAAGGAAATTCTTTCAGTTGTATCATGTTGGTGTCGATTCGTATGGAAGCTGTCAGATGATAGCAGTCGTCGGTATTTTTGATTTCGAAATCGAAAGCCTCGGGCTCGAAACGTAGCCAGTTGTTGTCCGATACAGGGTGGCTTTCGTCGATAATAATATGGTTGCAAGCCGTTAGTATGAGAGCAATGGCGGCTATGAGGATGTGTTGTTTCAGTTTCATGAGAAGGGTAGGGTTAGCTTTTTTGGATTATTTTTTGAAGAATCTGAACAGCGTTGGTGGCAGCACCTTTGCGAATGTTGTCGGCTACAACCCAGAGGTTCAACGTGCGAGGTTGGGATGGGTCTCGGCGTACACGACCTACGAATACGTCATCTTTGTGGTGGGCGGTGATGGGCATAGGATAGGTGTTGGTTGAGGGGGCATCTTGCAATACGCAACCTTCTGTGTGGGCAATGATATTGCGTGCCTCTTCTATATCGTACTCTTGATGGAACTCTACGTTTACCGACTCGCTGTGTCCGCCTACCACGGGTACACGAGCTACTGTGGCACTGACCATAATGCTGTTGTCGCCCAATATCTTGCGAGTCTCATCTACCAGTTTCTGTTCCTCGGTGGTGTATCCGTCGTCGAGCCAGTCGCCACCATGAGGGAATAGGTTGCGATGTATCTCGTAGGGATAGGCTCTGTCGCATGGTTGACCCTGTTCTTCTGCTTCCAACTGGTGGATGGCTTTCATGCCCGTACCTGTCACACTTTGATATGTGCTGACTACGATGCGCTTGATGCCGTAGCGCTTGTGTAGTCCCGATAAAGCCAGTACCATCTGAATGGTGCTACAGTTGGGATTGGCAATGATACGGTCTGATGGTTTGATGGCATCGATGTTGATCTCTGGTACCACCAAAGGCTTGTCGGCGTCTTTTCTCCATGCCGAAGAGTTGTCTATCACAATGGTCCCCACTTCGGCAAAGCGAGGTGCAAAGTTGCGAGAAGCAGAGGCTCCTGCACTGAAGATTGCATAGTCGGGCTTTTGTGCAATGGCGTCATTTACCGACACCACAGTGAGTTGGCGTCCTGCAAATTCAATCACCTTGCCTACCGAACGTTCAGAAGCGGCGGCGATGATATGGCAAGGGGCAAACCCTCTCTCTTCCAAAACCTTCAGCATGGTGCTTCCTACGAGACCTGTAGCTCCCACCACGGCTATTTTCATTTTTGAGTCTATGCTTTGCATACTTATTTCTTTTTTATTCTTTATTATTTTCATAACGACATTTCTGTGCAAATATTATAAATGCACTATATTTAGTGATGATGCAGGTAGCTCTAAATAAAAAAAAGTGATGAGACAAAGGTTATTCTCTCATCACTCTTTGATCCTTGTTCTTACATCAACAAGTGAACAAGGTTCTATTGTTTTAACTCTAATTTCTCATCATTATGCGAATATTAGAAATAGGTTAGCTTTCGTTCAATGATGTAGTTGGGTGTAGCATTATCATTTTCGAGGGTGTATTCGGTGCGTTGTACCCAGTTGCCTTTCTCGTCGTAGCGATATCGGTACAGGGTGATGAATACCTCGGGTTCACTTTCCGTGTAGTCATATAGGGTAAAGCTCACGGGTTCGTTATGTTCGTCGTATTCGTAGCGACGCTCAAACATCTTTTTGCCTTCGTTGTCGTAAACTACAGCGATACGAACTTTGCCGTTGGGAGCGTAGGTATAAACTTCACGTTTGTAAACATTGTTGAAAGGGTCGTTGAACGACAGTTGTGCCACTTGACCTTGACCATTGTATTTATATCGTATTCGATTCTCTATTTGGCGTTCGGCATCCTCAACGTATGTCTCGGAGAGTATATTGTTTTGATCGTAGATATAATACGTACGGCCTATCACTTGCTCGTTGGGGTCCACTATGTGCTCCAATGTGATGAGTCCGAAACCATCGTGTTTGTATCGTGTGCGGAATATCACGTCTTCCTCGGTGCCGAGGTACGTCATGCTCTTGCGGTGGCCACGCTGGGTGTAGAGAGTCTGAATGTGTTCCAATATCTCGCCGCGTTGCATCTCGTTGTTGTACACCTTAGCCTCGTAGATAGTCTGATCTACAGCATTCACGCTGCCATGGAAGCCGTCTATTTGAGCATCCGAAGCATATTTCTGAGCCCACGATGGAGCACAAAAGGCCATAAATAAGGCTGTCAATAATATGTTTCTTATTTTCATAACTTTTTGTACTTTTATCAATTAGTACACCCTTGTTGCAAAAACTTGCAAATACTATTATTCGGCAAAAATACGAAAAATGTACGATATGCCAGCAAGAAAAGTTGAATTATTTTGTTTTGCATGTCACGACACTATGTGCTATAACGTACGTGATGTGTTGAGGTGAGAGGTTTTCTCTCTCATTATTAAAGGAGATTTATTGCGTTAATTTACTTAGTGATGATGAAAAAATAAGTTGGCTCCATTTCAGTCGCTGACCTTGGCTCCACTTCGGATAGAGTAGCAGTTGACTCCACTTCGGTCGCCGACCGTAGTTCGGGTGATATGATTTAGCTTAGATTATCGAGCTGTTTTTACATTGATAAGATGGAGTTCGGTGGGATACACGACTGATGAACAATGGAAGAAGAACCGACAAGATAGGCTAAAGCATATTAAAAAAATGAAACATTATCTCATGTTATTTTTTTATCATCACTAATAGTCAAAAGGTTGCTGTTTGGGAAAGCAGTTCTTGATACCAATGCTCAGACTCTACGAACATTAAAGTCTTTTGATGAATTGGGCGGGTATGCCTCCAACCACAGTTCTTGGGGCAACATTTTTGTTCACTACAGCTCCTGCTGCCACTATAGCACCTTCTCCGATAGTCACACCAGGGCAAATAGTTGTGTTGGCTCCTAGCCACACTCTGTTTTCAATATGGATAGCCTTGAACTCCATGTCGCCTCGGCGGTCAGGGTCGGGATTATGGTTGATGGTGCATAGTGTTGCGTTGTGACCGATAAGGCAGTCGTCACCGATGAATATTCCACCTTGGTCTTGGAACTTACATCCGCTATTGATAAAGACACGTGCGCCAATATGGGTATTCTTGCCGTAGTCGGTATTGAAGGGCGGAAAGATCCCGAATCCTTCGGGTACCTCAATACCCCAAAGATCTGAGAAAAGTGTTCTCAATTCTTCGGGGGTATGATAGTGGTTGTTTATCTCCATCGTGATGCGTATAGCCTCTTGCGACATCTCATGCATGAAAAGATGAGCCTCGCTACCACTCACAACGCTATTACCCGCAGCAATGTATTTCCTATATTCATCTATTGTCATATCTTTCTGCAGAAATGATGTATCTGTTGCTTTTTTCTTGTTTGATAATGATATTGGTAAAGATAAATTCTATTCTTTTATTTCTTATGATTCCGTTTATTTATTCCTGGAAATACGATAAGAACTAAAAACAAGTCCATCCTTGGAACCAATAATTACATCAACTTTATTAGTGGTACATACCATTTGCGGACCTCTTGTTCTGTTGGGGTATGATTCCCTGGAAAATGATATATCTTGTTGTAATGCATACGAATTTCAGGCTCAAAGTATGCTAGCGTGTCTTTCTCCCCAAATAAGCCTTTGCAAAGATCGGTCATACGTGGAGTCCATAAATCCCATTGGTGCAACTCTAAATCTGCAAACTCATCGATAAGAGATGGCTCAATGAGAAAATCCTGCTTGCCATCCATTCGTGGATACTTGTATTTGTTTTTCCCAATACGGGAACTTACGAAGCTTGACATCCTAAGATGAGGATTTCCGAGGATTGTGGGTATATTCAGTTCAGTTGCCAACATTTGAGCGAGAAAAGCCCCATTGCTGTTTCCGATCAGCATATGGGGCTGTTCCTGTTTACATAACTCTCGAACAAAAGAAAGTGCAATTTTAGGGCGAAGAGGAAGATCAGGGGTAAGTACATTGATTTCCTCCTTCAACGCATCTTTGAGAGCAACTGCCATTGGACAAGAACCTGATGCATAGAATCCATGAAGGAATATTGCTTTTTTCATTAGATCGATATTTCTCCTCTTTTCAGTTTCTCATTGAGCACAAAACCTGTAAATAAATCAACGTCCTCTTTGGTCGTAATCTTGATGTTCGTTTGGTCTCCTTTGGAAAAATAAATTGGGATTCTGAGATCGGCCATGATATTCGTAGTATGAGGTTCAATATAGTCAAAGATGTTCTTCTCTTCTGCTAAACGATACAGGTCTAAGATGTTCTTGTACAGGAATGAGTGTGGAGCACAGAGACACATAAATGTATCTCTGTTTATAACGTCGTTCGAGTGGTCCCCATTGTTGGTCCCATAGAGTACAAAAGGCTTGCAAGAAGACATCGCATTACCTTTTTCCTTGCATACACGTATATTGTCTTCGATTATTTCTTGACTAACAAAAGGTGCGGCGGCCCAATGAATCTGGATTACATCATTGGGGTTTGCGATGCCTTCAAATCCTTTTACTCCATTGATAATAGAATGTTCGTAATCGAGACCACCAGCAACTATCTTTATGATTTTAGTGATGCCAGCTTTATGTGCTATTTCTCTTAGAGTATCTTCATAACCTTTGACGCAAACAAGTTCAATACCATCCACCATTGTACACTCTTGGAATCGTTTCATGGTGTATGCAATAATGGGTTCACCAAGGACTTCGATAAATTGCTTTGGAATTCCTGCACCAACACGGTTGCCTACGCCACCGGCCATTAATAGTACGTAGTTCATTCTTTTTCGTATGATTTAAGTGCAATGTCAATAAAACGATGGAAGTTGCGGTATGCCGGTAGGAAGAAGAATCCGTCATCATCCCCTACAGAACCTTTGTACAACCCCCACCCCATCCAATAAAAGCCGCAAAGAGCGATGAATGCAATGTAGAAACGGTGTTCGTCGGGGGTAAGATCTCTCTTAAAATATGCTTTAAGAAACATTTCGATCTCCTCATCGGAATACATGTATCGGCAGAAGAAGCATGCAAGGTCGTTAGCTGCATAGTTGAGGCCTGCATACTCCCAGTCTATAAGGTAGAGGTCTCCATCCTCTGTTGCGAGAAAGTTGGGTTCGTAAGTATCGTTGTGGCAACACACCTTCTTGTAACCGAGGCGGTCAGCATCTGCCTTAACGTACAAGTCCAATCGTTTAACCTTCTCAATCTCCTCGGCGAATTCATTGAGCAGGTTTCCTTTGGTTGCAGATGCGATTCTCATCAGTCTTAATCCTTCCTGTACATCATCAAAGTCTTTGACCAATTTTGGGACATCTGCACGAACAAGAGCGTTGAGATAGGTCTCTTTCTCTTCAGATGTCATCGGCATATTTTCGGCAATCTCAATAAATTTCTGCTTTATGGCTCCATCCGATACATCCACTGCATGCATCTTACGAAGATAGTCCATTCCCTTAAGCATTTGTTCGGGATGCTTTCGGAAGTCACATTCAATGAGATCTTGTACACAATATGATAGTTTCCATCCTCCCAAAGTCATTGTGATAACAGATTTGTCGATTCCCAAGGTCTTTGCCGTTAACTGACTGAACATTTCGGCTGTTCTATCAATAAGGTTTCCGGCAGTGCCTCCAGGGTGTCGGTATACATATACCATGCCATCTACTGAAAATTTAAAACTTACATTGGTCAGACCTGCATTGATAACAGCAATGTCCTTGATGCCATTGGGGTCACAATGGAGTGTCTCGCAAATGTTCTTAATAATGTCTGAATCTACATTGTACAAGAAGTCCGAATCAAATTGACACAAGTCATCGATGGAATTGAATTCAAAGAACTCGCCTTTGTTCAGGGGTCTAGCGTAAAGCGTTAATTCTTTAATGTGTCGCTCAAAGTATTCTTCCCAGAAGAGAGAGTTGACTCGAAATTCGTTTATTTCTTTGTCTAAGAAATCTACAAACCGAGCACTAAAATTTTCATTGAAGTATGCGTGACCAACCATAGCCATTTGGTCTCGACCACCGAGGTCAACATGTGTGATGACGTTGGCATCAGACTTGGTACAGCTAAACTCGTTGAATTTTCCCTCACGATAGATACAAGCATGATAGGATTTTTTCTCAAGTTTGCAAACATCTTGATCTTCCAAGAATGGATTCTTTGAGAAATAGTAGTCCGCATAGGAAACATAACTATTGTGAATATAGTCTTTAGCCACATAGAGCGAGTATAGGTTTCCTTTGGCACCAAACATATTGTTGATAAGCAAGTGTACCATGGGGTACTTTTGCTCAAGGTAGAAGAATTTCTCTTTCATGTAGCCTACGACGATATAGATCTCCTTTACGCCTGCTTCTATGAGTTGGTTAATTTGTCGTTCAATAAGAATTTCTCCTTTTACACGGAAGAGACCTTTAGGACGTTCGTAAGTAAATGGAGCAAAGCGGTTCGATTTACCTGCGGCTAAGATGATTGCATTAATTTCCATTTGATTATTTTTTTTTCATAAATCTATTTGTGGGGGCCTTGTTGGTTCGCTTTAATTCTGCAAATGCAGTGTTTGTAGATCGATTGACAACTTGTTGGTTTGGTATCTTGGAAAACTGTCACTTTCCAGATTGTACTTGTATATATTGTAATAAACAAAAATCAAATACATCTAACAATTAAGATTGCAAAGATACAAATAATAAATGACTTTCGTGAAAAAAAAGATTGTTTCTCCCCTTTGTTAATTATTTCTATGATAATCGAAGTGCGGAAAATGGTTGATAATGTGATATGAATAATAATGATTCTATTTTGAACTCGTCGGCTTGTAAGATTAACATTATATGCGTTGATTTACGAATATCGGTTGTGTTTCCCGAAAATTAGTCTTTAAAAATTGGATCTGGGTCGGCGAACATAGCTACGGTTGATTGATATACGTTAAAAAGCAGATATCAGAGCAATATGGGCTGATATCTGCTGAATACTAAATTATGATTGGTGATTGAACTGAAACTAAAGGCCTGTGATGACAATAAAATTACTGATAGCGATGCCATGTGGTTCGGCTTGACATCTCGGGCCATGCGGTAATATCACTCTTTGCACCAACCCAGGTCCAAGATGGGTCGGGTGTCATATAGTGTGGACCATAGCGGAACTCACAGATTTCCTCCGCATTGGAGGGTACGTATAGCTCTATGCTCTCGAATGGAACAAGACGACGTTCGCGAGAGAGTGGCACCTCAATACGACGAGGTATGCGACCTATCTTTCCCCATTTTAGTTGCTCTACAAAGTCGCAACAATAAGGGTATCTATCAATAGCTGGATAAAGGTAAAATATATCAATATGGCATCCTTTGTAAGAGTAAGTCTCCTCTTTGCCATACTTGTCATTGTCAATAGAAAATTCGTACACCAATTCGAATCCGTATGCTTTCATGCACTCCCGAACACGTGACGAGTTTTCGTCGAACCAAAGAAAAGTATCAATGTCTAGGTCGTGTTTTATGAAACCGCGATCCCGTATAGCCCCCAGTATGCTACCGAAGGCCAATGTGTAATAAAAACCGTTTTCGTCCATACACTTAGCAAATTGCTCCACGGTCTCTAGTCCATATTGCATATAGGTGGCATTTTTCCGTTCGTTTTTCCTTTTGATATACCTGGCATATTGCTTCTTGAATAACAGTCTGAATACACTTTCTGCACCAGGGATTTTCCCGATTTTCTGTATTATATTCATAGGATAAGGTTTTGTTGTTATATCTTAAATAAAATGTTTTTGAATGTCGAAGATGCGGTGGTTTTATTTCATTCTTATTATTGAGGTAGGGAGGATGTTTCTTATCCTCAATGCATGCTACCTCACCTATTGTTGATTTATTTGCCCTTTAGCAGGCCACGTGTCACGTTCCAACGGAAGCGAACTATCATATTGCCCTTAGAGAGTTGCCCTTTGAAAATGAATCCTATCCAAAGTACTATGCTGGCTGCCCATTTTACACCCTCCATTACTATTCGTTTTATGTATTTAGTCTTGGAAATACGGGTGGTGCGATAGTATTCGCTTACGCCGATGCCGTTGGTTAGTCGGTCAAAATATTCATAGGTGAGCTTGCGTGCAGGGATGATATGATAGAGAATAGACATGGGTAGGTAGTAGAAACGCATTCCTTGAGTGGTCATCTTATCAAAGAGGTCCTTCTCTTCAGCACCTATTAGGCTGTCGCCTTTACGTCCCAGCTCCACATTGAACAGCCCGACTTTGTCGAACACACTTTTCCGATAGGCGGCGTTACCTCCACCTGGGAAAGCTCCTTTGGGAAACTCGCGTTCCTTCTCGCCAAGATACAGTTTGCCTGTCACCAGTTGGCGCGTGTAGTGCGACATCCACTGAGGCTCTTCGGTCTCATATACAGGCAGGATGGGTCCACCGGCAGCCACTGCGTCAGGATGTGTATTGAAGAAGTCGGCATAGGTTTGCAGATACACCTCGTTGACCTTGGCATCATCATCCACATATACCAGCAGATCGCCCTTGGCCATGCGGATGCCACAATTGCGGGCATATGACAAGCCTTGTTCCTTCTCAACATAGTAGTTGAACGTCACTTCGGGATAGTCCTTGCAGAAGCGTTCGCACTCTGCTTGTGTGTGGTCTGTGCTGTTGTTGTTTACCAGCACAATCTCGAAGTCCGACTTGTTGAATTTGTTTTCGGCAATGCTTTGTAATACATTGTAAATATATTTGTCGCGATTGTAAGTACACAGAATAACGCTTATCATATATATTTTTTTTTATTATTCATTAAATGATTTAGGGCAGACTCATCGTCTTTGTTACCAATTCGGCAAACTCAAAGTCCTCGGGCCAGTCGATATCGAGACCTTCTACTCTATCAACCTCGGCGTGGTATGGTCGGAATCCGATGCGGCGGTGGTGCGATGTCCAAAGCTCACGCGAAAAGAGATAGAAACCGCTGGTCTCTACCTCCACAGCTTTCAGCTGTTGTGTGCGGGGAACCGACGCTAGAGAATAGTTTAGTGGCGCACCGTCGTACCATGCAAAAGTTTGAAGTTTTTGTACACTGAAGGCTGAATCGTACGCTCCACTCTTCACTGCGGCAACGCTTCGTGCTAGAGTCTCGGCTTTGAGAAATGGAGAAGTGGCATGTGCTAGTAGGTAATAGTCGGCATTTACTGCCTTTACAAAGGCATCGTATATCTCTTTTCCTGTAGTTTGGTCTGAGTCCAACTCCGTGCTTCGCTGTACTAGGTGTACACCTTGGGGCAGCCATGGCTTCACCTCTGTTGTGCTACAGAATACGTACACCTCGTCGATGCCATCAACTTGTACCAACGTATTTAGTATGTGGCACATCAACGGCTTGTCGCCGAGCCTACGGCTGTTTTTGCCAGGCACACGCGAACTGTGCAGTCGTATCGGAACAAAAGCCACTACTTTCATAGAGAAACGTTTTATTTTAATAGTCTTTTTCGAATAAATGCTTTTTTATTGAAAAACCAGAGGTCAATCCGTTTAGTAATATGTTGGTGTGCTTTTTATACACAACTGAATAGGTCTATCAATCCCACGCAGTTCCCTTGGTCATCTACCACCACTAATGTGTGTATGTTGTATTGTCTCATCATCTCCTCGGCTTCCTTGAGGTGAGCCTCTTGGTTTACCATTTTAGGGTTGGTGCTCATGATGTCGTGCACCGTCAGGTCGAAAAATTCTTGCTGGTGCCCTTGCATGGCTCGACGTACATCGCCGTCGGTCACCACGCCTACTAGCTGTTCCTTGTCGAATACAAGTGCTATTCCCTTCTTGGTTGTGCTGATCTGGATGATGGTGTCGCTGATTTTGTCGGTAGGGCATACTGAAGGCAAATTCTCGCTCATCATATAATTCTTTACCTTGGCTAGCAATCGTTTCCCTAAGCTACCTCCAGGGTGATAGCGGGCAAAGTCGGCAGGCTGGAAATCGCGTACTTTGATTAAGGCGCAAGCCAAAGCATCGCCCATGGCCATGGTAGCAGTAGTGGAAGATGTGGGCGCTAGGTTCAGTGGATCGGCTTCACGTTCCACCGCTATGTTGAGATGATAGGTTGCGTATCGAGCCAGTAGTGACTGAGGGCTCCCTGTCATTGCCACTATGGGTATCTTTCGGTCGGCAAGCAACGGTATGATACGCAATAGCTCGTCGGTATTGCCAGAATTGGAGATCGCCAGCACTACATCGTCTGGAGCTAGCATGCCCAGGTCGCCATGATAAGCATCGAGGGGGTTGATAAAGAAAGCCGGTGTTCCTGTGCTAGCCAGTGTGGCTGCAATCTTGGCACCGCAGTGCCCTGATTTGCCAACGCCGGTCACTACTACTTTACCATTGCAATTGGCCATCAGCTTCACTGCCGAAGCAAAGTCGTCGGTAATTAGCGGTATTAGATTTATTAATGCCTGAGCTTCGTCGCGCAGACACGCTTCGGCTACTGTCCTTATGTCGTCGTTACTATTCATCTTTTTTACTTTCGTTCGTCGTGATGTTGTTTCGACTCTCTTTTCTTTATCAGAAACTCAGCCCAAATCAGATCGTTTGGATCTGTGATTTTCAAGTTGCATTCATCGCCCTTAACCACGGCTATGGGTTTGTTGGGAAATGCCTCACGATACACACCGCAGTCGTCGGTGGGTACAAAGCCCTCGTGCTGCAAGGCTATCTCGTAGGCCTCCTCTAGGTTGTGAAGCCTAAAAGCCTGCGGTGTTTGTGCTCTGTACATCTTGTTCCGTGGTGGTACTTTTTCTACGCAAGGCAGTGTGCTCGAATCTTTGTTTTGCACCTCCCAGATGGTATCTACTGAGGGAAGCCCTACTACCACAGCCTCGTTGTTGTTGAGAGCATCCACCACTTCGTCGATGATGCGGCCTGATACCAAAGGGCGAGCCGCATCGTGAATGATCAGCCTTACGTCGCCCTCAATTTCGCGAGCCACATGTATGGCTGCTAGAGAAGAGTGGTAGCGTTCTTTGCCACCCGTTGCCACGGCTATCACCTTGCTCCACCCGTTGCTCAATGCTATAGATCGCATCGTCTCTTGCCAATCGGGGTGTACTACAATCACGATTCCATGCACTCTCTTGTGATGTTCAAATGCCTTCACGGTGTGCTCGATTACCATACTATCGCCCAATCGTAGAAATTGCTTGGGCTTGTCGGCTCCCATGCGGGAACCAGTGCCTCCAGCTAGTATAGCAACGATATTCTTTTTTTGCATCACAATTTTTTTTATTTTAATAATTATTTTGTTAGTGTAAACATTATCAATTTGTAAAGATGCCTTTGGCTGTCAGTGTCGTCTCGAATATCAAATTGCAAAGATACAACAGCTGCGTGGAATAACCAAATGAAAACGTAAAGTTTTCATTTGGTGTATTTCCGAAGCGTTCTAATCTATACCTACCGGAGGATAGTATAGGTAACACAGCTGGGTGGGAAAATCAATTAAAAGAACAAGGTTCTTAATTTGAGGTTCCCCGAACGATTCTGTGACTGTTAGAGCTGAAGTTTCCGGCGTTCTGTTTCTAACTTTGAGACATAGTTTCAATTTCAAATATCTTTGTTGATCGCTCGAATATGCCATTCATGTAGGCTATTGCCAAGCCATAGTTCGATACAGGAACACTTGCTTCTAGGGCTGGTGCAAGGCGTGCATATAGCTGTTTGGGGGTCACTACGCAACCTCCACACTGAATCACTAGGCTGTATTCTCCTATGGGTCTGGGCATTTGCGAAAGACCTGACACTACGTCGAAATGAAGGTGTTTACCCGTATGCTTGGTGAGGAGTTTGGGAAGTTTTACCCGACCGATATCCTCGCAAGTTACGTTGTGAGTGCACGATTCTAACAGCGCCACTCTGTCACCGTCGCGCAGATGGTCGATACACGGGGTGCCCTTTAAGTACTGATCGAAGATTCCCTTGGATCGGGCCAACACCACACTGAACGAGGTGAGATAGACCTCGTTGGGAACAATGGCACTTACTCTGGCATAGGCTTGGCTGTCAGTGATTACAAGTCGGGGGGGGGCTTTCATCAGATTCAACACTGTCTCCAACTCTTCCACCTGACACACAGTGGCCAAAGCGTGGCAGTCTAACAAGTCTCGCAGCACCTGTACTTGTGGTAGGATTAGTCGCCCTTCGGGTGCTGCTGAGTCTATGGGTGCCACCATCACCACTTGGTCGTTAGCCCTCACCACATCACCTAGCAGGCTGCGGTGACGGTATGAACTCTCGGGTAGTGCCTGGGCTATGAGTTGACATAGTGTTTCTCGCCCGTCGGCATCTTTTGTGCATACCGATGTTATCCTGTGTCCATAGTCCGATTCGATGGACTTCCTCAAATTGTTATTCAGTGACAATACGTCGGCCTTGGTGCAGATCAGCATAAGCGGTACACTGTGTTTCTCGCATCGGGTAACGATATTGCGCTCGCACTCTCCAAATCCGTCGGCAGTAAACAGCAGCAATGCTAAGTCACAGGCAGGCAGCACATCGTAACTGCGCTCTATGCGTTGTTGCCCCAATGCACCCTCGTCGTCAACACCGGCGGTGTCTATCCATACAACAGGGCCGATGCCTATCAGTTCCATGCCTTTGCGCACCGGGTCGGTAGTGGTGCCAGGAGTGTCGCTCACTATGGCGGTCTGCTGTCCTGTCACATAGTTTATCAGCGAGCTTTTGCCGACATTTCTCCGGCCGAAAATCCCTATATGGGGTCTAAGTTCGTTGCCTCTCGGGGCTCCAATTGGGTTGCTGCAAGTTTCTCTCATACTGCAATACTGCAAAAATGGTGTTGTCAATGTTTTTGTAATAACGTATTTGTATCGGTTTTATTGCTCTTTCGTTTTGCGTGACACTCGGATCAATGCTCCTCTAATCGGTGTGGTTTCCATGGCGTTTACCGATGAGGTTATGACAATTACTTATTTTTGCCTTGATCATACCTCGGTAATACAACTTTACTGATTGGTATGTTGTTTGTTGTCGGCGTTGTGAAAAAAATAGATAAAAAAATATCGGTTTTTTATATACGGAACACAATAAAACAAATTAACCTTAGTTATTATAACGAAAAAATATTTTTTATTAATAATAAAACTAAGTTAAAAAATGAGCGAACAAAAATTCCGCATTGAAAGCGACCTCCTTGGCGAGCGCCAAGTTCCTGCTGAGGCTTATTATGGTGTACAGACCCTCCGTGCTATGGAAAACTTCCACATCAGTGGTCGTACCATGAACGAATATCCCAACTTCATCAAAGGTATGGCTATCACCAAGAAGGCTGCAGCCATCGCCAATGAGAAAGTAAGAATGATCACCCCCGAGCAGCGCGAAGCTATCGTTTTCGCTTGCGACGAACTCCTTGCTGGTAAATACAACGACCAGTTCCCCATCGATATGATCCAGGGTGGCGCTGGTACTTCTACCAACATGTGCGCTAACGAGGTTATCGCTAACATCGCTCTCGAGCACATGGGCATCGCTAAAGGCGAATACAAAGGCAACATTACCCCCAACGATCACGTTAACGGTTCTCAATCTACCAACGATGCTTATCCCTGCGGCATCCACATGGCTATGTATCTCGAGCACCTCGAGCTCCGCAAACATCTCCAGATGTTCATCGACAGCCTTCAGAAGAAGAGCGATGAATTCGCACACATCATCAAGATGGGTCGTACCCAGCTTCAGGATGCAGTTCCTATGACCCTCGGTCAGACCTTCGGCGGTTTCGCTGCTGCTATGCGTCTCGAACTCGAAAACCTCGACCACGCTGCTAAGGAATTCCTCGTTGTAAACATGGGTGCTACCGCTATCGGTACTGGTATCTGCGCATTCCCTGGCTACAGCGCACACTGCATCGCTGCTCTCCGTGAGATCACTGGTTGGGACATCACCCTCGCTGAAAACCTTATCGAGGCTACCTCCAGCACCGCTTGCATGCTCCAGTACAGCGCCGCTATGAAACGCGCCGCCGTTCGCACCAACAAGATCTGTAACGATATCCGTCTTATGAGCTCCGGTCCTCGTTGCGGTCTCCAGGAGATCCACATCCCCGAGCGTCAGCCCGGTTCTTCTATCATGCCCGGCAAGGTTAACCCCGTTATCCCCGAGGTTATGAACCAGGTATGCTACAAAGTTATCGGTAACGACACCTGCATCGTTATGGGTGCCGACAATGCTCAGCTCGAGCTCAACGTTATGGAGCCCGTTATGGCTTACACCCTCTTCGAGAGCGTACACCTCCTTATGAACGGTTACGACACCCTCCGCACCTTCTGCATCGACGGTATCGTTGCCAACGAAAAACGTTGCAAAGAACTCGTTGAGAACTCTATCGGTATCATTACCATGCTCAACACCATTATCGGTTACAAAGCCAGCACCAAGATCGCTCGCGAAGCTACCGAGACTGGCCGTGGCGTTTACGAACTCGTACTCGAACACAAACTCCTCACCAAAGAGCAGCTCGACACCATCATGCGTCCTGAGAACATGCTCGAGGCTAAAGATATGCGCGACATCGTTAAATAACAAACGCTCGTTGTTCCTATCTTAATCTTCAAAAAGGCGGTCGCCCATAGGGCACCCGCCTTTTTTCATTCCCCTTGTTCCGATATCATCAACCATGCGTCGGCTATCGGACAATTGCATCTTTTCATTCTCTTTGTTGTCTGTTGAACAGTTGGCTCCACTTTGAGCAATTGGTCGCTGACCGAACATCGGAAGAACTTCCCTTTCTCCTAATATCAATGCAGCACTATGATTAAAAAAACGCAGCATGCTGTGATGGCCCTCGCAGCATAGCTGCGAGGGGTGCCGCAGCATAGCTGCAAACGATTTGCAGCTATGCTGTGAAAAACCACTCAGCACTATGCCTCGATTTTTTCGACTGGGTGAAGCCTATTAATCGATAGCGTGCATCATCAGTTCACAAAATTACGTGATAACGTAATCACGTGATAACGTAAAAAGAAGAAAAAGCAAAAAAAAATGCAGGGGCAAATGGCTCACGAGCCATTTGCCCCTGCTGCGTGTTGGTGCCAGCACCTCCGGAGTGCAGGCACCAAGAAAAGAGTCATTATTCTATCACCACCACCTTCTGGGCAGGCAGCGAACCTACCTGTACAAAGTAAGCACCCGTGGTGGGCATATTGAATATGGTATAGTATTCAGCTTTCTCGGCTACGCTGATGCAGCGGCCCACCACGTCGAATATTCTCACTCGCTGGTTCTCGGCATTCTCCACCACTATCTGTGTGCCTCTTGTATAGATACGGTGCGAGGCCGACTCGCTCACGTCGATACTCTGCGTAGAGGCTTCAAACGAAGCAATGAAGGTCATATCCTGACCCACGGTCATCGTTCTGGGGTTCTCCGTGTTGCCATCCTGCCACTCCACGAAGCGGTTGCCCACCATAGGCACGGCGGCTATCTCTACCAATGTGCCTTCGGGGAACGAACCATTGCCAGCCACCAATCCTTTCTCCATGTTGCTCGACAATACGGTCAGCGTGAAATAGTCCAAAGGCTCTGTCACGGTCACCGTGTCGTGGATATATACATCTATAAAGGTGGTATCGTGTACAAACACATCCACATAGGTGGTATCGTAGATATAGTTGTCTATGATTGTGGTATCGTGAATAGGTACGAACACATCCACATAGGTGGTGTCGTACTGCCACTGGGTTACGATTGTGGTATCGTGAATAGGTACGAACACATCCACATAGGTGGTGTCGTACTGCCATAGCGTTACAATTGTGGTATCATGTACGGGTACGAACACATTTACATAGGTGGTATCATATTGCCAACGATCTATATAGGTAGTATCATAGATATAGTTGTTCAAGATAGTGGTATCGTGAACGGGAACGAGCACATCTACATAAGTGGTATCGTAGATATAGTTGTCGATGATAGTGGTATCATGTACGGGTACGAACACATCCACATAGGTGGTATCATATTGCCAACGATCTATATAGGTGGTATCGTAGATATAGTTGTTCAAGGTAGTGGTATCGTGAACGGGAACGAGCACATCTACAAAAGTGGTATCGTAGATATAGTTGTCGATGATAGTGGTATCATGAACAGGAACGAATACATCCACATAGGTGGTATCATATTGCCAACGATCTATATAGGTGGTAT
>JAZUDW010000042.1:0-9880 GCA_045639845.1 Bacteroidales bacterium
GACCGCTTGGCCTCCGACTTCTTCCACCACCTCACCCACCTACACCCTTACCAACGCACAAGGATGCGACAGCGTTGAGCATCTCTTCCTCACCATCCTCCCATCCAGTAGCAGTACCGAAAATATCACCGCCTGCGACAACTACATTTGGCACGGAACCACCTACACTACCTCTCAAACCAGCGCCACTTATACCACCACCAACGCTCAAGGATGCGACAGCATCGTGACCCTCCACCTCACCTTAGGTCACTCCACCTCCGGCACCGACTACCTCACTGCTTGCGACAGTCTGCATTGGAACGGCACCACCTACACCACATCTACCACCACTCCTACATTCACCTACACCAACGCTCAAGGCTGCGACAGCACCGTTTCGCTCCACCTCACGCTTCGCCATAGCTCATCACTTGATTTTGCCGATACCAGCTGCTCCACCTATTATTGGCATGGAAACAGCTATACTCATAGCACAGACAACGCCACCTACACCACCAGCAACAGCCAAGGATGCGATAGCGTGGTGACCCTCCACCTAGTGATCAACACCACCGCAGTAGGCTACGACACCATCACTGCTTGCGACTACTACGATTGGAACGGCATGCACCTCACCACCGAAGGATCCGACATCCTCGGTCACACCTTTACAGCCCAGGGATGCGACAGCACCACCCACCTCCACCTCACCCTGCTCCATAGCAGTTACAGCACCGAGAGCGTCGCTGCCTGCGACCGCTATACCTGGCACGGCAACACCTATGCTGCATCCACCACCACACCCACCTATACCGTTTCCAACACACAAGGATGCGACAGCACCATACGACTCATGCTCACCATCAACCCCTCCTACCACAACAGCATAGCCCTATCGGCTTGCGATAGTATCAACCTTGGCGGCATCACCTATACCACCAATGTCAACGGGCTCCAGTTCAACCTGGTAAGTCAAGAAGGCTGCGACAGCATTGTCACCATCAACCTCCATATTGCCGCATCCCAGCATACCGATACCCTCGTCTATGCCTCCGACTTTTACATCTGGCCCCACGGTGTCATCAACCAAAACGGAACCTATTCCGACACCCTCTCTGCCGACAATGGATGCGACAGCATAGTCTCCATGACACTCACCTTCATCTACGGCAAGCCCCTTCCTTCGTTGGCCTACTACAAAAACAAACTCTTGATGGTGAACCATTATCCCGGCGGACAATACAGCCGAGTAGATTACGATGCCTACCGTTGGCGTCGCAACGGAGAGCTCATCGAAGGTGCCAACAAAGACTTCCTCCACCTCGACAACTACGAGAAGATGTACGGTACATTCGTTGTTGAGGTACCCACCGACACAACACTCACCACATGGGTCCCCTCCAACAGCGTCACCTTCGACGAGATGCGTAACGATGAACAGCCACAGTGCACACTCTCGCCCAACCCGGCACAGCAAGGTCAGATGGTCAACATCCTTCTATCCAATACCGACCAGGATGCCACTGCCATCATCTACGACATGAGAGGCCTCGCCCTTGCCACCATACAACTCCAGCCGGGAACCAACAGTTTCCAGGCCCATCTGCCCAAAGGAGCATATGTAGTGGTAATCAACACCGCCGACGGCAACAATGTACAACAGAAACTCATCGTACAATAACACAAAATTGATTTGAATAAAGTGATGAGTGAACAGACAATACTATCAGCAGGTACACCCGTCGGATTACGGATCACTAATCAGCGATCACCCCAAAAAAAACATTCGTCAGATCACTGATCACTAAAAACAACTAATCAGCGTCCAAAGGGAGCCTCACTGATCACTCAAAAAAATAAAGAAAAAACACCATCACAATAGCAACACGTAACAACCTGATGAAAAAAATACATACACTAGTCCTCTTAGCCACCCTCGCCACAGGCCTCTACGCCCAAAACAGCGAGCAGTCGATTTTCAGTTCCTTTATCCATCGCACGTTTGATCGCCACATCGTGCTCCGTCCCGAATGGCAGGTAGGCATCGGCTACCGCGCCGGTCTGGGGTCTATGCTAAATAACGGAGATCTAGGCTATATCAAACTCAACGATAAAATTCTCGATGGGCCACAGTTCCGGTTCAGCCAAGGTATCGACATCACCCTTACCCAGTTCACCACATCCAACTTCGGATTCACCGTTGGTCTCTCCTACTATCGCCAGCAAAGCGGCTACACCCGCTGCAACCTTCCCTCGGTAGAGATGGGCACCATCCCCGTCACCTATCAAGGCAACACCACACAGATGGATGCAGAATTCACCTATCTCACCTCTCTCGTCGACGAGAACTACCAGGTGTCGTTTATCGAGGTACCCCTCATGCTGGCAGCTCGAAGCAAATACCTGCATGCCGACCTCGGATTCCGTGTAGCCATCCCCATAGCATCATCCGCCACCTACACTTATGGTGAGACGTCGGCCAACGTAGGCTACGATGTGTATGGCACAGGCACACACCTCGACGAACTCATGACCCTCGACTCCCATCCCGGTGCTCAGGGCAGCTACGCGATAGCCAACGATCTGCGTGGTGTATATGTGATGGCCACCGTGGGCCTCTCCTATCGCACCATCGACAAATACAACAACGTGTGGCTCATGGGAGCTTATGCCGACTGCAACCTCACCAAGACCATTCTCAACAACGCCACCGCACCCAACTTCTATAGTGCTGCCAATAGCGGCACCTACACCAATGCCATGCACAGCAGCTTCATGGAGTCGTTCTCCTTCCTCAGCGTAGGTCTCAAACTGCAGTTCTGCTTTGGTGCACCAATCAAATGAAACAGATAAAAATTGTTGAATCGTTTATTCGTTGATTTGATTATTGCATACACCCTCTGATAAACAATCAAACAACATCTTGCCGCATTCCTCAAATCAACCGTAGGTCAGCGACCGAATTGGAGCTAACAAATAAACAGCGACCAAAGGAAGCCTCACTGATCACTAAAAAGAAAAAAAAATCACCCCCACACACCATGAAAAAAATATTCAACATCCTCCTTCTTTCCGCCATCATGCTCAGCATCACCTCGTGTGTCACCATACGAAAATACGAAGAGAGCATCGATGAATACGACAGCCTCTTGCTTTCCAACCAGAAACTAAAAGCACAACTGGCCCTTGTGCAAGACTCCACTGGACAGATACAAGCACTCCTCGGAGCCATCGACAGCCTGCAAGACGCAAACCTGGCACTGAGCATGAAAGCCAAAAAAGCCACCACCAACCAGCATCAGCTCGACTCCATCATGGACGCCCTCCAGCAGCAAGACCTCAATGCCAAAGCCGAACTCGAACGTCTGCGCAAAACACTCAGCGACGCCCTCATGGGCTTTGCAAAGAAAGGCATCGATGTAAACGTACGCGACGGCAAAGTCTATGTATCCATGGCCAGCAAGCTGCTCTTTGCCACCGGCAGTTGGGAGATATCCAAAGCCGGACTCTCCGCCATCCGCCAGTTGGCCCGAGTGCTTGAAGACAACCCCGACCTCGACATCATGGTCGAAGGCCATACCGACAACGCACCCTACCTGCCAGGTACCACAGGCGACGTACGCGACAACTGGGACCTCAGTGTAATGCGAGCCACCGCCATCGTGAAGCAGTTGCTCTCCGACGGTCCGCTCATCACCCCCACACGCATCGTAGCCAGCGGCCACGGCGAGTTCCAGCCCGTAGCCACCAACGCCACCCCCGAGGGCAAACAACAGAACCGCCGCACCGAGATTATCCTCACACCCAAGCTCACCGCCCTCTACCAGATAATCGAGACCACTCCTGCCAAATAGCACGCCTCGCCTATACAGCCGTGAGCTGTAGCCTCCAACCTCAGCCCACGGCAATTTTTTTATCCATCCACTCAACCAATAAACAGCATTTGCATTGTTTATTGGTTGAATTGTTTTTACGTATTATAGGTAATCGGTGAGGCTATAGCAGTTTAGTCGTATATTTGATTAATTTTTATTTGAGAGAGTCCATAATCATCAGATCACCCAAAGGTCGGCGACCGCAATGGAGCTAACAAATCAACAATAAATAGGTATCCTCTGTTCACTCATCACTGATAACTGATTACTATCTTTTGTCTGTTCACTACTTCGTCACCCTTCACCGATCACTAAATAATCACTGTTCACGGATCACTATTCACGAATTAATTCATGTTTCGCCGAAGAATTAATCACAGACTTGTACGTATCATTTCAACATTAATTGCCATGAATTGGACATAATTTTCATTAATTATTTTAGTGATTAGTGATCAGTGATCGGACAATATTACTCAGCACTTACATCTGTCGAATCACTATTCGAAGTTCACTCTTCACTGATCACTGTTATGATTTATCGAAGCCTTCTTGCATGCATTTGAGGGAAGATCATCTTGGTGTCAATTTTTATTTTTTCGGGGCTATCGTGAGGGCGGGAAAGAGGATACCCATGTCTGAATTTTACAATTTTTTACGTAAAATGATGTGGGACGAAAATAAAATTCCTCCAATGGAAAGTTTTTCTATGGTGGTATAGTGTTCGTTTTCTCCATTATTCTTGGCCTTATCAACACAAAAAAAAAGGGTCAAAGTCCTCCAATGGAAGTTTTTCGGGGGCGGGACGAAATGATTTTCGCGTAAAAAGGACAGTTCCATTGCTGAAGTTCCATTTTTTCTTCGTATTTTTGCAAAGAAATCTAAGCTGATACATTTATGATGAGATTGACTTTTTCTATCTAGCAGATGGAAAGCAGCACCTCCATACTGCGTCTGAGAAGAGTGTCTGCTAGGCCTTCAGCAGAGCTCTGTACGAGGATGAGAAGAGTGTCTTATTTCAAAAATCAGAGCTCTGTGATTTCTCCATCGCGGGTGCGCGTATCTATTTTTTATATGTCGATGGGCTTCGTGGGGTGTGGAGGGTGGAACTGTTTTCTATAAAAGTATAGAAATAATTAATTAATTAAAAAAAATATTTAAATTTTAATTAATTATTTTTTCTAAGAAAGTATATAGATATAGTTCCACCCTTGAGTGATGATGGAAAAATAAGGTTGAGACAATGTTTCCTTTTTTAATCCGCTTTAGCCTATATTGTCGGTCATATAATCTATTTTAACTGCAAGTGTGGACTTGCAAACAAAATGCTCAAAGGTTCACAGATCCTTTTCGTCAACAGTCGTGTAGCATGTTCTCGTTTTTAAGGTCACCATTTTTCAGGGGACCACCGACGGCCGCGTTGATCGTTGAAAAAGCAACAATTCAACATTTTTTTATATCTTTGCATTTTCAGGCCTCTATGGCATAATATAATATAGTATTAAAAAAGAAACCATTATGAAATGCTCCATACCTAAAGGAACACGCGACTTTCTCCCTGTGGAGATGGCACGCCGCAATTATATTTTCGACACGATACGCAGTGTGTTTAAAACTTTTGCTTTCGAACCCATCGAGACTCCGTCGTTGGAGAACCTGTCCACGCTGATGGGCAAATATGGCGAAGAGGGCGACAAGCTGCTCTTCAAGGTGCTGAACTCGGGCGACTTTATGAAAGATGTGGATTTCGGCCAGGACTACCACAAAGTGGCGCCGCAGATATGCGAACGCGGCCTGCGCTACGACCTCACGGTGCCTTTTGCCCGCTTTGTGGTGCAACATCGCGACCAGATAGCCTTCCCCTTCCGTCGCTACCAGCTGCAGCCGGTGTGGAGAGCCGACCGACCGCAGAAGGGCCGCTACCGCGAGTTTTACCAGTGCGACGCCGACATGATCGGATCGACTTCGCTGCTCAACGAGCTGGAGCTGGTGCAGATGATAGACCTGGTGTTCCAGAGACTGGGCATCGACGTGGTGGTGAAGATCAATAACCGCAAAATCCTGGCCGGCATTGCCGACTTGATCGGCGCGCCCGACAAGCTGGTGGATATCACGGTGGCTATCGACAAACTGGACAAGATAGGTTTGGACAATGTGCGACAGGAACTCAGGGAACGAGGTCTTGACGAAAGCCAGATCGAGGCGCTGAACCCCGTGTTCGGACTTACGGGTGGTGCCGACGAGAAGCTTCACAGCCTGCAGCAGCTCTTTGAGCATACGGAGACCGGACTAAAAGGCGTTGAGGAGACATCGACGCTCTTCAACCTGATTGGTGCTGCACAGCCCCAATGCGAGATAGAACTGGATTTGACGCTTGCCCGCGGATTGAACTACTACACAGGTGCTATCTTCGAGGTGAAGGCCAAAGGTGTTGCGATGGGTTCGATATGTGGCGGCGGACGCTACGACAACCTCACGGGTATCTTCGGCATGCCCGACGTATCGGGCGTAGGTATCTCGTTTGGTGCCGACCGCATCTACGATGTGCTCACCGAGCTGGAGCGATTCCCCGAAGAGCTTGGCCAGTCGGCCCGCGTGCTGATAGTGAACTTTGGCGAAAGCGACCAACCCTACGCGCTAAAACTGGCTGCCAAGCTTCGCAGCGAGGGCATCTCGACGCTACTCTACCCCGAAGCCGCCAAGATGAAGAAACAGATGGAGTTTGCCGCAAAGAAAGGCATCCCCTTCGTGATCTTTGCCGGCGAATCGGAGCAGGCCGCCCAGCAGGCTACCGTGAAGAATATGGCCACCGGCGAACAGAAGACGCTGGACCTCGAAGCAATGGTGGAATGGATAAAACGATGATTTGAGAGATTATTGTTGATTTGTTGATTTGTCAGCTCCACTTCTGTCACAGACTATAGTTCGGTTGATTATTGCACACTCCCCAGATAAACAGGTAAACAATTCAACAAATAAACAAATCAACCGAAAGAATACCACCAGCAAGTACATTTGTCAGATCACGGATCACTAAAGTAATAAATTCAACAGCGACCTAAGAAAGCCTCACTGATCACCCTAAAAAAGTAAACACACACATCATGAAAAGATATTTTGTTACGACAATTATGGCTCTGAGCATTGCCTTGTTGGCAGCGTGCTCGGGCGGCAAACTATGTAAGATCAACGGAACTCTTGCTATAGAGGGTGCCGACGGATCGAAGGTTTATCTCTACAACTACGCTACGTCGGAGCTCTTGGATTCGACCACAATGAATGACAGTCGTTTTGCTTTTGCTGGCGACTATGGAAAAGATGTAGTGCTCTATATCAACACCGAGGCTCGTTACTACGGATTCTGCATTGCCGAGGCTGGCGAGATCACCATAGACCTTGTCTCGGACGCATTGAGCGGCACTCCGCTGAACGACAAACTGGGTGAATACACTCAGAATCTGAACGACGCTCTGAAGGAAAAACAGGTGGCCTTTGAAGATTTGGCAAGCAGAGCTCAGACCATGGACCAGTCCGACACGGTGGCCATGAGCCAGCTGCTCGACGAATACGAGCGTTTGAGCAAAGAGATGGATGGCATACGCAGAGACTTTACCATGAAGCTCTACGAGGACAACAAGGACAACGCCCTGGGTGCTTTTGCTTTTACCCGTATGCTCGACTACTACACTACTTTTGCCGAACTGGATGCCGCTGTGGCCAAGGTGAATCCTGCTATTGCCAAATACAAAGCAGTACAGACACAACTGGAGATGCTTCGCAACATCGATGCTACTGCTGTGGGTAAACACTATACCGACATTAATGGTCTAGCAATGGGCAGCCATGAGGCCATCACACTATCTGAACTGATAGACGGCAAGGTGGCTCTGGTAGATTTCTGGGCGTCGTGGTGCGGTCCTTGCCGCCAGGAGATCAAAGAGAACTTGATTCCTATCTATGCCAAATATGCAGACAAAGGTCTCCAGGTAGTGGGGGTCGACATCAGCGACAAATTTGAGGATCACGCCAAGGCTGTGAACACCCTCGGTATCACCTATCCTCAGCTGATCGACACTACGCGCATAGCTGCCACCACCTATGGTGTGAACGGCATCCCCGAAATAATGCTTATCGGCAAGGACGGCACCATCGTGGCTCGCGGTCTGCGCGGCAATGCTATCGAAGAGGCCGTAAAAGAGGCATTGAACTAATTGCTGATTTGTAAACAACTAAGCAACCACGCAACTTTCTCGCCACACTCCTATGCCAATACTTACAAAAATGAGAATTATCTTGATGCATAATTGCCGAAATGCGGTGATTGTTGCCGTGATGATGTGGTGGGCATTGATGCCACTGCAGGCGTGGTGCCAGAAGGCAGACAGCACCCAATGCCGTTGGTCATACGAACTGAATGGAGCGGCATTTATTCGCGATGCTGAGTTCTTTATGCCTTTTGCCAAAGGCTACACGGCCTCGGGGTTCTTGTTTGAGCCTACGGCCAGGCTGTCTCTGAGCAAAGACTTTACCATTCGAGGAGGCGTGAGGATGGTGGGTGTGACCGGAACGGAAGGCTTATACCAATGGGCACCTATTTTCGGCATCGACTACAGGCCCAACGACTTCATGCAGATAACGATGGGTACGCTCGATGCCTCGCACGGGCATTTTGCCGGCGATCCCATCTACGACCCTGAACGGTGGTTTTTCGAGCACCAAGAAAATGGCTTGCAGATATTGAACTACACCAAACACTGGATTGGTGACACATGGGTTGATTGGGAACACTTCCTCGAACCCTGGACACCCGACCAAGAGCGTTTCACGCTGGGTTCACACCAGATAGTGATGCTGAGGCCTTATGACTCGGACTTCAATGTGTGGCTGCCTGTAGTATTCAGCGGGAGCCATAGGGGCGGACAGTTTAGCACGCTGGACACCTGCATTGAGACGTTGTTTAACGAAAGTATTGGTCTGCAAGCCATATGGCTTTCGGCGCGAGGAGAGAAGCGTATCATCGTACCTTTTTATTTCTTTCAGAACAAATCGCCCGAGGGAGAAAGATACACGCCCTACGAGCATGGATGGGGAGTGTATCCGCAATTATCACTGGCATTGAAAAGTAACAAAAACGAGGTCTGTATGACCTTGGGGTACTGGTATGGTGACCACTATCTCTCGGCCCGCGGCAGCCGATTGTACGACAGCTATGGATGGTTCAAACCTGGGAGCGTGTCGCCGATAAGACAAATGATAACGGCAAAGGCGGAGTGGATCAACAAACCATTGCGACTGGGAACGTTTGCGATGGATGCCATAGGATATTACGACTGGGAGTTGAATACTTTGGATTTTGTGATAGGAATGAAGCTATCATTCACGCACAGAGGGAGGATAGGATGAACTGGTGGTATTCGATGTTGATGGTATTCTTCGGTTCCGGTATGGGCGGCGTGATGCGATGGATGCTGAGTCGCTGGCTCAACGGCAGCTATCCATGGGGGACACTGGTGGCCAACGTGATGGGATGCATGTTGCTAGGGATTATCAATGCATGGCTCTCGCGCAAGGGCATAGGTGACGAGACGATACGGCTATTGCTGGCAGTGGGGTTCTGTGGCGGATTCACCACCTTTAGCACTTTTGTGAACGAGAACTTTCTTTTGCTGCAAGGCAGCCAGGCCTTGCAGTCGATAGTGTATATGGCAATAAGTTTAGCGTTAGGCTTGGGTGCCGCATGGTTGGGCTACTCGATAATCGGCAAATGAGGAATGGATTCTGTTTAGATCCAATGGTTCGGTGATGAGAAAACGGCGTAGTTTAGTGATGACAAAAAGATAGATTGGTACGATTTTGCTTTAGGTGGGTTCTATAAATTCATTTCTTGCGATTTTGATTGGATTGTCGAGCAGATTGCTGTGCGAAGCAAGGGCGCATAGCGGGCTATGCAACCGAGTGACAAATAGCAAGATGCCGACAAGACTTCGAAATCGCTGAAAAGATTGCTATTACCCATCATTATT
>JAZUDW010000043.1:0-7428 GCA_045639845.1 Bacteroidales bacterium
TGCCCCTGCAGCTCCTGCAGCTCCAGCTCCTGCCTTTGCTCAGGCTCCCACTACTACTATTCCTGGCGAAAGCGGCGACGATCTTCCTTTCTAATTCAATAATGATTAACCAGCAGGATATACCCTTATAGGTATCCTGCTGGTTTGCTATACGCGACAATGGACAAAACGGAATGCAGAAAGTTGGTACGGGCTGCCAAGAAAGAAGTGCCTTTGGAAGATAAGAAACGTCGTTCGCAGACTATCATGGAGTGTGTGGAGCAGCTTGACTCGTTCAAGAAAGCCCGCACAGTGCTCCTTTATTGGTCTATGGACGATGAGGTCTATACGCAGGATTTCTGCAACAAATGGTATGGTAGCAAATGTTTGCTTCTGCCTTGTGTTGATGGCGATGATCTTCGTCTGCGTCAGTACACTGGTCCCGATTGTCTTCAAGCAGGGCCTCAGTTTGGCATCGGTGAGCCCACTGGCCCCGAGTTTACAGCGCTCGACGAAGTGGAGATGATCGTTGTGCCGGGTGTTGCTTTCGACAAACACAACAACCGTATGGGCCGTGGTCGTGGTTTCTACGATCGACTGCTAAAATCGACACCCAATGCCTATAAGGTAGGTGTGGCTTTCAACTTTCAGTTCTTCGACAGCATCCCTGTAGAGGCTTTCGATGTTCCGATGAACTATGTGGTTGTAGAGCCAGCTGGTAATAAATAATTGGTCTTACTTTATTTTGAAAGGATTACGCTATGCCGATGTTCCCCACCCCCAGTCCCCGTCAGTTTCATTACAAACCACGCTTCTATGATCCCGATAAGGAGGAATGGGAGTTGACGAAGCTGAAATATGGTTACAAAGAGGATCCGGTGACACACAAGCGTATTGTTGACGATCCTGCAACTGAAAACGGTAGTGCCGACACTGAACAAAACTCGTCGGTAGATACGTCTTCGGAAGTGGCGTATTTCGACAATCTTCTCAAACGTATGGATGAAGAAGAACGTAAATCACAAAGCAAGCTTACTGTGAACGACTTGTTTCGCAAGAGAAAGATGCCTACGTTCAACTATCAACCGCGTTTCTCGGGCGGCGGCGCTGCAAAAGATGAGAATGGCGAGATCAAGCAGATTTATCCCCAAGGTCAGGAAATCATGGAACGTATGCGACGTCGGAAGATATCTCGTCGTTTCGATATGGAGGACACCGATTATTTCAAGCCCGTTCCTGCTGGAAAGATTATGATTTATGTGTTACTTGTGTTTGCGCTTGTATGGTGGGTGTTGATGCCGTAGCCCCTTGTCCTATTCTACTGTTTCTTTGAAAAAACAATCTTATGTTTATTGAAGTACTAAAATCAAAAATACATAGAGTTACCGTTACAGAAGGCAACTTGGATTATATTGGTAGTATCACTATCGACGAAGCCCTGCTCGAAGCCGCCGGTATGATAGAGAACGAACGTGTAGATATCTACAATATTACAAACGGGGAGCGTTTCAGCACCTATGCTATCAAAGGCGAACGCAACTCGGGAGTGATAGGTCTCAATGGTGCAGCCGCCCACAAGGCTGCTGTTGGCGATCTTGTGATCATTGCATCCTATTGTTCTATGGATTTCGAAGAAGCTAAACAGTGGCACCCCACCGTTATCTTCCCCAAAGATAATCATTTGGCATAGCAAAGGGGTAGAGCCCCCCTCCGCCTTGGAGCGCACGTGGCCATAATGCCTCCATCAATGATCCTATAGGGGGATTTTGAGTGCACAAAAGCAAGAACGATTGTCGGCTGTGGCCCTGTCCTATGAAAAAGAACAGCACCAAGGGGCTTCCCATCATGCCACTGATCATCGAAGAAGTCGGTAAAAGGCAGTACTCTATGAGTATGACAAACGAAAAAACAATGACCTTGATACATCAACCCCAATGGTTTTCCTGTATCATTCGTTGTCAAATCATAAGAGGTTTGTTATCCTTATTGTAGCGGCACTTCGAAAAAAACAGGGTGAAATAAACCAACAATTAAAGCATTCTTTATCGTTCAACAAAGAAGAATATATGAAGAAAAGTACCATCGGCGACATTTTAAAACTGGTAATCTTTATTGGCATCGGCGTCTTTTTCATTTATTGGTCGTTCCATAAACTGAGTGCCGACGATATAGATGCCTTTATCGATTCCTTCCACCAAGCTCATTGGGAGTTTGTGGGTATAGCTATGCTGGTGGCCTTATTGAGTCATCTGGTACGGGCCGCGCGATGGACACTTCTTTTCAAACCGTTGGGTATCAAACCACACCTCATCAACGTCTTCGGTTCGGTAATGGTTGCGTATATGGCCAATCTCGCTTTCCCTCGATTGGGCGAGGTGCTGCGTTGTGCCATGCTTCGCAATAGTGAGAACATACCCATGGAGAAATCCCTGGGTACTGTAGTGACAGAGCGCATTGTCGATGTGTTTGCATTTGGATGTGTAGTGCTGTTGGGTCTGTTGTTGGCCTTTGGCACGCTCAAAGATTGGCTCTACAATGCCCTGCTTACCAAGGTGGAGTCGCTCCCCAGTCTAGCCTTTTTAGCTGGAGTGGCCGTAGGGCTGTCCATCGTGGCGGTGATCCTGTATCGAGTATTCCGAGAGAAATTGGAACAGATAGCCATTGTGAAGAAAATCAAAGGGCTCATCGTCAATTTCATGGATGGTCTCAAGAGTATCTTTCACATGGGTGCCGTTAATACTATCCTCTTCATCATCTATAGCCTGTTGATCTATTTCCTTTATATTCTTGGAGGATGGGTAATCTTCTTGGCATTCGACGAAACCGTATCTCTGCCCTTCATGGCCGCCTTCATGCTCTATCTCTTTGGCTCGGTAGGCATGACGGTATCGCAGGGTGGTATAGGAGCCTATCCCTATCTGGTTCAGCAGTCTCTCAACATCTACCTCATATCCGTGCCCATAGGGCTGGCTTGCGGATGGATGCTTTGGGGATCGCAGCAGGTGGTCAACATTGTATTTGGAATGGTGTTCCTTATCTATTTTTCGCTCAAAAAGAAAAAACATACCAGCGAGGCATGAATCTCGTTATTAATAACCAGGTCCCCCACCACTATCATCATGATGAATAGACTGCAGCAGATATCAAACAAGATTGTCTCTCTATCGGAAATAGCAGCAATCCGGTCCGCCTTCGGCAATACCCGACGTGTGGTGTTCACCAACGGATGTTTTGATATCCTGCATCGTGGCCACGTGAGCTATCTGGCACAAGCCCGCGACCTGGGCGATATGTTGGTGTTGGGTCTGAATAGCGATGCCTCCGTGCGTCGCCTCAAAGGGCCCTCGCGTCCCATCAACGACGAGCAGAGTCGAGCTTTGGTGTTGGCCTCGTTGGAGTGTATAGATTATGTAGTCCTCTTTTCCGACGATACCCCATACCGTCTCATTGAGGCCGTGCAGCCCGATATCCTTGTCAAGGGTGGCGACTATGTGATAGAAAATATTGTCGGCTATGATATCGTTAAAGCCCGAGGCGGGGTGGTTCAGACGTTGCCATTCGTTGATGGTTTTTCCACCACAGACATCGTGAACCGCATGTCCTCCTCAAAGTCATAAAAGATGACGATCAACTTTTTGCAAGTATCTGAAACATTTGATATTGTATTGAAATGAAGAAAAACATAAAACTCATAATAGTAGCCGTAGTGATGGCGTGCGCCGCCAGTACCACCGGAGTGATGGCCCAACGCGGACGTCATAGTGAGCCGCGTTTCGACTTCACTGCTTTGGCGGGTCTCTCTATGAGCCAGATTGACGGCGACGGTGCCGGCTTCTACAACCTCTTCGGCTATCAAGCCGGTATCAATACCACCTTCCCCTTGGGTGAAGACGCCGATAGTCCCATCCGTATGATGGTGGAGATAGGTTTGATGCAGAAAGGCTCACGTATTCCCAGCATCGACCGTAAGATAAAACTCTCGTATGTAGAACTGCCATTGGCACTCACCTATGCCATGCGTATGGGCGATGACAATCAGCTGCGCGTGGGCGCCGGCATAGCGCCAGCCTTCCTTGCCGATGCATCGGTGCTCGATTTCGGCACCGTCGAAAACGTAGAGCAGCAGAGCAACTATCGTTCGTTCGACCGCCTGCCGCTTATGCTCGACGCCCAGGTCCGTTTGGGCGAACACCTAGGTGTCTTCGTGCGTTACTACAATTCCCTCCTGCCTGTTACTCTCGTTAGTGGCACAGGCACATACCGCATCTTTCGCAGCAACATGGGCGTGTTCAACCGCAACCTTGTGGCAGGCCTCTCTTTCTGTTTCTAATCCGTAAATATCAAAATAGTGGAAATTATAGTTGATTTATTCGTGATGAGTGATCGGTGAGGCTATCACTGATTAATTGTTTATTTGAGGGAGTCTGCAATCATCAAATCAACAGATAAACAGTTCAACAAATCAACAATAATTCAGTATTAGCTGATCTTTCTTCACTGATCACTTTATTCAAATCAACAAATCGACATCCTTATCGATAACTAAAAAATAAAAATATCAATACTATGGAACATACACGTTGTTTAATCATTGGTTCTGGTCCTGCTGGCTACACCGCAGGTATCTATACAGGTCGTGCCGACCTCAAACCCATTATTTACGAAGGTCTTCAACCCAATGGTCAGCTCACCATGACCACCGAGATCGAGAATTTCCCCGGCTATCCCGAGGGCATCTCCGGCAACGATATGATGCTCGATCTTCGCAAACAAGCCGAGCGTTTTGGTGCCGATATCCGCAGCGGTGTCATCGAAAAAGTAGATCTCAGCAGCCGCCCGTTCCATGCTGTTGATGATGGTGGCCGCGAGATCGAAGCCGAAGCTATCATCATTGCCACTGGTGCCACCGCCCGCTGGTTGGGTCTCGACAGCGAGAAGCAGCTCTATGGTCAGGGTGTGTCGGCTTGTGCCACCTGCGACGGTTTCTTCTACCGTGGTCTCGACGTGGCCGTAGTAGGTGGTGGCGACACGGCTTGCGAGGAAGCCAACTACCTCTCCACCCTCTGCAACAAAGTATATCAGATCGTGCGCCGCGATGAGCTCCGTGCCAGCAAGGCCATGCAGCACAAAGTGCTCACCAACCCCAAGATCGAAGTGCTTTGGAACAGCGTCACCGAGAAAATCTGCGGCGACGATATGGACGGTGTCACCGGTGCCGACCTCAAAGATGTGAAGACTGGCGAGACCAAGCATATCGATATCGCTGGTTTCTTCGTTGCTATTGGCCACCAGCCCCAGACGGCCTTCCTCAATGGTCAGCTCGAACTTGATGCCGAAGGCTACATCAAGGTACAAAACCCCAGCAGTGCCACCAGCGTCGAAGGTGTCTTCGCTGCAGGCGATGTATGCGATCCTCACTATCGTCAGGCCATCGTGGCAGCCGCCAAAGGCTGTGTGGCCGCCATGGATGTTGAGCGTTTCTTGAATAAATAATATAGTGATCGGTAAGGCTCCCGAGGGTCGCTCTTTATTTGGTGAATCGCTTATTTGTTAGATCCACTGCGGTCTCAGATCTTCGGTTGGATTGATTGTTGCGTACCTCAACGCGACCGAAGGGAGCCCTCAGGTCAACCAGAGGCCGGCGACCGCAGTGGAGCTGGCTGCGATAATCTTACTGATAACCGATCACTATAATAAACTGTTGTTGAATCGTTGAATTGTTTATTTGATGATTTGATGACTCCTTCAAATAAACATTTAAACAACTAAACATCGATAGCCTCACTGATCACTCATCACGAATAAATCAACAACTCAACAGATAACCATCTCCAATGGATAGACGCAATAGATTCGGAATCGTACTGCTGCTCCCCATCTTGATGTGGGGCAGCACTCTTTTGGCCCAAGGTATAGGCGGCTTCTCGAATGCCGGCAACAAACCACCCACGGCCAATCGTGGCGGTTTCAATCCCGGTGCCAACGCCCGCAACCCCTTCGGCAGTCAAAACGACACGGCGTCGTCCAGCACCTCCAACGGCATCGACTACAGCCATGTGGAGGAAGATGAGGTCGACCAGATAGATGCCGTCTATCTCTACTGTATGGCCCCGCTCAGTGTCAAGATCGACACCGTACGGCATCCGTCGCTCGACCCCGACGGCGTCTCCGTCTTCGATCCCCTTGACGGGGTGATGGCTCCCTTCGCCCTCGGCGTAGGCGGTCTCGGCCGTCCGCACCTCTTCCTCAACCCCCTGTTGCAGCAATCAACGGCCATCTTGCCCATGCAGGTGCAGCAAGGCTATGCTTCTCAGCCTTCGCAAGTGTCGCACTTCCATGTGCGGCGCCCCTTCACCTCGTTGCGCTACGGAGGCTCCCTCAATGGCGACAACCAGTTTCAAGCCATCCATTCGCAGAATATCAACTCGCGGTGGAATGTGGCACTCGACTATACCCTCTTCAGCCGTTCGGGCGTATATACCCGTTCCGCACTCAAAAACCACTACCTCGACGTCACCACAGCCTATTGGGGCCGCAACAGCCGCTATCAGCTCCGCTCGGGCATACTCTATCGCGACTTTGCTCACGACGAAAACGGCGGTGTGCCCGATCCTGGCTACCTCTCATCCTCCACCAGCTCCACGCGCCCCGGTGTGCCCGTGTCGCTCTACCAGGCCTCCAACCATTGGCGCGGGACAGAAGCCTTCGTGCATCAGAGCTACAACACCGTGCGGCAGGTCACCGAACAGCGCCCCCGCCACATACCCCTCGCGGCCGACAGCCTCGTGGTCGATACCCTTTATGTATCGCAACCCCGCATCTTCAACACAGGCGTCCTTGCCCTCGATATCGACTATAGTCGCCACTCGCGCCACTACTCCGACCTCCAGCCCCCCATGGGCTACTACCCCGACTATTTTTACTCTACCGCCACCACCCTCGATTCCACCCTAGCCCGCCAGTTCGCCGCCCGATGCTATTGGACCAACGATGCCTATCTCGACTCCCTTTGGCGCAACCCCGTCAAAGTATTCCTGGGCGTAGAAGAAAAACTTCGATCCATCGACTATTCCTCCCTTGCCGCCCACCAGTGGGCCGCCACCGGCCTCTTTGCCCAGGCTCTCATATCCCTTGGCCCCGCCCATCTTCGGCTCTTCGGCTACCGCGTAGGCTCTCAGGCCCACGACGATGGCGACTATCGCCTGCAGGCACACTGGCAGTGGCCTATGCGGCACAGCCTGCTGCAACTGCACCTGGAGCAGTCCCGGCAGGCACCCAGCTGGTTCTACTATCAGTATAGTTCCAACAACTATCAGTGGGCCTCCTCCCAACTTCCGACGCCACAGCGTCGGCATGTCGAAGCCCAGTACTACCGCCTGTGGAGCCAATCCGACAGCCTTCAGAGCCTGTTTGCCACCCGATGCACGCTTACTGCACTGCAGCAGCAGG
>JAZUDW010000044.1:0-28005 GCA_045639845.1 Bacteroidales bacterium
CCCCACGCAGAAAAATGTTTTGCTTGCGAAAGGTGAGGAATAAATCGCAAAATAGTGAAAAGTAAATAGACGATACACGGATGTATTGCCAATTCTCCATTTCACAATTCACGTTGGCTCGGATTTATAATCCGAGCCTGCCTAATATAAGGATTTTTAATCCGCAAACATATCATACATTATTTATAATGAATTATTTAATGCGGATTGCAAATCCTTATATTTATATGTGTCGGATTGCAAATCCGACACAACACCCCGCCCTCAGAACATCCCCGAGGACGGAAAATGTAGCTTGGGTCTATGGCTATTGCTTTTCGTGAGGAGGGCTGGAACAGGTGCTTGCTGAGCTCGATGTTGAAGTCAATCCATGGGAATGGCTTGGAAAAGTTCTTCCGAAAGGTCTTTTCGCAGTAATTTCCATAGATTCCCATCTGAGTGAAATTTGCTTTTCGGGGCAATAAAACGAATAGCATCAGCGTTTCTATTAAAAAGTTGACAAATGCCTTTTTGATGCCGGGAATGGCCGACAAAGCCCTTCTACAGGCGTACTGATAATGGTTGAGCGGGCTTGAAAATGTGGTGTCCTTGTGTTTATAGGAAATCATTTACAAAGATACTCATTTTCAGCCACTTGACCAATTTTTTTTTAAGTTAATAATATTTAATTAAAATACTAATAATCAAATTATTGAACTAAAAAATTCCGAAGTATTGTTTGATAATTCCACATCCATACTCCAAAGGCATATCGTAGGCACTACGGAGGCATATCGATGGTAGTATCTTATTGTTCACCATTTGTTATCGTAAAAATATATCAACAAGATCATCATACGCATCTTCCAACATTAAAAATTGAAGAAAGAAGTCTATACTAATGAAAATAGCATAGACCTCCGAATGAATAATGTGACTTCAAAAAAGGATTCAGGAAACACAGAATAAACAAACACAAGGCCAACAGGGAAGACTTTCTAGAAGTTACATATATAGGCTAAATATCCCTATAGTTTTGAGCCAAGGCTAGTCTATCCTATCAATATCAAAATCAATATTTAAAATCTTCGAACCACTATTGAGATTCACCTCACAAATGTAATACCGATTCTCATGTTCTAACATCGTACCTCTTCTGCGATTTGCCGATTTACATATAATGTAATACCTTCCATAAGGGATATTTATCGAATAAAATCCATCACCTGTTATAAGGGCTTGCTTCACGATACACTTATTATCAGGATTCTCTACATAGATTCTTTGCACAAGGCACTCCAGAGACAAAGCCAGCAAACTATCTTCACCGACAAATCCACTCTCTTCCAAAGATTTTTGATGACCATAAACATGTTGTGCAAGTTTGCGATAAAGCAGCCATTTCTCACATTGATCCTGATAATGAAGCCATAGCTTTGTAGGATATTTTTTGTTCTTGGGAACAACCCAAACTTCAGCGCCCACATCTGGCTTCCATCCATAATAGTCATTATGATAATACCTTACTACACCTTGAACCCTACAACTTTGCGCATGTAGACAGCCACCAGAAACTCTAACACAGCAAAGCAACACAAACAACAAAACAAAACCTTTCATTTTGATATGCGTTTTATCATTCATAACAATAGCCCTAATACGTCATCGGGCACAACTATTTTTTCTGGGGTTAGGCCCAAACGCCCATAATTAAACAAAAGAAGCATGGCCTCAGAATGCTTTTGCACATAGACAAAACAAGGATTCCTGCTTTTGTATTATGGAGCATCCTCCTCATAACAGATATTCATTCTCTGCTATTCCATACCTACAACCATAGTACCTCTTGCAGTGCCCTAGGCAACAAGAGCATTATGCTTCTATAAAAAAAAGAAGTCCTGCGTTTTTCAAACGGAATCGTGAAATTGGAACACTTTCGATTAAAAGCCCACCTCATCAACCCGTTGTTTTAAATTAGACCGGGAAAACAGAAATAGTTTTCATGATAGCACATTGAGGATTAAATAATTTACAAATTCCATTATAAACATTGGAAAAGTCTTATATAGAGTAGTTTAAAAATAGAACCTACAACAGGAACAATTGTCTCTTGGTTAAAAATCATCAAAGGATCAAAGTAAGATACATCATTGTTAATTCTTTTTTGGGAGGTCGTGGGGAATCCCCCACGGCCCCTGCAACATATCGATATTTCACATATTGCTATCAAAGCGATTTTACAATCACTAATTCTCTGCAAACATTATCTTCTTTGCAAAAAGAGAATACCTATCTAGTGTATGTTGGTCCGTATTAGGCTCCACCTCATCAACGATTACATACGCGCCGTTTCTACCTTCACATTTCTTATACGGCAACAAAATCCTCTGTTCATAAAAGAAATTACCATCGGCATCTTGCTGAATCTGTACGCTTCTCTTAGACGAGTACCTATCATTTTTTACATTGTTTAAAGAATTGACATCCCTCTTTAAAGGCCTACTCTTTTGATCATTTTCTCCAGTCTCAGTTCTCTCAACCTTGATATTTTCAATCTTATTCTTCAATGCAAAGCATTCGGAAGAACTTTTAGGAAGAGACAAACACCAATGAAGAATATTAAGCAATTCATAGATGGTGCTTCTAATCAGATAAGGCGATTCTACGTCATTGTTCTCTTCATTTCCTCTATGACTTTTTTCATTGCATATCGACACACAAGAATGAAGACTTCTTTTGATTGCTTCGGGAACATACCTATCTGGAAGTGAGGCTAAAAACCTACTACACTCATTAGAATTAGTGCCATTAAATTCTATCAGCAATACACCCGTCCTACTGCAATGTAGGAAAACCCACTCCAGCACTTTGCGCATCTGGTTAAATACTTCGATTGAGGCCGACTGATCAGGCTCTAAATAAGGGAGTATGTTTATTAAATCCCGATCTATCTCACTAGATAATTTAAAAACATCACTGAATTTCATTCTCATTTGCGTCTCGGGCAGTTTGTCAGCATTGATTTTGATATCCTCAAGCAATTGAGCCTCGCTATGATCATCGGTCTTAATATAAAAATTGCCAAATATATCCTTGAATGTTTGATCATCTACAAGATCAGTCTGTCCTGTAAAAACGTAGTAAGGCACCGACCGCAAATGTTCCAACTTATCTATCATAGCTTTGCAATAGCTCAATCCAGAAAGATTAGTAGCTGTGTCGCAATTCATCTGTTGCTTTGCATCGAGTATCACACCATCCCACCTAAATAGTTTTTCTTCAAATAATTTCACGCCATCCTCTGCGTATCTGCATGGGGTTAGCTCAATTCCGTTTTTTCGACAAATATCAATGTAGGACGACATTTCCTCCCATTGATCATCAATCCAAAGTATATTATATTTATATTTACTAATCATAATTTATTGGAAATATTAATTTCACAACCGTATTCGCTTTATCATTCTCAACACCTGATACTATAGAGAAGTCCCCTCCATAGGCTTTTGTCATTCTGGCAACATAATTACCCCCTCGTCCTTCACCTCTCGAGCCAGGACCTTTTTCTCCTAATATGGAATATCTATGCTGATCGAATCCTTCTGGCAAAGGTTTTCCGTTATTCTCGATAATTATCACACAACGATTCTGGTCTCTCTCTATACTCATCGACATTTTTATCTCGTAATCAGTACGACTAACATCTACAAAACCATGCTGCTTGGCATTGTCGATTATCAAGTCTATGCAAGTTGAGAGAGCACCCTTATCTACCATGATTGTAATTTGACGATATTCTGGAAGGATATTGCACCGTATAAAGTATCTATCTTCCTGTCCTTTATAGGACTGAAGAAGTTCATACACCGAAACCACTTCTCCTTTAGGGAACTCAACGACCTTGTCCATATTGGATATCATTTCTGACAATTTATTCAATGCCGATTCTTGTCTTTTAAGATATTCCAACATCTCATCAGAAAGGTTTTTCTGCGACGATGATATTTCTGACACAGAGAAAGATAGCAAACGCATAGAATCTTTGATTTGTTTGAGTGGGGTTCTCATATTATGCCTTCTTGTACGGAGTTCTTCTTGGAAATCCGCCAGCTGCTTATCAATCTGAAATTCAGCCTTCCCAACAAGACTGTTTAGGTAATCCCTAACAGACTGCAATTGCTGTTCTTTGGGAGTCCACTCAACTCGGATATTCAAAAAATCATCTTTACGGATATGTTGAATAGCATTCCCAACAGACAAAGCATCAAATTGTTTCTTTACAAAATTCCCCATCAGTTGAACAAGAAGATAATCTTCATCGATGGTATTATCTTTTATTCGAAACGCAAATATATCAGTGCTTATAGCAACCTTCGAACTCTTTGACTTACACACTCTAAGTTTTCCTGATAAAGAGGCCAATAAGGCAGGTCCCTCTACTATATAGACGGAAACTTCCTCTTTACCAACATGTGGCACGGGTTCTTTTTTAATAAAATCAAAAGGTATATCCCCTGGGGAAACATACTGCTTAGCACGAGAAGATTCGATGAACACAGGGGAAATAATATCCCCTATTTTAATGCAATCAACTGGACAATCGATAAAATACACAAGAGGGTTAACATTGTAATTATTCGCGACAATATCTTGGCATGTGACATCTCGACAACAATCTTGCAAATTATTGAAATAATCTTTATACAATTCTTCCCATGCAAATATTCCCTTTTCTGAGAATTTTGTTTCAACCATATACGAGAGTCCATTAACCATCTTAACTGTAGGATTCTCCAATTTCTCTCCTAATACCACAATACAAACATCATCAGAAGAATAAGATACCGTATCAGAAGATAGTAATATCACACAACGAAGACGCTGAGATTCTATCAATTCCATCCTCAATTGAGCATATTCATCACTATTTGTAAATTTCTTTGGCATAACACAGACAACATGTTTGGCATTACCGGCTAAAGCCAAATGAAGTGCAAAAGAATCGACTGTTTTATATGCTTTTCTCGCAAGATCATTCACCGCTCGAGAATCATCAGAATTCTTTGAAAAAAACGAATTGTCTGGATCCAAAATATCAGTTGGCGGGGTCATAATCACGAAGTCTCCATCTATATGGTTCAATGGATTATCATCATTAATAGTATTATTATCGGATACTATGTTTGAGACATAACCGCATCTTATCTTTGAAACAAAGAGGGCCGTAGGATTGTCTTCATAGCCATGAATACTGTAATCTTTATTATGCTGGACAGAAAAAGAATCCCCCATTCCCGAAAAGGGGTTCTTTACAGACACCACATCATGATACTTTGGATCAGGATTTTGCGACAATAAAATATGCATACAGAACTTTGACAACTCTTTCGATTGATGATGCATTGAACATCCTTCCCCTAAACCATAATCTGCAGCCGACGAACATACTTCATCGACAACAAATGCATAATTAGCATTTAATAGAGTGATTTCTTCTTCACTCAAATAATCAGAGAAGCAAGTGGAAAAACCTATTCTTTGTAAATAATTAAGGCAGTAACCACCCTGATATCTTTGTTGGTTGGGATAATGAAGTAAATACAACTCACCCAATATTTGAACAAGGATTTCATCTGATGTTCTCTGGGTCACCTCTAAATGACTAATAAGCTTGGTCAAGGCAGTTCTTGCTTCCACTGGCTTATTTTGCGATTGTTTGAATCGTTTCCAAGAGAAATACTCATCAATTGAAACCCTAATTAATTGAAAATCGTCAATTGATAACTTATCGTCAATTGAAAGAGCCAAAGCTTGTCGCTGAGTTGATTCGCATGTAAGCGCCCAATGGTGGAATTCAAAATCACCTAAATGATACCAATCGATAACATTTTCATAGCCACGTATTTCCAGAGGTATTAAGTCAAAAGTATCCGGATGAGTATAAACATAAGGCATTCCATCTTCGTCATAGAGTGACTCATTACTAAGACGTGTTTTAAGCTTATCCGTATCCCAAAATTCACTGGAACCCTCATCCGACACCGACATCAATTTACAATGTAATTTTCCATCATAGAATCTCGCTCCAAAAAACCTTGCATCTAAAATTTGACGGCCCTCGAAATCTTCCGAATAGACTAAGTCGTCTGGACTTAAAAATACCGATTCAGAACAAGGATCACAGACATCGGGATCCATATAGAAACCTTCATCTACATGATACGCATTATACCAAGAAGAATCGTATTCATTTATTCCAAAGATTTCTCCCATTGTAAAGATCTTCTTTTGGGGTGGAGTGGTTGACAAAGCGTCTATTTGCGAAGAAGCAATTAATTCATCCTCCTTAAGAGAAATCTCAATTTCTTCTAGCTGATGACTAAGACTGGCAATTTCAGAGGCTAATTTACTCAATAACTTGGTATACACTTCATCAGATAACTGAAACTCGTCTATAGCATTTTTTATAGTACTATAATCTTTCTTTTTCGAGAAAAGACTTTTATGCAACGCGGATATAGAAGGTAGTTTCTCGATAACTTTAGCAAAATATGGGATGTTCTGTTCGTTCATTGTAACGGGAAATAAAATGCAAAGATAATAAAAACAAATAGATTATTGAAATAATTATTGAATATAGAGACAATAAATTTAGCACAGACAATCTTTTACATGATTCATATATTTATGTTTAACAAATGTTTCATTCACCTTCCAACCATTGAAAGACGATGCAAAATTACGATTCCTCCATGCAATCTATTTGCACAAACAATAACAATTCGTATATTTGCAGCATCAACATACTCTTAATCAAGCATTATGCCATCAAATAAAAATCAAAGAATCAGATGCTTAATATTAGACAACTGCTTTCGAAACAATTCTAAAAAATACCAAATTGACGACCTTATTCATGCCGTCAACGAAGGTTTGGCAGAATCATTACCAAACGGTGGAACCATAAGCAGAAGGACTATTTACAACGATATTGCATTCATGAAGTCACCAGAAGGCGGGCTCGCTGATATTCAGAAAACCAAAGATGGAACCAAGACCTATTACGCGTATAAAGATCCTAATTTTTCCATTTCTGGCAATCCTTTTAATGAAGAAGAACGACAATACTTAAAATTACTTATTTCAACATTATCATCATTCAAAGGACTTCCTCAGATGCAAACCTTAAGAGAGACAATAGAAAACATCCAAATCTTATCATTGGATAATCACGACACCCCTTATTTTGAATTTGAAGAAAATCCATTTATTGAAGGAATAGAATATCTCCAATATTTCTATAATGCGATAGTATCCAAATCGCCACAACAAATTGAATACAAGCCATATGGCAAGTCTCAAACCACGTATAGATTTCACCCGCAATACATAAAGCAATACAACAAGCGTTGGTATGTAGCCGGTGTAACATCAAACTATCCCTCGAAAACAAGTCTTTTCCCCTTAGACAGAATCATCAAGACCACACCACTAAAGGAATCTTATATCGAGAGTACTATTAATTGGCAAGATTATTGGGAGGATGTGATTGGAATAACTGTTCCTAACGAAAAGGTTGAATCTGTTACACTCTGGGTATATGGAAATACAAGATATTATTTTCAATCAAATCCATTGCATGGTTCTCAAAGAATAAAAGAACTTGACAACGACAGATTTGAAGTCAAACTATCGGTAAAAATCAACTTTGAGATCAAACGACTTTTATTATCATATGCTGATTGTATTGAGGTAATATCCCCATCATGGCTTCGTGAAGAGCATTCCTATCAATTGGCAAAAGCCTTGCAACGGTACTCATTAAGATAGAGGTACTACAACATCAACATGTCTATACACATGCATCGAATTGAAGAGCCGATGATAATAGCACCAATTTCAAAGGTATGGAGATAAAAGTATCAGGATATCGTTTCATCGTTGACTTTTTGTTCACTTTTCACACCATTCTCGATTCATAAATAACACATTTCGTTGGCATATAAACATTTTTTATTATCTTTGCACTTATTTACCGAACTGCGTTTCTGATATGGAAGTCAATGAAAAACAGATAGAGATTACAGAAAACTATATTGATTTAGAGAAGCTGCTTGCCTCTAAAAAGGTGAAACTGCCTCGTTTTGTGGTCCGTTTTTTGAAGCGACTGCTCCATATCGAAGAGATCAACGAAGGTATCTATAAGTACCGCGACCGCAAAGGTGTGGATTTCGCCACTGCCATCTTGGAATACTTAGACATCACCATGGTGATGGAACATCCGGAGCGGATACCCACCGAGGGTTACCCCATCGTGGCAGGCAACCACCCTTTGGGTGGCGCCGATGGCATGGCGCTGATCAGTGCCGTAGGTGAGCGTCGCGGCGATATCAAATTTCCCGTCAACGACTTCTTAATGGCGTTACCCGGACTGGCTCCTGTGTTTATTCCTGTGGATAAGGTGCACCGCAATACCACCACGGTAGCCGGCATCGAGGCCGCCTTTGCCGACAAGAACTGTCTGCTCTATTTCCCTGCCGGGCTATGCTCGCGCAAGACGGACGGTAAGGTTGTTGACCCCCGATGGAAGAGCACCTTCGTCAAGAAAGCGGTGAAGTACCAGCGCGACGTGGTGCCTGTGTTTTTCGACGCGGTAAACAGAAAACGATTCTACACCATTGCCAACCTAAGAAAACGAATGGGCATCAAGTTCAACTTCGAGATGGCTTTGCTCCCCAGCGAGCTCTTTGCCCAGCGTGGCAAGACCTTCCGTGTGATCTATGGCAAGCCTATCCCCTATTCGACTTTCGACAACCGCCACTCGGCACAAGAGTGGGCCGACATGGTTCACGACTTCGTGTATAAACTGAAAGACAATCCCGATGCAGAATTCGGCAAGTAGGCTGATGGCGAACGGATAGATCATCCATTCCCTGAAGAATCAAACGATAAAAGAAGCGATTAGCCTAATTCAACGATTCACCAGTAAAAAGCATTCGTCATACCACCGATCATCCATCAAATCAACAAAAAAACAGTTTAGACCCCTCATCACTGTTCACTAAAAAAAAATCAAACTTCCTCGCTCATGGACCTATCATATATTCGCCCCCCTGTAGAGAAAGAGTTACTTAAACAAGAACTCTCAGAACGTCATTTCCTTCGTCGCACCAACTATGGCAACAAGGAGATCTATATTACCACCGCCCACCGGTCACCCAACGTGATGCAGGAGATAGGCCGCTTGCGCGAGATATCGTTTGCATCGGAAGGTGGCGGCACCGGCCAGCCTGTAGATATCGACGAGTTCGACACGTTGCCCGACCCCTACTGCTTCAAACAGCTCATAGTATGGGATCCGGCCGACGAGGAGATAGTGGGCGGATACCGCTTTATTCATGGCACCAACATGTTTCGCGACGCCTCCGGCGAGTTTCTCACCCCTATGGCCCATCTGTTTCACTACAGCGACGAGTTCATAGAGAAGTACCTGCCCTACACCATCGAGATGGCCAGGGCCTGGGTGCAGCCCGCCTACCAGCCCAGCCACAACCTGCGCAAAGGCATGTACTCGCTCGACAACCTATGGGACGGTTTGGGCGCTGTGGGTATCGAGGTACCCGAGACACATTATTTCATGGGCAAGGTGACGGCATACCCCGACATGAACCCACGCATCAAGGCACTGCTGTTTTACTATCTGAAGAAACATTTCCCCGACCGTGATGGCTTGGTGATTCCGCGTGTGCCACTGAAACTCGATGTGGATCTCAACGAACTGGACAAAGTGCTTTGCGGCAACAACTTCAAGGAGGACTTCCAGATCATACAGCGCGAGGCTCGTGCCGTAAACGAGTTCATACCGCCACTCTTCAACGCCTACATCAACCTGAGCCCCACCATGAGAGTGTTTGGCTCGGCATTCAACGAGGAATTTGGCAACACCGACGAGACAGGTATCATAGTGAAGCTCTTCGACATCTTCCCCGAGAAGAAAGGCCGCTACTTCGAGACCTACCAAGAGAAAAACCGCGACTTCGACCGCGGCAACCTCTTCAAGATCAACCTGCAACGCCTGCCTTGGTGGAGAAACCACCGTCACGACAGTCCTGCCGAACGCGAAAACATGCTGCAACTCAAGAAACTGAAGCAGGCCCGCGTGCGTGCTACCACCGATTTTGAATCGGAGACTATTGAACCCCGCAAGGCCAAACGTATGAAACGCAAAGCCAAACGCAAATCGATAAGGAAGAAGATCGTATCGAAAATCAAACCCAACAACAACCAATAGCCGTGCCATGGAAATCAAATCCGCCTCTTTTGTGATAAGCAACAGCGACTATCGGAAATGTCCCGACACGGGACTACCCGAGTATGCCTTCATCGGCCGCAGCAACGTGGGCAAATCGTCGCTTATCAATATGCTCACCAACAACCGCAGTCTGGCCAAGACCAGCGTGAAGCCCGGCAAGACTCAGCTGATCAACCACTTCCTGATCAACAACAGCTGGTACCTAGTAGATCTGCCCGGCTACGGATATGCTCGCACATCCAAGGCCTCGCGAGCACTATGGCAAAAGATGATAGTGGATTATTTCCTGAAACGCGAAGCCCTCATCAACACCTTTGTGCTGGTCGATTCCCGCATACCACCCCAGGCCATAGACCTAGAGTTTATCTCTTTCCTAGGCCAACACGGCGTGCCGCTGAGCATCGTATTCACCAAGATCGACAAGCAGCGCCAGCGCGACCTAGCTGCCAACGTGAACTACTATAAGAAGACGCTGGCCGAAGAATGGGAAGAACTACCCGAGATATTCTTCACCTCGTCGGTGTCGAAGTTCGGCAAAGACGCACTGTTGAATCGTATTGATGAGATCAACAAATCATTGAAGCAACAATAGTCAAAAACTTTTGATACTGAAAACCTAAGCCTGCCCGCCCCCATCGGACAGGCTTTTTCTTTGGATAGACAGGCAATAATTCTGTGTCTTTTGCGTAATATAAGTGATGATAAAAAAAAGAATCATTGTCTCAAGTTATTTTTTATCATCACCAAACAAAGATCGTGCATGAAGTTTCCCCTTTCATGAGCACATGGCAGGGGAAGCAAATATGGTACGAAACTTCATTTTCAACTCATGGTACTTGTCCGTACCCGGTATTAATACTAATTGACACATAACATATGCGATATATAAAATCCATCCTATCACTACTCGTCATGGCCACAATAATGCCACTTTGTGCTTTTGCCCAAAACAAGGATGCCTTAGACGAAGTAGTGCGCGACCTGGCGCAAGACGAGTCGATGGTGCATGCCTCACTGAGCGTAGCCGTCCACAACGTGACCCACAACTCCGTGGTCTATACCTACGAGGCACATCGTTCGCTCATACCCGGATCGCTCACCAAGCTATTCACCACCGCCTTGGGATTCAAGACCATGGGCAGCGACTTCAGATTCAAGACCACCTTGGCCTACAGCGGATCTATCGACGACAAAGGCACGCTCCATGGCAACCTCTATATCATAGGCGGCGGCGATCCGCTCTTGGGTTCATACCGCTATCGCCAAACCTGCCCCGACAGCCTCTTCGCCTCTTGGTTAAGAGCCGTACAGTCGCAAGGCATCAAAGCCATCGATGGCAAGATATGCTACGACGCTACCATTTTCGACAACCAGCCGCTGCACGACAGTTGGCAGTATGGCGACATCGGCAACTACTATGGTAGTGGCGTGTGCGGTCTCAACTTCCACGAGAACATGTTTTTCATCTACTTCAAAGCCGGCACCAAACGCGGTTACCCCGCCGAGATCGTAGGCACCTCGCCTACACCACTCGATATACGCAACCAGAACGAGGTGCTTACAGGCGATGCCAACAGCGGCGACCAAGTGATCGTGTATGGCGACCCCTTCAATTCCGTACGTCTATGTCGCGGCACTGTGCCACTGGGCAAGACCAAATTCCCCATCCGTGCCTCGCTTCCCAACCCGGCAGCCCGCTGTGCCGAACAGTTTGCCCTCTATCTTCGCAACAACAAAATCAATGTAGCCAGCCATGTGTCGGAAGTCTTCTCGCAGGGCACCACACTCCATACCATCCTCGACTACTATTCCAACCCCTACTATGTGATAGCGCAATACACCAACCTCACCAGCAACAATATGTATGCCGAGTGTATCTATAAGTACCTGGGCTACATGAAATACGGCAAGGGCAGCTATGCCAATGGAGCCAGGGTGATGGCCGATTTCTTCCGTGAACAGAACCTCAACACAGGCGGCGTGAATCTGGTAGATGGCAGCGGACTCTCACGCAACGACCGTGTCACAGCCGATTTCCTTTGCCGTTTCCTCAACGAGGTGAGCTATATGCCAATCTACAACGATTTCTCCAACTCCCTAGGCGTGGTAGGCCAAAGCGGCACAGTGAAAAACATGCTGCCCAACCTGCCTGGCACCGTCACCGTGAAGATGAAGACGGGCACCATGGACGGTGTGAAATCCTACGCCGGCTATGTCACCACCACCAAGGGCGAACTGCTGAGCTTTGCCGTGATCAGCAACGGATACGACTGCACCGGCAACGAGATGAAGGCCAAACTGGAAAAAGTGCTCTACAAGATTGCCGCTCTGTAGGAGAGGTTGCAATCGCACCGATAGACGCTTTGCCGAAAGGCTAATTATACGTATATTAACTATGGATTTCCATGATAGGAATTCTATTATTACAAATAGTATCATTCCTGTCGGGAAAGATCATTTATCTACCACAATCTTTTACATGGCAGCATCTTAGTAATGATGAGATAATAAGTTAGCTCCATTTCAGTCGCCGACCTACGGGTGGTAAGGTTTTGCTTTAGATTGTTGAGATATTTTGGAGTTGATATGAAGAATTCCTGTGGACTTCGATAGTGGTCCACAGGAATTGCGCAGCGGAGCAGAATATCGTATCAAGTCGTGATGCTATAGTGTCACAAGTTTTTTTATCATCACTTAATGAATCATCTGCTTTGAATCGGGATTAAAACAAATTCTTTTCATCAGAGCCCCTACACCGACTCATCCAGATTGCGCACTACGATATTGAATGTGTGGCTGCGACCCTGGGAGTCGGTCAACGAGAGCCCTTGTTCTGTCACCTCCTGGCTCCACGACATATCGGAGCCTGCCATCTCTTTGACACCAATGATGTACTTGACCATACTCTCTTGGGCCAATTCCTTGCTGCTATATACTCCCAGCACACGGTTTTCAGGTTGCTGGTCAACGAGTTTTTCGACTTCTGTAACAATATAAAGTATAGTCATATCTGAATGTATTATGTTTTTTTCTATAACGAAAAGCCTCCGCATATTATTGCCTTCTCACAAATGACTCCATCTTTTTTCATTGATACTGCCAGACATAAGATAAGTGCATACGTAAGCAGGTTTGTCTAGAGGCGCTTTGTGTCAGCCGCTTCGCCACATGATTCTTGGCGTTGGATTATTGGGCAGAGGAGTCGTACTGAGGGCAGTCGTCACAGGCGGCTTCGGTCTATGTAGAGTTTGACGACATGTTGGACAAACGGGGATTTGGGAGGGCAAAATCTGAAAATCTTTCATACAAATCTGATCTACGATTTCTGCCGTTTGGAAAAAACACCTCGACCGGGAATCAACAAACAGCCTAGATATTGGAACATCACATCCACACAACACACTGACGACCACTACTCTGAAAAGAAAAATGCAAAAATATATTGATTATGATTTCGAAGTAAGAAAAAGTTTGTATCTTTGCATCGTCTTTCGAATCTAGAGCGGAGGCCAATGTGCATTTGGACTAAGCCTGGAGAACAAGACGTCATGAGCAAAGCCCCCCACTGAAATGAAGCGAGCAAAGCTCAAAAAATTTGTATTTAGGTGCGAATCGGCTAAACGAGGCTCACCGTAGAACACCAACAGCCCCAAAATTGTATTTTTAGAGCCTCCCATTAATTATTATCGCCTTATGAAAAAAATAATTGCAATGGTTTTGATATTTGGGGCATTGATCGGAACCACAAACAACGCCAAGGCCTCCCAGCAATGGGATGGTGGCCTTTATCGGTCCCACGGATTCACATTCACCCTTCAAGAAGGATTGCCAGGTTATACCGCCACTACTTTTGGTTGGCAAATGGGTCCCCATTTCAATCTCGGTGTCAAAAGTCAGTTCACTCTCCCCATGAGTGGTATCTCTATGAGATACTACCTCTACGACAAGAAAATCACACCTCTCGTGGAGCTGGATGCCGCAATGGCGCCTTCCCTAATGGTTGGTGTGGCATTGGGGAAACTGGAAATTTCAGGAGGACTGACTCTTACGTTGGCAGACTTCGACTGGGATATAGACCTCGGATTTATGAGCTATTCAGGTAGCATGAGTAGTTCAACGGCCCTCTGGCCCACGCTGAACATTTCATACACATTCTCCTTCCGCAAGTGGTAGCAGATGGGGTAGTATGGACTATCTTAGGTAATCGCTAATAATTAGATTGATATGAAGAATCCGGTGGACTTCGATAGCGATGCCTTAGGCTATGCCGATGCTAAAAGGAGACATTGTGTCTTGAACTTAGTGATGAAAAATAAATAGGGGAAACTTCAAAAATGAAGTCTCCCCTATCATACTTTATACCACACAAGGTACAAATAGGCGAATGGGGTATGCTATCATTGGGCAGAGCCGGTGCGAGCCTGATATTCCAGATCCATTTTGCCCAAACGGATGGTGACCGAGGCAGTGATGTAACGACTGTCGCTACGCTCACTGCTGAAAGACATATAGTATGGGTTGGTATTCCAACGGTCGATACGGTTCCAGTTGAAGAGATCGCTGATATTGAGACTGGCAGAGATACGTTTATTCCAAAAGTCGCCGCTGACACCGAGATTGATGCTGGCACTGTTTTTCTTTATGCCAAAGAGTGAGAGTGTGGGCGATCCATAGCTGCCCGACACATTCAGTCGCACAATTTTGGCAATATTGGTCCAGCAGTTGAGTCGCAGACTCCATGACGTCATATCATTGCGCACAAGGCCAGTCTTAGGATAGTCCATCTGGTAGCCTGAGCGGTAAAGGTTGGCATAGAGCCTTATGTTGAGCCATGCCGTGGGACGGTAGGTGGCATTGCTCTCAATACCTATCTTGTAGCTCGACCCCACATTGTAGGGCATACTATAGGTAACGATACGGCCCAGGTAGGGGTCGATGCCGTCGGTAACTTCGGTGCAGGTGCTGATGTCATTGGTGGAGTATTGGGCATAGCTGTTGATATCCAACGACCCATGGCTCTTGAAAAATTTGTTCCAACTGAAGCCGAGGTTGTGGGTGTGACTGGGAGTGAGATGGGGATTGCCCATACTGTAGCCATCCTCGGTGTAGATGCGGCTAGTGGAAAGATTGTCACAGCCAGGATGACTTGTGGTCAAGGCATAGTTAAATCGGAAATAGTGCATGCTAGGTGTTCGGTAAGTAAAGTCCAGCGTAGGCTCTAGTTCCAGATAGGAATAGGCCGAATCGTCGGGAAAGAAACTGACGATACTGTAGGCCGACCTATGTATGGATCCTCTCAGTCCCAAGTCCAAGGTGACGGCGTCCCATTGGTGGCGCCAGCTGGCACCTGCCGCACTGTTCCAGCCTCGTTCGGTACGATGCCTGCTGCGCAGCGTGTCGGCAATGGTATATTCGTGGGTAGCAGGATCGAGAAATAGGGGCAACATCACCATACTCTCCCAATGGCGAGTAGCAGAGAGCCGGAAGGAAAGCTCATCGCTGAATCCCACCGGGAGGTTGTAACGGCTAGACAAGATGAGGCTATGCGTCATATCGCGGCTCTCATTGCGTTTGGCATAGTCTTGCCAAGCAGCGGGAAGGAGACCTTCCAAGGGCATGTACCGACGGGCAAGGTCGTTATTTTGCCCAACATAGAAACAGAAATGGTTGAGGCTGAACGAGAGGTTGCGTCCATGCTTGTTAAACTTATGTTTCCACGTGAGATTGGTACTGGCATTGCCCACCGTGCTGTTGTAAAGTTTCTGATCGGCATAGGAGTAACAGCGTGCATCAGGCCAGAAATCAGTGCGATGGGTAAAGGACTCCGAATAGGAATGGGAGGGATTGAGCATAGAGAAATGAAATAAACCGATACTGTTGGCCGAATCAGCTTTGTAGTCCAAATTCAGAAAGCAGTTCCAGATGCTCCTTTGGCGAAGGTAGTCTTCCCTCTCAGATATGAGCGAGGTAGTGTCGTAGGAACCCGCGAGATTGTCGCGACGCAAGGCACTGCTGGACGAAGAGACCGTGTGCTTCTCATGATAGCTGCACCCAAGGTAGGCATTGGCCGTAAGCTTATCGTTCTGCATCACGTAGCTGACCCATGGACGCAGAGCCGGTTCGTTGCTCCCACCCATACCAACGGCTACAAACTGACTGTTGCGAAGTTTGGTGCTGGTGACGATATTGATGATATGGCATCCGTCCGACACCATGTGTTTGGCCGATGGATTCATGATTACCTCAATGCGGTCAATATGGTCGGCAGGTATGGAGGCAAGATATGCCTTTAGGGCACTGCCGTCGATATGGGTGGGGTAGCCATTGAGCCATATCTCCACATTGTCGGTACCGCGCAACTTGATGTTGCCTTCAATATCGACCTCCACACTAGGGGCATTCTGTAGCGCATCGAGGGCAGTAAGGCCTTTGGCCGTCTCGTCATCAGCCACATTGTAGCTCACCACTTCGCCTTCCATGCTGTAGATAGGTCGCGGTGCCTTGATGGCTATCTCCTTCAAAGTCTGCATCTGTACAATCTGTTCAATCCTGATCGAGTCGGCCACACGTGCCGAATCAGTAAGAGTCACCACTTTGGCTGTGTCGGCAGCCGGCAGGCGGGGACTTACAGCAGCCGAGAGTGCATCGAGCAAATCGGGTGTAACCTGACCATGAGCGTTGAGAAAAGGGCATAGCAATAGCCCTACGAGGAAAATGTATTTCTTCATAGTATTAAAGTATTATATGTTGTTGCAATTATTTTCCTACCTGCTGAGCTAACGAACTGATGATGTACATTAATACTTCCGATGCATCATCACGGTCTATGCAATGAAACACCAGCACGGTAAGCGTGGCCGACGAGCAGTATATCAAATAGAAACCCTTGTCGCCCGGCAATGCGTCGGCATTGAAAGAAGTGAAGGATATCTTGTGCGAACCCAGCGACATGGTGGCGTTCACACGTGATACATTCCCAATCAGCCAGTCCATCGTCATCTTGTCGGAAGCGGAAGTTCCTTTGCTCTGTTGAGTGTCGAACTGCCGGAACTCGTCGAGCGTCTGGCTGCGTTTTCCAGTCTTATCTTTGGTATAGGGCAGCGTCTTCAGGCTTTTTATCAAATTATTGAAGGTGGCAGTGTCGTCGGACTGCAGCATAGTTACGGGAATAGTCTTATGATCGCCAATAGGATAGTTGGGAATGCAGACAGCATTGACGTTCGGCTTGCCAAGGTAAGCCTTATAGAGGGCTGTCTGAGCGCAGAGTAGGGTGCCACTCAACAGCAGAAACAATAATGGAAGTGTATATTTCATGATCGGAGCAAGTATTAATCGAGGGTTTGAATGGCCGCACGCATCTGACGGAGCACATCGTCGGCCGAACATCCGTTCTCGCAATAGACACAGATGCCCGTTGCACTCTCGGTATATGAATAGCCGCCTGAGTTATGCGACGCCATCTGGGTACACTGCTTGGTCTTATTGTCAGACCAGAGAAGCACGGTGCCAGTTCCAACCACAGCAAGCAGCAACATGGCAGCTACCGCATAGCGCCACCGCACCTTCAAACCTTTGTGCGAAGGTCGCTCTTTCATAGCAGAACTGATACAGCGCTGAGTCTCTTCGTAGGAGAGCGGACAACGTGTATGGCGGTAACGGTGGGACAATGAATCCCACTGGTCTTCGAATGACTGATTATTCATGGTTTAAGATTTGTTTTATCTTCTCTTTGGCGCGCAACAGTTTCATGGCTACGGCGCCAGTAGTGAGTTGGGTAATTTGGGCTATCTCCTTATAATCGAAGCCATCCAAGCTGGCTCTGACAATGGTCCTCTCGGGTTCGCCCAAAGATGCTATAACTTGCTCAAGGTCGCTCATCGCAGGCGACGGCACCGACCTTGCATCGGGTTGAGGTGCATCGGGCATAGGTTGGTTCGATTTCTTACGTTTTATCTCCAACAAAGTATTGGTGGCAATACGGTATATCCATGTACGTTCGGCACTGCGGCCCTGGTACTGCCCCATGCACTTCCAGATCTTGCAGACTACCTCTTGGAACAAATCTTCTGTAGTCCAAGCTGCACTCAGACTATAGTCCTGACACACATGCCAGATCAAATCCTTGTTCTGCTCGATCAGCCTAATGAAATCCTGTTCCTTTTCTGTCTGCATAATGATTGTAACGACGATGTTTCAATGATATTTTTACCTATTAGGTGCAGTAAGCAGTCGAAAAATAACAGACACAGAAAAAAAAACTACAGCGCTACAAAAACGTGTGGATTATTTCAAATGAAGGACCATAGACCATCAATCCACACCCTGTGCACGACAGGCTGCAAGGAAATTCACATCAGGCTGTACGAGGCATCGTAGCAGACTGTATGCAGGAAGGCTTTCTTTAAAATAAATACCTTACCCCCCCAAAAAAAATACAGATGTTAGTTCATTCGCACCCAATGATGGCTGCCTTCTGCAGGACAGAACAGCGGATTAGGGTCTTTGTCGGCATAGACAACAGCGCCACAACGGGAACAGCTATAGGCAAGGTCGCCTACCTTAGAAACCTTCGACCAATTGTGATGCGATCCAGACACCGAGCACTGTCCCCAAGCAGGTGTCTTCTGTGAGATGATCACTGTACCACAGTAGCTACAGAGGTAGTTGTACCTATCAGCGTCATCCACCTGTGTGCTTTCGGTCGTGGTTTTATCTTCTTCAGCAGCAACAGCATCTGCAATGGGACGGATGCGACTTTGATGAACATAGCCTATTTTCTCACCATCGGGGGTCTTTGCCACTTCCCACCAATCGTTGTCTGTGACGCCATAATAAAAAACTTCGCCTTCTGCGATCTTGCCAACCACACGTGATCCTTTTACCGGTTCTTCACGAACATTGACAAAGCCATCAGGATCATCTATCACAGCTTTTTCACGCACTACCACCGCTACACTATCAACAGATTCTACGACGTTAGCTGTCGAAGTGCTGCCACATGAATAAAGAGTTGCACACAAGCTTATCAATATAATGATAGTATTAAAAATCTTCATAGTTCCGTTTGTTTATGTATAAAAACCTAAATGCAAGCTGATTACACAGCTTTTTTCACATGCTTGCATTCTTTACTATAGAATGCAAAGATACTACATATTTCTTGAACAATAAAATAATAATGATTTATTTATACGGCACTGCAGCGTGCCACCATGAAAAATGCCAGAACTCTGGCACCATGGCCAACGAAACACGGCCGACTCCCCTTCCCGGCTGGGTGAACAAAAAAAAGCGGCAGCCCCTGATGAGACTACCGCTTTTGAAAACAAGAATATCTGTACAAAAGAATGATTGACTATTAGTGTCTCTTCTCTTTGATACGAGCTTTCTTACCGGTAAGATTACGGAGATAGAAGATTCTAGCTCTACGAACAGCACCGTGTTTGTTAACGTCGATCTGCTCAATGAAAGGAGAAGCGATGGGGAAGATACGCTCTACACCAACGCCGTTGGTAATCTTACGTACAGTAAAGGTTTCGGTGGAGCCGCTTCCGCTGCGCTGAATAACAACGCCCTGGAAGTTCTGGATACGCTCCTTGTTTCCTTCACGGATTTTATAGTGGACAGTGATGGTATCTCCGGCCTTAAATTCGGGGAACTCTTTGCGTTCCGTCAAATTCTCAACATATTGCATTAATTCGTTTTTTCCCATGACATTAAATGTTTAATCATTAACGACTCTGTTTATTTCTTTACCATCTTTACAACAGCGGTGAAAGCCTCGGGGTGGTTCATAGCCAGGTCGGCAAGCACCTTGCGGTTCAGTTCGATGTTGTTTTTGTGCAGTTCGCCCATGAAGACAGAATAAGAGATGCCATTGATGCGGCAACCAGCGTTGATACGGTTGATCCACAACGAACGGAACTCACGTTTCTTACATTTTCTGTCGCGGTAAGCATAGGTTTGACCTTTTTCCCATTTATTTTTGGCTACTGTCCAAACGTTTTTACCTCTACCCCAATAACCTTTGGTGCGGTTGAGGATTTTTTTTCTGCGAGCTCTAGAAGCTACAGCATTTACTGATCTTGGCATAATTCAAAATTTTGTTTTCGTTTAAGCGGCAGCTGCATAGCAGTACTGCTCTTGGGTGCATTAAACAATGGTTAATAACTCCTGTTGTTTTGTTCTCATCGAGAGGCTCCAACGTAGTCATCACCTATGGGGGTTACAACCGCGGGGAAAGGAGCATTTGGCAACGAGAACGATAAAAAATAGTCAGCAATCTTTATCGTTGCCCAACCGAGGAAGGGCATCGGCAAGAGATCACTTACTTAAGAAGCATCTTCTTCACGCGCTTCTCATCATCGCGACTAACCAAAGCGGTGTGGTCGAGGTTGCGTTTCTGAGTAGTTTCCTTTTTGGTAAGGATGTGGCTGTGATAAGCGTGCTTTCTCTTGATTTTACCAGTGCCGGTGAAAGCGAAGCGCTTCTTGGCGCTGGCCTTGGTTTTCAATCTAGGCATTACTTTACTGTATTAATAAGTTAGACGATATATGACAGATAGTCTTGTTTCTTTCTTTCAAAGGTCCCGACAGTGCGGCATATGAGCAAACCACACAGCCAGGGAATCCTGCATATCGTTGACCGAGGCCTCCCTTTATTTCTTGGGGGCTATGATCATCTGCATTCGTTTACCTTCCAGACGAGGCATCTGTTCAGGTTTTCCGTAGTCGAGAAGAGCTTCGGCAAACTTAAGCAACTGGGTCTCGCCCTGCTCTTTGTACAGAATAGAACGGCCTTTGAAGAACACCTCGACCTTCACCTTGTTGCCCTCTTTGAGGAAACGCATGGCATGATTCAGTTTGAACTCAAAGTCATGTTCGTCGGTCTGGGGACTGAGACGAATCTCTTTGATCACGATCTTGGTCTGGTTGGCCTTCTGCTCTTTCTGACGTTTCTTCTGCTCATAGAGGTATTTCTGATACTCAATGATCTTGCAAACGGGAGGATTGGCATTGGGGCTGATTTCTACGAGGTCGAGACCTTGATCGTAGGCCATACGCAAGGCATCCTTTACGGAATAGATGGCATTGTCGGCATTGTCGCCTACTATGCGCACCATAGAAGCGGTGATCTTCTCGTTGATACGATGTTCGGGCTCTTTCTTTATAGGCCCACGTCCGCGCCCTCTTGGTTGGGGCAATGGTTTAATGTTAGCGATAACTCTTATCTCCTATTATTACTTTATAATGAGCGAGCTTGATGGCCAATGACGACAGCTTTTCGGGCTGGTGACGCTAGGCTCGCCGTGAATTCAATGTATGGTTGTGACGAAGTAGCTTACTTTGTTATCTATTAGTGTCGTCGAGTATAAAGGTCGAAACGATGAGGACGGGAGTCTCCGTCCCCATCGTCTATATGATGTTAAAGAAGGTTGTCTATTTCCTGCTGGATATGAGCGGCAAACTGTTCAGGTGTCATCGAACCCAGGTCGCCCTGACCTTGACGACGGATAGAGAGTGTGCCTTCGGCAATCTCTTTCTCGCCCAAGATGATCATATAGGGGATACGTTTCAGTTCGGCATCGCGGATCTTGCGGCCGATCTTCTCGCTACGCTCATCGATGATACCGCGGAGTTCCATAGACTCCAGCTGACGATGCATCTGCTTAGCCTGATCGATGTATTTCTCACTAACGGGCAGGATGATGAACTGGTCGGGGGTAAGCCACAAGGGGAACTTTCCACCGGTATGCTCGATAAGTACAGCCACGAAACGCTCCATCGAGCCGAAGGGGGCACGGTGAATCATAACGGGACGCTCTTTCTGATTCTCACTGTTGATATATTCCAGTTGGAAACGCTCGGGGAGATTGTAGTCAACCTGGATGGTACCCAGCTGCCAACGACGGCCGATGGCATCCTTCACCATGAAGTCGAGCTTGGGGCCGTAGAAGGCAGCCTCGCCGTATTCAACGCGAGCAGGCAGACCTTTCTCTTCGCAAGCTTCGATGATAGCACGTTCGGCTTTCTCCCAAACCTCGTCGCTACCCACATATTTAGTAGTATTCTCAGGGTCGCGGAGCGAGATCTGAGCCTCGAACTTCTCAAAGCTGAGAGCCTTGAAGATAGTCTGGATAATATCCATTACTTTGATAAACTCTTCCTTCACCTGGTCGGGACGGCAGTAGATGTGGGCATCGTCCTGGGTGAACGAACGAACACGGGTGAGGCCGTGCAGCTCGCCACTCTGCTCGTAACGGTACACAGTACCGAACTCAGCATAACGCAGAGGCAGATCCTTATACGAATGAGGCTCGTTTTTGTAGATCATGCAGTGGTGAGGACAGTTCATCGGTTTGAGCAAATAAACTTCGCCCTCCTCGGGTGTGGTGATAGGCTGGAAGCTGTCGGCACCATAGTGTTCCCAGTGACCAGAGGTCTCGTACAGAACCTTGGAACCGATATGAGGAGTGATCACCTGCTGATAGCCGTACTGCTTCTGAATCTTGGTGAGATAGTTTTGCAGACGGAGACGCAGGTCGGTACCCTTAGGCAACCAGATAGGCAGACCTTTGCCCACGGTCTCGCTGAACATGAAAAGGCCCAGCTCTTTGCCTATCTTGCGGTGGTCACGCTTCTTGGCTTCTTCCAAAAGAACCAGGTATTCATCGAGCTCGGATTTCTTGGGGAACGACACAGCATACACACGGGTAAGCTGTTTGCGATGCTCGTCACCACGCCAGTAAGCACCGGCCAGGTTGATCAGTTTCACAGCCTTGATGGGGCTGAAGTCCACCAGGTGAGGTCCGCGGCAGAGGTCGGTGAATTTGCCCGACTCATAGAAGGAAATGGTACCGTCTTCCAAAGCGCTGATAAGCTCAAGCTTGTATTCGTCGCCTTTTTTGGTAAAGAAATCGAGGGCTTCGGCTTTGGTCACATCACGGCGGGTGATAGGAGTCTTGGCTTTCACCAGTTCCTGCATCTTCTTCTCAATCTTAGGGAAGTCTTCGGACGAAACCTGATAGTCCATAAAATCGATATCGTAGTAGAAACCCGTCTCAATAGAAGGACCGATACCGAACTTCACGCCGGGATAGAGTTCTTCGATGGCAGCAGCCAAAAGGTGAGCACTCGTGTGCCAGAAAGTATGCTTACCTTCTTCATCATTCCAAGTGAGGAGCTGCACAGAGGCATCTTCGTTGATGGGACGATAAAGTTCGGTTACTTTGTCGTTTACTTTAGCAGCGAGCACATTGCGTGCAAGGCCTTCGCTAATACTTTTGGCGATCTCCAAAGAGGTAACACCAGCTTCATATTGACGTACAGAACCGTCGGGTAAGGTTATATTTATCATAGTTGACACTATATTTCTTTTCTATATTACTATAAGCATCATCATCAAACACAACAACATACGTCAAACAATGACGCAGTTGTTGGTATGATTTTGAATATGCAAAGATACAAATATTTTGCAAACTACCGTTTTTCTGCTATTTTTTTTATCATCAGTCGATAATCAGAGCCGACAAGGGTACCTTGGGCACGTAATGCACCCCCTGGTGGCGATAGTAGGCATGCGACTCTCTAGCCGGCCGTTCATCGTTCGGGTCTATCTGCACCAGCTCTATCTTGTCGGTCCCTTTACCGATGGCCACAACGGCAATAGGATCATAGGGCAACGCCAAGGCCTCGCGCAGTTTATTCTTGTCGAAATTGCCTATCACCAAGCCGTTCAACCCCATCTCAACAGCCTTGAGACACATACTCTGCACCGAGATACCCAGATCGATATCCACGCCTTTGCTCTCGGGTATGGTGGAGCACACCACTATAAAGGCTTCTGGCTCAGTGCCCGGCAATGGCAGATGGAGGTCGGGCAAGGCTGCCCCCAGCTTCACCATACCGAGTACCGTGTCGGCACCACTGTCGCGAGTCACCAGCTTGAATCGCAACACCTGCTGGTTGCACCACGACCCCAACTTGGTATTGACACCCACTATACGCTGTAGCATATCGCGTGTGACAACAAAATCTTTCAAAAAGCCACGATGGCTACGGTTTTTCAGCAGCAGCTCATCCAAGGTGTGGCCCACTCTTTTTATCTTGGTTTTCTGTCCAAAAACCTCATCATATCGTTTCTCAAGGTAGTTATCTGCCATAACAAACAAAGGGAAAGGTATAATAATAAAGGTGTCGATACCTCACAACCCAAAGGGAAGTACCGACACCATTCTATACAAATACAATGTTACTGTTTCTCAATCGGACGAACATCGATATACAATTCGTCGAGCTGATCCTGAGCAATGGGCGAAGGCGAACCGCTCATGATATCGCGACCCGAATTGTTTTTGGGGAAGGCGATAAAGTCGCGGATGCTGTCGGCACCACCAAAGAGGGAGCATAGACGGTCGAAGCCGAAAGCAAGACCGGCATGAGGAGGAGCACCATACTCGAAAGCATTCATCAAGAAGCCAAACTGCTCGGCAGCCTTCTCGTCGGTGAAGCCCAAGGTGTGGAACATCTTGTTCTGCAAAGTGCGGTCGTGGATACGGATAGATCCGCCACCCACCTCGACACCATTCATCACAATGTCGTAGGCATTGGCACGGATATCGCCCCAGCGGCTGGGATCGTCGAGCAAAGCCTCATCTTCAGGCTTGGGAGCGGTGAAGGGGTGATGCATAGCATAGTAACGCTGTGTCTCTTCGTCCCACTCAAGCAAAGGGAAGTCGATCACCCAAAGAGGAGCATACTCGTTGGGGTTGCGCAGACCCAGCTGGTTACCCATCTCCAGACGGAGCTCGTTGAGCTGCTTGCGGGTCTTCATGGCAGGACCGCAGAGGATCAGCATCAGGTCGCCAGGTTTAGCACCGAACTTATCGGCCACAGCCTTCAGGTCGTCCTGAGTGTAGAATTTATCTACCGACGATTTGAAGGAGCCATCGGCATTATATTTCACATACACCATTCCGCCGGCGCCCACCTGGGGACGTTTCACGAAATCAGTGAGAGTATCCAATTGTTTGCGAGTGTATTCGGCACAGCCTTCGGCACAGATACCTACCACAAGCTCAGCACCGTCGAAGAGACCGAAGCCATGACCTTTCACCACATCGTTCAGTTCCACAAACTGCATACCGAAGCGGATATCGGGCTTGTCGCTACCATAGAGGCGCATAGCGTCGTGCCAAGTGATACGGGGGAAGTCGCCAAACTCCAGACCCTTCTCCTCTTTAAACAGATGCTTGGCCAGCCCCTCGAAAGTCTGAAGCACATCTTCCTGATCCACAAACGACATCTCGCAGTCGATCTGAGTAAACTCAGGCTGACGGTCGGCACGGAGGTCCTCGTCACGGAAGCAGCGCACGATCTGGAAATAACGGTCCATGCCAGCCACCATAAGCAGCTGCTTGTACTGCTGCGGGCTCTGAGGCAGCGCATAAAACTCACCGGGGTTCATACGCGAAGGCACCACGAAATCGCGAGCACCTTCGGGAGTGGATTTGATAAGGAAAGGAGTCTCAATCTCAAGGAAATTGAGGTTACTCAGGTAGTTGCGTACCAGTATAGCCATTCTGTGACGCAGTTCAAGATTGCGGCGCACAGGGTTGCGGCGGATATCCAGATAGCGGTATTTCATACGGATATCATCACCGCCATCGCTCTGATCCTCGATAGTGAAAGGAGGTGTCTTAGCCGAGTTCAACACGTTGAGCGAAGAAACAATGATCTCGATCTCACCAGTAGGTATCTTATTGTTCTTGCTGGCACGTTCAGTCACCACGCCAGTAGCTTGAACCACGAACTCGCGACCCAGCTTACGAGCTTTCTCACACAGTTCAGCGTTGACTTCCATATTGAAAGCCAACTGAGTAATACCATAACGATCACGAAGGTCAACGAAGGTCATACCGCCCAGGTCGCGAGAACGCTGCACCCAGCCAGCAAGAGTAACCTCTTGGCCCACATTCGAGATATTTAATTCTCCACAAGTATTAGTACGATACATAGTATATAAATATTTTATTGTCACATTCAACGCATGGCCAATCGATCAAACCATGGCCACAATATTAGTGATGATGAAAAAAAACTTGATACGATATTTCTTTATTCTTCATATGCTTTAGCCCATCATGACAGCTCTTTTTCCATTGTTCATCATTCGTGTAGTCAGCTATACTTCTTCACTGCAACGAATAAAAAGCTCTACAATCTAAGCCCAATGATATCACATTATTTTTTCATCATCACGTATATAACGGACACATGTCCGATTTATTATTTGCAAATCTAGGATAATGGACACACAGGATTATAGCTCCGTATGCTTCCAACGTTCATAGCTTCGCTCCAAAAGGTTATCAACAATACCGAAATCTTCCATCATGATAAAATGGCCAGTATTGTCGAGTTCCACGTAGGTAAAGTCGTTGTACAGCTTATCCATCAGCAACTTATTGTCGGGGCTGATGCCCGATGTACGTGTACATATAACAAGCGTAGGTATATTGATCATCTCGCCTGTCCAGTATTCTGGATCCACCAGGTTCTTCATCGTGTTCGAAGCCACATACTCGGGAGTGTTGGGCATAGTGCTCATCGCATAATCCCCAATCCACTCAGGGGTAAAGGGGCCTTCGAGGGAAGCAACGAACTGTTCGATATTTTCCTTGCATTGTTCACCTTGGAAAGAGCCCACAAAGGCATCTATCTCTTTCTGATATTTGGCCAGACTGGCTGCATTGTCGGGATAGAAACAATACACGCCGTCTATATCACACAAAGCCACAGACTGTGCAGGATAGTCGAAAACGAACTGACGGCATATGGGTGTTCCAAGACTGTGACCTACCAAGACGGCACTCTTGGCATGAACACTGTCCATCACACATTTCAAAGCATTAGAGAAATACGAAAGGGTATAGTCGGTCTCTGGCTTATCACTTTTTCCATATCCTGGCAAATCGACGAAAATCATACGAATGGTATCGTTCTTAAAATCCTCGTACTGCATCTCCCACGCATTCATATCACAGCCAAAACCATGAACAAACAACAAGGTGATATTGCCAGAACCGCACACTTTATAGTGCACCTTTGTGCCATCGTCCAACGTTGCATAATGAGAAGGCAGATCTTCAATGGTCGCATACCTAGCACACGACGCCATCAAAATCAATGGCAAAAGAATCAATAATAGTTTCTTCATAATGTATAGAATTTTGCAAGATAACGCATAATGCTAAATATTATTATCAATGAAGAAGAAAAAAGAAGAGGATGAGGGATGGTGAGGAGCGGAGGAGCGGAGGGGTTGATTTGTTGATTTGTTGATTTGTTGATTTGTTTATTTGTTGATTTGTTGATTTGATGAGGGGTTGATTTGTTTATTTGTTGATTTGATGATTTGATGATTTGTTGATTTGATGAGGTGTTGATTTGTTTATTTGTTGATTTGTTGATTTGATGATTTGATGAGGTGTTGATTTGTTTATTTGTTTATTTGAATGCTGCTGGGGCGCAGGTTCGCAGGACGGGGCGCCGTCCCGGGGGCAGGGGGCAAAAAAAAAGGGAAACCCTTTCGAGTTTCCCTGTACAGAAGATTGGCGGCGACCTACTTTTCCACAAATAAATGCAGTATCATCGGCGATGAAAGGCTTAACTTCTCTGTTCGGAATGGGAAGAGGTGAACACTTTCTCCAT
>JAZUDW010000045.1:0-7417 GCA_045639845.1 Bacteroidales bacterium
TGGCCGAGCCAAGCAGCATAATAGCGATCGATAGTGATGTCGTCGTCCGAATTGTTCGGGATAAGATTCACCTCGGTCCTGCCAAGAAAAGTTGAATTGGAAAGGCCCAAGTTCTTGGTTTGGGTGATAGACATGCCCTGACAGGCAGAGACCAGAGTGCCTATCTTGCCACGTTTGATATTGAACTTGATGTCGCAGTATTCTATTCCCTGTGTGGCTCCTGCACAGCAAAACTCTATATCGTTGGTGTAGTTTTTAGTGTTCCATTCCCCATCGGATGTGTTAGGGTCAATATCCATATTCAGGATAGCTATCAGTGGGTGGCTTGGATTACCAACGACATATCGATTCTTTATACTACCATCAGACGAACTGGTACCAGTGATTCGACAACTCAGCAGACGGCCTATCTTACCCGACTTGATGGTCAGCACCATCGGCTTTGTTTGGGCAGGCCAGCCGCCATCAGCCGCAGCTGTAAAATTGTGTGTGTTGGCATACATCATCACGTGAAAGTCGGGGGCTCTATGGCCTGACGTCAAACCATTATCTACGCCGAGATCGACGGCAATATCATCCATCAAGCAACCCACATCGAACGTCACATCATGCAGGTAACACTGCAGATATGCCTGTCCGTTGTTCGACCCCAATGCTACGCTACGAAAACGCAGATACTTGAATTTGGTATCCACGCCCAATGACGGACCTATAGTATCATCACCAGTTTTACAGTACACAGCTCCGCCTACTTTTACTTGGGCAGCAGTGGTATTGGCTGTAGTCCAAGGCCATACGCCGGTGATAGTAGCTGGCACTTTGTTGGTAACGGAAAATGTGTTTAATTGGTTATCGCTAGCATCGCACACCACAATGATATTATGATCCCAGGCATCATCACGATCAGCGTCGGTGGTACCCGTATAGGCAGGAAGTTTGCTGTAGGCTTTATCCCATGTTTTTACAGCCTTGTTTGTTGCGCTACCATCGTTATTGTTGTTTCCGCTACTTAAGTTCAGATACACCACATTGTAGGTCTCATCCACACCGTCTCCATCGTAATCATAATGGTCGGTTGCCTGTGCCCACACACCGCCTACCCCTATCTGCAGGAGGAAGAAGAGTATCACTATTCGGGATATGCAGATATTTCGTTTGGTCATATTTGGAATCTTTAGAGTCTGTGCTATATCAAGGGTACAGCGACTCGACATTGAGTCGGCCTTGGTTTCAAAATATCGTAGATTATTATTCCTCATGATTATCTATTATCTGCTGAATTCAAGCCACAAATGTACTTTGTTTGCAACACTTATTAATATATAATTAGATGCAAAGATACTAAAACTTTGCGAATTGAGAAAAGTGATAACAAAATAACAGGTTGATACAATCATAGTTTATTGGTTGATTTGATATTGTTTGTGGCCATTGGGTTATGATAAAGAAAATAACATAAGACAAATGGCAAAGCGAAACAATGAGCGTAACCTTCGTCTGAACATGTCATTGATTTTTTCACTTCTTTGGATTCTGTCTTTTCCCGAAATAGCTTGTATGGCTCGAATGAATTACCCGAATAGGAGATCTTCAACATTGCCCACTACGAACCGTATAATGCTATTTAATAATCATTACTTAAGTTGGCATCCCTGAGCGAAATAAGGCATACAACAACACTTAACCTGCACAATAAAAACACTAAAATGGAGTTAGTGGGGAAAGATAGATATATGACATGATAGTTCATGAAGGAATAAGTTTACTTGAGGCCACATCTCGAATAGGCATCAAAAATAACAATGTGCAAGATACACGTAGATATCGTTTTGCCAGAACGCATTTAGAAACAAATATCACCACCCAAACGCCTCAATACAAAACTAAGAACAACGAGGTTGTCTTAGAAATAGGGCCCAAAACTTACAAGTACGCCCCCAATGAATAATATGATCATCAACATCTCATCTCTCTTTCGTACTACAAAGGCTTCTGCAAAAGTTGCCAAAGACATCACGAAAGCACTTGACCAACTTGGCTTTGAGCTCATGAAGATTCTCGGCACCAACAACTATTGGTGTCGGGAGTACATGCCTGCACAGTTGTTTGAGGATGGAGTTTATAGCAGACACCTCTACCATCCGGACTATCTATGGGATTATAAATCAAAGCACCAGTACATTACCCACCTGTCTGATGGATGCAAAGAGCCTGACTTATTCATCCCATGGGAGTATGTACCAAACAAACAACAAGTTCTGCTATGGAAGAGCATTTGAAACCTGCAACGACATACTTCGTTTGGATTGGCGGCTCCTGTGACTATGGTCATAAGGAACGTGCTGGTGGCGCGGCCGCGGTCATAGAGCAAGACAGCAAAATCATCAGCAAGGATGTGATCGTCGACCTTCATACGACGGAATTCAGAATGATGCTAACGTTGATGGTTAAGATAATGAATGAATTGCCCAAAGGTTCAGATATTCTCTTTCTCACCAATGCTGCATATATTCAAAACTTCGACAAAGCACCTACACCCAAATCTGCCAATCCCGACTTGATATTGCAATGTATGGAGTCAAAGAAAAGGTACAATAGTGTAAGTGTCAATACAGTACAATATCACAAGAATCCGCTGTTGATCGAAACGCACGACACCGCAACCAAGGCGATGAAGAAACTCAGACAAGAATATAATAGATAGAACATGACCGAAAACAAATTAAAAAACACTCTTTGTGCTATGACTATAAGCTTGATGCTTATATCTGCTTGTTCAAGTAACAACAACGCTGATTCTATGCCAAACGAAACGTCCGATTCCACGGTTCAGGAATTGATTTCAGCACCTACAGAAAGCTCGAACACTCCACAGCTTTCAATATTTGATAAACTTGCCAACGACATGGTGTGTGTTGAGCAAGATACTGGCAACTTCTTCATCTGCAAGTACGAGGTATCTCAGGAACTATGGGTGTCGGTGATGGGTGAGAATCCGTCACAAATGAAAGGCAATAACCTGCCTGTTGAACAAGTGAACTGGGATGACTGCCAATTATTCATTGCCAAACTTAATGAGTTGACCGGAAAGCATTACCGCCTACCAACAGAATCGGAATGGGAATATGCTTGCAAAGGTGGCAGGTATTCGAAAGGCTACAGATACTCAGGCGGAAACGATATTGACGCGGTAGCTTGGTATGATGGCAATAGCGAGGAGAAGACGCACCCAATCGGCCAGAAACAACCCAACGAACTTGGCCTTTATGATATGAGCGGAAACGTATGGGAATGGAGCCAAGACATGCACGAATTCACGGGCATGTGCCGTGGCGGCAGCTGGATCCACAATGCTCGGAACTGCGACCCCTCTCTTCCTAATGAAACACCACGATCGTTCAAGATAAATAGCCTAGGCCTACGACTTGCATTATAGGTCAAGATAAATTATGGACAACCACAGAAAAGATGCGTTAAAAAAATACAATTCAATGAATACAAGGATATCCGAACCACATGCAGAAAGGGATTAGTCGTATTAAGCCATTGGTCGAGGATTTGAAGCGTTAAAGAAAGGATGTGCTGGTGCGCCGTGGATTGGGTGATATTGACGAGGAAGTGTATAGGGAAACTGTCAGCAGCATCAACAGGGAAATGGACGAATTAGCACCTCTCCTGACTAGCCTACAAAGAAAAAATTCGAACCAAGGAAATTTAGTTGTTCGATTTCTTGCAATATGCTGTAAATTAAGGAGTCTGTGGAATGATGGAGATTTTATCAGGCGTCAAGAAGTTCAAAATTTGGTGTTTCCGAGCAAAATCTACTATGACGGCAAAAACAGGGGAGTTCGAACTTTTGAGTGCAATTATGCTATCTTTATAACTCATTTAATTACTGACATTTCCAAACAAAAAAAACAAAGAAAAAGAGGAAAAATCTTGCGATTTTTCCTCCCTAGTAGCGGGGGAAGGATTCGAACCGACGACCTTTGGGTTATGAGCCCAACGAGCTACCACTGCTCCACCCCGCAGTATAATCTTTTCATCTCCTGAAAAGCGATTGCAAAGATACGAACTTTTTTTTAAGTGACAAAATAAAAATAACACCTAGCCTTTTCAGATTGATCTTACAAATTATGTATCAATGCATAACACATTTGTATTTTTATCGAGTAATCCCTATGCGTCACATTAAAAAAAGTCAAGGTAGATTACCGATAAAACAAAAATTGACCATCAGAGCCGTCCACTGCGGACAATAGCAAAAAAAGACACAACACACGTTATATCATGGTTTTAAAACAAAATGCCGCGTTTCTTGTGAAGAAACGCGGCATTTGTCGAAGATGTAAAGTGAACACTATTTGGAGAAGTTGGCTTTGCCTTCGTTGAGGAAGGCTACGAACTTCTGGACGTCTTTGTTGTACTTGTAATTCTCTTTGGTAAGCACATTGCCTTCGCTGTCGATGATGACATAGTAGGGCTGTGCGTTCATATTGTAGGTTTTGGTCTGATAGTAGAGGTTGCGACGACCAAGAGTCTTGATAACGCGTCCATTGTCGTCGGTAACCCACTCACTCTCGGGAAGGTCAATACTATTCATATCGGCAAAGAGAGAGCAGATGATGTAATCCTCGTTGAGGATCTTCTTGGCTTCGGGGTCAACCCATACGGCATTCTCCATATCACGACAGTTGGCACAATTACGACCCGTGAAATCAAGGAAGATAGGTTTGCCTTTTTCTTTGGCATAGGCCTTAGCCTCTTCAAGGTCGAAGAAGCCTTCGAAACCTGTGGGAAGATGGAGCTGACCTACATACTTACGATCGGCAGGAAGGCCGTCGGTATAGGATACAGTGCCACTCTGAAGATTGGAGGTGTGCTCTACTACGAGTCGCTCGATATGGAAGTCTTGGGTATCTTCGGGAGGGATAAAACCGCCAACGCCTTTGAGAGGAGCACCCCACATACCGGGGATGAGATATACAACGAATGCGAAGTCGAGGATGGCCAAGAAGAGACGAACGACGCCGATATGCTCTACGTCCTCATCGCCTTTGAACTTGAGTTTGCCCAAGAGATAGAAGCCCAGCATAGAGAATACCACGATCCAGAGTGCGAGATAGATTTCTCTGTCGAGGAGTCGCCAGCCCCAATAGAGGTCAGCCATGCTGAGGAACTTGAGACCGAAAGCGAGTTCTAGGAACGCGAAAGCGACCTTCACGGTGTTGAGCCACCCACCCGACTTCATGTTCTTGAGTGCCTGGGGGAACATAGCCAGAAGTGTGAAAGGCAAAGCGAAACCGATACCGAAACCGAGCATGGTGAGGAGGGCAACGAAACGGTTGGCAGAGCTAGTGGTGAGACCTACAAGAGCGCCACCGATGATAGGACCTGTGCAAGAGAAGGATACAAGTACAGTGGTGAGGGCGATGAAGAAGGGGGCCATAATACCACCTTTGTCGGCCTGCTCGTCGGACTTGTTGATCCATTTCTCGGGCATCTTGATCTCGAAGAGACCAAAGAAGGAGAGTGCAAAGGTCATGAAGATAGCAAAGAAGATGAGGTTGGGGATACCATGGGTACCTATGAAGTTAAGTGATTCGGGGCCAAACACGAGGGAAAGGACAGCACCGAGAACGGCAAAGATAAACACGATAGAGAAACCGAAGATCCATGCTTGACGACGGTTTTTGCGCTTGTTGTCGCTACCGTGCATGAAGAAGTTTACGGTCATTGGAATCATGGGGAACACACAGGGTGTGAACATGGTGAGGATACCAGCAGCCAGAGCGCCCAAGAAGACAAGAAGGAGGTTGGTGGTGTCGCCATCTTCTTCGTCACCGTCACTGTCTTGTTCGTTCGCAACAGCTGCAACAGCAGCAGTATCAGCATTATTCTCTGCATCTTCCACTTCGGCTTCTGCACTTGCAGTGTCGGCATTTGCAGCAGCTTCAGCATCGGCAGTCATAGTGGCAGCGGGTACCTTAAAGGCGAAGGGCACATCGTCGGGAGCGATGCAGCTACCATCGTTGCAAAGCTGATAGTAGAGAGATCCTTTAACTTGGAAGGCTTTGTCGGTGTTGCGTTTGATCTTCTGACGGAAGGTCACAGACTTGGTAAATGAACGCACAGTGCAGTTGAAGGTCTTGTCGAACTCTTCGTGGGCCTTGGGCTCTAGCACCTTACCAGCACGCTTATAGGCTGCATCATCGTCGAAGGTGAACTCCAAAGCAATAGGGCCATTGGGATCGGTATATTGCGAATAGATGTGCCAGCCGTCTTCGAGTGCAACGGTAAACACGAGCTCCACCTCAGTGGCAGACAGCTCTTTCACTGTGTAATTCCACTTAGCAGGGTTTTTCACCTGAGCAAAGGACATCAGGCAAATGGTAGCTAGTAGAATGAATGATAGTACTTTCTTCATTATACAGATAGATTTTTAGTTTACTTAATAATATGCAAAGGTACAAAAAAAAACATAACTACAACTACTTTTTATAAATATATATTATATTGACATACGAACGTTGGCCCGAGAACTTCTGTTGGACACCTGACTACAGCATAAGACGAATAGGTAAAGATCTTCGGCCTGACACAAACGTTCTCACCCGCAACCAGACAGACAGAAGACCTCTCCATCAGAAAAAAAACTATTGCTTTTGTTTATCTGTGCATAAGATGATGTCGGCCTATACCGAATGGGGACGATGCATGCGGATTGATGTTGCTTGGGTGCTGCAGTCCTTATCACGCCAGCAGAGACTCGTCAGCACGGTCACAGCCATCAAGCGTTCCTCCACACTTTAGCGCAAGTCAACCAGGGGCGAAGAATGTATCGGAGCACTATCGTTAGCGAACTAGCTTAATAATTCATAAAACGGAAACTCCTTTTGGCCACATTATTAAAATTTCGTATTTTTGCATTCTCAAAGGGGAATGCCGAAAACCTAAAAGAGTAGGCTAAATAATTTTAAAATATATAGATATGAAAAAAGTAATCGTTTGCCTCGCTGGCATTGCTTTCTTAGCTTCTTTGGCAAGCTGCAACCACACTTGCACTTGCAAAACTTACGCTGCGGGCGTTGTTATCAACACCAACGAAGACGTAGAACTTGACCGCGACACTTATAAAAAGTGCTCCGATATGAACACCATCGCCACTATTGCTGGCACCAAGAATGGTATAGAATGTTACTAATCTCAACAACACATTCTGTATAATGGCGGCATCATCTACCGAGATGGTGTCGCCATTCTCTTTTTCTCGACACACACTTACAATAACTACAAGCACCGACTCGTGTGCCGTACGAGATGGAAGACTGTCGTTGACATGATTCCCTTCATCTTCTTTTCAAACGGGTTTGTTCTAATCCCAATCCCCCCACAATAGGAATCCCTTTATCAAACA
>JAZUDW010000046.1:0-5636 GCA_045639845.1 Bacteroidales bacterium
TATAGTGACACCCCCCGCAGTACTATAGTGTTTTCGATAATAGAGATAAGACACACCTCGTTCGTAACAAAGATGTGTATTACGTCAATTGTTCTCTATGTCAACCACGAAAGCTGCTATCATAAATAGGAAAAAGCAGTCTTTCGTGGATGAAAAACTGCTTTTTATAAAAGTGGTCCATCTAGGGCTCGAACCTAGGACCCGCTGATTATGAGTCAGCTGCTCTGACCAACTGAGCTAATGGACCGGATTTTGGTTCTCAAAATCGAGTGCAAAGATACACATTTTTCTTGATATACAAGTTTTTTTTTAATATGCGCATCGTTTTTACACCAACATATATCTACAAATGAGGTTGCAGGACGTTGCTGATCAACGTAGTGAATCATTGCACAAAGGTACAAATCGTAAACGTCATTAAAGGCGAAAAAGTTCCAAATAGAGTCGTAGTGTAGGTTATGAAATTTAGATTTTGAGATGTTTTTGCTCACTTGTCACCACATATCAGAAAATGACTCATCTGCTGCTTATACCATTGCGAACGGGTACGGTCGTCATTGCGCATGCAAAAAGTATGCTCATCAACACATTCCACCCTACCCTTGCGAAGCACAAGCACAAAACGTTTGACCGGATGATCTGGGATGGTTTGTATCTTATACAGATGCAGTAGCGAGAATCCTACACGCAGGCATTCTCCAAGAAACACATCAAAGACCTCGGGAGGTATGCACACAGAGAACACACCTTCAGGATGAATCAAACTATAGGCTCCTTGTATCAGTATCGGAAAAGGAAGGCTGGAGGAATGCCGAGCACGTGTGCGGCCTTGATCCGGACACTCGAGACTACGGTCGAAATAAGGCGGATTGCACACCACACTATGAAAATGTGCACGGATTGGTGACAGCAGATAGTCTTGAAACGAAATATGATGCAGCTTAATACGTTCGGGCCAAGGGCTCTCATCAATATTTTGCCGAGCATCGATGATAGCATCGGCATCGATCTCAATAGCTGTGATGTTGGCTGCGGGGTATCGCTGGGCCAGCATGAGAGAAAGCACGCCCGTTCCCGTACCTATATCAAGTATAGTAGGGCCACCTTCCGAGAGTGTACCTAGCAGGTCGCTGTCGGTGCCCACTTTCATGGCGGCATGGTTTTGATGAATACAAAACTGCTGATAGGAAAATACGTTGTTGGTAGAGTTCATTTTACTGATGTTTACTAAAACTATGTGGTCGAGACTAATTGAGGACGCTATCGGACACAAGGCAATGGCGCTGCGACACATACTGTATGAGCTGATTGAACAACGGAACAAGAGAAAGAAGCTCCGTGTTGCCGACCATAATTAGACGCTCTTGGGCTCGAGTCATAGCCACATTGAGTTTGCGGTCGATGAGGCAATGGGTAACAGGATCAACAAAAGTATTGTCGGTAAGGAACTGCAGTTGCTGAGGCTCGCGCACTGTGAAGCCGTAGATGATAGAGCGCCGCTGGCTGCCTTGATAACGCTCCACCGTATCGATGGTGATAGACGAAAGTTGCTGGCATGTAGATTCATCGACATTGGGCAACGAAAGAATAGCGTCGCGTATAGCACTGATCTGCATACGATACGGTACGATCACACCTATAGAAGTATGCGGATCGAATAGTGATGGACCTTGCTCATTGTACAATTCCAGAACCAATTGAGCTATCAGGCTAGCTTCCGCGTGATTGACATGTCCCATAGCATGATCGTCCGATTGTGGCACATGGAAGAAGAGAAGTCTGCGACCGTCTAAAACACGTAGTGGATCATCTATTACAAGTGGCAGATGCTGATTGGGACGCAAAGGCTGAAGGCGACCTTCATAGAAACATCTATTTGGAAAATCCTGTATGTCGCTGTGCATTCTACCCTGACGCTGAAGCATCACGGTGTGGGGTGAATCGTATCCATGGCGACGGAAAAGTCGCTCGAAAAGGCTATGACGACAGTCGGTGAAGCCTTGAGCCAAAAGCAAAGGGTCGGTAATGGCAGACTCTTCACGAGACTGTCCAACAATAGAAGAGAGCTGTTTATGGTCACCGATCATCACAAAACGACCTATAGCGGGTTGGCCGTTGTTGGTAACCGCAAGCAACGGCATCAGTTGAGGTTCGAGTAGTTGTGAAGCTTCGTCGATGATGGCTAATGAGAAACGTTTGAGCTGAAATATACTGCTACGAGCCATAGCACTTACGGTGGCAACAACAACAGGGATGGAAGCAACGGACAGTCGCACCTCCTCTGGCGTTATACACGACTGGAGACGATCATCAAGCAGGTATGGGTGATAGTCGGGGTGCACATTGCTCGGAGACCCCAAACGTACAAAATCAATGCCATCTGCTTTTACCTTAGAGCAGATCTCGTCCACAGCCTGATGGGTATAAGCACAAAGAAGCACCGATGAAGAAGGACGATGAAGTTCCTCACGAAGTATGTTCATCAACGCAAAAGAGGTCTTTCCCGTACCCGGAGGTCCCATCACAAGGAAATAGTCGCGGGACTGCAGTGCCTTACGAACCACCTCTTGATGTATGGGATCGGTATAGGCAAAGGCTGGTTGTAGAGAGGTATCGATGTGTGGATCTTCTGTACCCAGAAGCCAGCCTCTGCGATGAGCATCCATTGTGAGGAAGGAATGCAAGCCTTGAATAGCGGAAGTATAAGCCGACTGGAGTGTGTATGGCTCGATTGCCCATTGGATACCTTGGGCAAGGAAGATTTGCAAATTGGATTGAGGAGCTCGCAATCTGATGGCAATCTGGCGACTATCAATACTCTCAATGGTGGCAATAAAAACCATGGTGCGGCACACTTGATCGAGTCGCCGTTCGCCAAACATCACTTGCTGACCACTGAGGTCGGAATATGGTCGGTACGAATAGAGCACTACACTGTCGCCTCTACGGTAGTTGGTTACCACGTCGGTATTGTGGATATCCAGCACGAGCTGTTCAGCACCTTCCGACTCCATAGAATTGGCATCATGGCCTTGTGGATCTATAATACGAACTATGGAGAGATGGTCTAAGAGAACACCTTTGGTACTCTTTTCAGACGAAGGGAGCCGCCACAATGATGACATTCCAAATGATCCCTGCTCTCCATCACCCATTTTGTCGATCCACTGTTCTCTCATAAGAAAACGCAGAAACCTTTTGAAATAACAGAGCTCAAGAGGAGTGGCGCTTTGAATGGGTAAGAGCACATCTTGTATGGTGGGAAGAATGTAGTTGAGGAAGAAAGTAGAGCCATCTGCACGCAGTTGCTGAGTAGAGAAAGTATCAATAAAATCAAGTCCTCCAGGTTTGCAGAAACTACGCTGCCGGGCCACTATACTATTGCGAATACCGATAGCTTTGAAAAGAATTTCGTATTGAGGATTCTGATTATGAAGACCATTATCGTAGCGAGAGTACAGCATCAACGATGAGAGGGATGCCGAATCTATATTATAGTTATAGTGCAGTATGGCACGGTAAAGGAGCAACTGTACTAGATGTTCTAGCTGCGGTCCACAAGCTTTACCCCACTCGTCGCGTTTGCCGGATTTCTGCTCAAGGAGTATGGTGAAGTCTCGCTGCAAATAGTCCATACGACCTTCGAGTCCCAGCATCTGAGATAGGAAGGTAGGTTCGAGCACTGCATCGTCGCGACGATAAGAAGGCAATGTGGGCATAAGCTGCGAGAAAATAATATGAATGTTACTCTTTTGCCTCTGTGCTTGAGCATCGAAATCGTCGGCATCGAAATCATTATCGAGAGCACTAATGGCAAAGTCGATCTTGTTGCGCGAGAAAAACTCGTGGTAACTTTGATGATATGGAACCTGACGACCAAATACCTCATGATCAAGGAACTCTCCAACCATGCGTCCCAGCAAAAAGTGCTTGTTGGGAGCCATTCGCTGCATGAGATGCAACCAATGGTAGTGCGACGACGAACCGTAGCTATGCATACACGATGACAGGGTGGTTATATCCACTAGATAGTCTGGTTCATAGATGTAGAGTTCTGCCCATACACTGTTGGCCATTATGTGGGGCCTAACAAGGTTGATGACAGATCCTGGGGTTGCAATACCAGTAATGTATGACCATGATTGAGCATTGGCATCGCGAGTGAAATCTATCTGGTATTCGTAGCTCCCTTGGTTGGCTATCGTACCCCAGACTTTACCATTATCGTTTCGCGTCACTGTGAAACGCCAAGCGGTACTAGCCGACAACTGACGCTGTTCTACCTCTACACTGTGGATCTCTCGGTAACGGTCGTTGGTATCTTCTGTTTTGTCGAAAAGATGGGCTATGCAGTTGACGAAAGGCGAGATATTGCATTGTGTGCAAATGAGACTGCCAGAAGCTTGTCGAGACACATGGCGGCTGTGCGACATGAGTACCAATCGCTGACGAGAACGGGTAAGTGCCACATACAGCTTACGGGCATCTTCCTGGTCTAGCTCACGTACATTGGCCTTGTTTTTATTGAACGAAAAAGGATATCGGCCATCGTTGACATTGAATACAATCACATTGTCGAACTCTAGCCCCTTGGCTTTATGTACTGTAGAAACAAAACAGTGGCAGTCTCGCCCCATTTCAGACGTAACTAGGTCACTCTCTCGGAGTGTTGACAAGGTAGCAAAATAAGCATCCAGTTGCTGGACAAGCAATGAAGGATAACTATGATGGGAAAACTCTTGGCCAAGGTAGTTCAGTAGATAGGGCATCTTTTCGATGGGATCCATCCGATGGTCGCGAAGTAATACTGCATAACTGTCGGAGATGGCTTCGATGAGAGCCACTGAGTTGGGATATGCTGCCGCATGATAACGACGCTGAGAAGTACGCCGATAGAGTGCGCCATAAAGTGCGCAGAATCGCTCAACAAACTTTGCATGCTGCTGTCGAAACTGCAACTGCTGCGGTATGCGTGCTGTACTTTCAATAGACAGATGAAGCGCTAGCTGTATGGTGGCCAGGGCATCATCATCGGCCAAATGTGAATTCTCACCCTCAAGATGCAGCTGTGACAACAGATCTTTGAGCTTATGGCTGGGGCTATTAGGATATATGAGTCTAGCAACCTTTAGTGTATCGAAATAATAGGGATGTATCTGTTCTAGATTGTTGATATCGCAATGACGTTGAAGATTGTATTGGAGAATCCGGTAGTCGTATTCAACATTGTGTCCAATCAGAGGAAGGCCGTGAGCAAAATCAAGGAACTGATGCAGAGCCTCTGAGGACGAGAGAAGCAAACCTTGTCTTTCGGCTTCTTTATAGGTTTCAATCAAAGGATTTTCCACCTCGCCCAACAGCTGAGGTATGGTTTGATCGGTACGTATGATGACATTGAACCGATTGTCGGGTGTATCGACAAAAATGCCGTTATGAAGTTTGAAGGCTGCAATCTGGACAATATCATCATTTTGTATGTCAAGACCTGTGGTCTCAGTGTCAAAGAATACCATCTCCTTGTTAGAATATGTGTCAAGGAAACTCTCAATATATGACTTTTCCATCATCAGGTCGGTAGTACTCAGCATCAGTGAGCGCATCTCCTTGAGAATTCTTCGACAGTCACCAGGTTTCCA
>JAZUDW010000047.1:0-10954 GCA_045639845.1 Bacteroidales bacterium
TAGCTGTTAGCTCCTCTGCGTTATGTGTAGCTGTTAGCTCCTCTGCGTTATGTGTAGCTGTTAGCTCCTCTGCGTTATGTGTAGCTGTTAGCTCCTCTGCGTTATGTGTAGCTGTTAGCTCCTCTGCGGTCGCTGACCTTCGGTTGATTTGCTGACTCCTTCAAATAAACAGTTAAACAAATAAACAACGATCAAAGTTAGCCTCACTCATCACGGATCACTTTATTCAAATCAACATCTTACTATATGAACCTTGACGAACTAAACAATATTTGCATCAAACATTTTGAAGATGACGAAGGGTTCGAATGGGTCTCGGTAACAGAAGACGGCGAAGAAGCCCTCTTCGACATCAAAACAGCCGATGGCCAATTCTGCGAAACACTTGAGGAAGCCCTCGCCGTTCTACAAGAACAAGGATGGACCAAAAACGGTGAATACGGAGAATGCTGGCTGATGGTTCGCAATAAGTAGTTCGCAACAAATAACTCAACAAACCATACCTATTATGCCCAAAACCACTATGCTCAGGGTCAACGATCCCGACGGCAGCTACACAATAGCCTATTTTTTTGATGCCGACAACAAGCCATGCGACAAAAGCGAAGCCGTGGTAGTAGAACTTTGCGCTTTCAACGCTGAAGGCACTATGGTAAAGAAAACCAAGATGCGTAAATAAATCGTTTATTGCAACTTATAACGCAATCAACAGATTATTACGAACTGTGGCCGGAGACTAAAATAGAGTCAAAATCATCAACAATCTGGTGATTTGTTGTTGAGCTGTTGGATCCATTTCAGTCCCCGACCTTGGCTTCACTTCGCAAAGTGTAACAGTTGGCTTCACTTTCCGAAGTGGAGCCAAAGTCAGCAACGGGAATGGATCGAACTTATTATTTCATCATCACTTACATCATACAGATAGAAAAAAACATAAAAAATAGTTTCAATGTAAAATAATTGTCGTAGCTTTGCATCCGATTCTATTTAGTGTTGATAAGAAAATAAGTTGATATAATTTGGCTTAGATTGTCGAGCAATTTTTACTTTGTGAAGATGGAGTATAAAGAGCTCCAATGAAGCTCGATAGCGTTCTCGAAGAGATTGCGAGCAGAGCGAAGCAAAGCGAAGAACAAGCTACATAACTGACATACAATAAAAAAAAAGCACCAACAAGATGAGCTAAAACATATAAAAAAATGAAACATTGTCTCAAGTTACTTTTTTATCATCACGAGTTCATACCGTAAATATACTAACATCAGCAGCTTAAATTCAGTACATTTTCTTATGCTAGACGAAATACTAAAAGATTTTTGGACCACAGTTGCTCCGACCGATAACCACGCTACAGTAGCGGATTTGGTTATACCTTCTTTAGCTAAAGAAATATCTGAGCATGCTTTTTCTTTTCATAATGAGATTGAAACACTAACCATCAGCAATGGTGTCAAGGTCATTGGAGACAGTTCGTTTGTCTGCTGCGAAAATCTAAAAAGGGTCAAAATACCAGCCTCTGTGAATAGGATTGGCATGTCTGCTTTCTGTTGTTGTGAGAAATTGGAAGAGATAGATGTCGATCCTGATAATGCCGACTATTGCAGCATAGACGGTGTGTTGTTCAGAAGAAATCCATTTGAACTACTCCAGTATCCGCTGGGAAAAAACAGGCTGTCGTATTGCGTTCCGGAAGGAGTACAACGCATAGGTTACTCTGCCTTCGAACATTGTGCAAACCTTGAAACCATAGAGATACCAACATCGTTGCGAGCAATCGACAACAGCGCTTTCGATAGCTGCGAAAGATTGAAATACATCAAGATACCCGATTCAGTAACAAACTTCGGAACCTACATCTTTCATCGATGCACGGAACTAAAGGAAATTTCATTTCCTCATAGTATGGAATTAATACCTCAGGGCATCCTATCAGAATGCATTAACTTACGCGAAGTGGACATTCCGCCAGGAATAAAGATAATTGAACCGCAAGCATTTAGCGGTTGCATCAAACTTCAAAGGCTCAGCCTACCCCGAGGGATCGAAGGAATTTTTCCTGACAATTTTGAGGATTGTTTTAGTCTAGAGAGCTTCGCCACTGCTCCCGACAGTCTGTTTTTCTGTGATATTGATGGTGTTTTGTACTCCAATGAGAAAGACGTCCTTGTGCGAGTTCCCCCTAACTATTCGGAAGAATGCTTTATCATACCAAAATCAGTCCGTGAGATTGACGGATCTGCATTCGAATCATGCAGGAACATCACCAAGATTGTGTTCTCTGGCAAGGTAAAATCTATAGGTTACCAAGGATTCAGGAAATGCGAAAGTCTCAATGAAATTGTAATTCCCGAAAGTGTTGAAAGCTTAGGCCATTCTAATTGGACAGGAGACTTTGAGACAGACGCCCCTGACGACTTCGATTTCCCTACTATCCCATCAGTATTCGACGAATGCATCTCACTGGAGAGAATAGTGGTGAACGAGGAGAATTCACAGTTTTGTAGCATAGATGGAGTGCTCTTTTCTAAAGACAGATCCCAGTTATTGTGCTTTCCCCATGGTCGCAAACAGAATGAATATATTATTCCCCAAGGGGTAACCATCATTGGGCCTGGAGCCTTCTCTAACTGTACTCAGCTGCAGCATGTTGAGATACCCACTTCTGTAAAATGTATTCAATATTATGCATTCTCAAATTGCGAAAAACTCACACAGATAATCATTCCATCGTCTCTGGAGAGGGAATCAGAGACTGCGTTCTGGGGATGCGATGCAAAAATCATAAAAAAAATCACACTATGTTGATAAATGACTATTTATAATCTTCCCACATGGAAAATATAGGAATGAGGAATTCTACTTTATGAACATGTTGAATTTAGAGAAAAAAACAAAATGAAGAATATTTTTTTGAAAAGCGTTCTACCACTACTCGTCATTGCATTTGCAACAACCATGATGTGTTCGTGTGTCAATAGAGAAGCGGATTTTGTCACGATAGACGATTCTTTCCCCGACAAACCATTGGATTCGTGCTTTACCCAGGGCGAGATAAACCATTATTTAGCCAGACGAGCCACCCATTACAAAGACAGCGTAACTGCTGTATTTAATCAATATGCAGACAACTTCCCATCCTCTTTGATTAAGAAAGAACTGGATTTGTGGAAAGAATATGATTCAATTGCTTTGGAGGTCTATAAGCGGATTTTCATGACAGGAATCTGTGGTTCGGCAGCCCCCATGGGATTGTTCGAGTTTGCATACGATATTGCCGACCAATTTCTTACCTCTTTTGCATACAAAGGAACCCAGCACATGCTAATTGCAGACCGTGCGATCGAGGAAGCATACACTCGGTTTATGAATCATGCAATTGAGGATGACTATGTAGAGGACGATCCCAACAATTGGTATTTCTCGCTGGATGAAAAGAAGAACTGTCTCGCTGAAGAGCAGGCCTCCTGGAATCGATGGATAAGATATCGTGAAGAGGTTTCCTCTGTACTACAAGGAAAGGACAAGAAACAATACGACATGCGAACCAACGAATTGCGCAGAATGAAACTCATCCAACTCAAGAACCAATATCAATGGTACGGTATAAATAGTGATGAATGGTTCGACAATCAACTTGATCCGCAATGTTCCGACAGAGAGCTTCGGAACTACACATTCTTCGATAGTGTTTGGGGAGAGTACCTAAAACATTAGGACGACTGACAACTATCCTTTTTGCATCCGTTCTGTACACAAAATTCACAAAAAAATCAGATCCACTTTGCGATACACCAATGGCCTCCTCGTGTAAAAGGTGACCATATCAATCTATGCCAAATCATATCACACAACCTATGGTCGGCGACCGAAGTGGAGCCAACTGCTACACTTTCCTTAGTGGAGCCAACTGCTACACTTTCCTTAGTGGAGCCAACTGCTACACTTTCCCTAGTGGAGCCAACTGCTACACTTTCCCTAGTGGAGCCAATGTCAGCGACTGAAATGGAGCTAACCAATTATTTCATCATCTCATTTATTATAGTTCATCCTTCTTGTTTGACAAGTTTAACCAATAAATTCTTCGTATGAAAATAATAACTACCAGCGATTGGCACATCGGAAATCTCTTTCACGGTAACGACCGACTTCCAGAGCACAAGCATTTCCTGAAGTGGCTCCTCACTCAGATTGAGGAGCAAAGACCTGACGCCCTCCTAGTGGCCGGCGATGTGTTTGACAATGGCAACCCTTCGGCAGCAGCTCAGTCCGCCTACTATGAGTTTCTAGCCGATGCAACACATGTATGCCCCAATATGCAGATCGTGATAACGGCTGGCAATCACGACTCGGCAAGTCGTTTGGAAGCTCCTCGGGCCTTACTCACACGACACAAGGTGGAGATTCGTGGCACGGTACACCGCAACTGGATACAGAACGAGAACGGTGGATCGTGGGAGGTGGCTTATGAAGATCTAATGATTCCTATCACAGATAAAAATGGCGAAAAGGCTGTGGTATTGGCCGTTCCTTACCTTAGAAGCGATGTGGTACAAAATGCAAGCTATTCGGAGGGGGTAAACTGTTTCCTGCGTGAGCTGACACAGAAGGCAAGAGCCAAATATTCCGACACTCCACTCGTGATGATGGCGCACATGTATGCCAAGGGAGCCGATATTGCCACCAAGGACGCCAGCGAAAAGATAGTGATTGGCGGTCAGGAGGAGGTGAATATGGAGGGTTGGGACGAGCATCCTGACTATCTGACCTGCGGTCACATACATAAGCGTCAGCACATATGGAATACTGATTGGGCTCGCTACACGGGCAGCATTCTGCCGATGTCGTTTGCAGAGATTGATTACCATCATGGTGTGGATATTGTAACTATCGAAGGAGGCCGTAAGCCAAAGGCGGAATTCCTGGAGTATGAGCCTCAACACAAGTTGCGTGTCCTACCTAAAGGAGATGAAGAACTGACACCGAAAAAACTGCAGAAACTAATACAATCGGATCTTGCCGACAGAAGTGAGGATGGCAAACTGAGCGAAAACTTCGTGTACCTGGTGCTGAAAGTGAAATTGGAGAAGGTGAGTAACGATGACATAAAGGAATTGGAAGCACTGATCGGAACGAAGGATGCAGTACTCTGCAAGATTCAGAAAATTATCCCGATGCTCGACCTAAGCACTATCACGGGACATCAGCAGATACAAAGCATCGACGACATATTGAACCGCGATCCTTTGGAAACACTGAGAGAGACATTTGCCGTGAAGCATGGTTCAGAGATGACCGAACATCAGCAGCAGATATTGCAAACCTTACTTGAAGATATTAACAAAGAAAACCGATAACTATGAAATTCATCAAACTGGAGATACTGAATCTAGCATCACTCGACCGACAAGGTGGCGAGACTATCAACTTCGAAGAAGGAGCATTGGGCGATAGCACAATCTTCAGCATCGTTGGCGCTACAGGTAGTGGCAAATCTACTATACTTGACGCCATCTGCCTGGCCCTCTACAATCGTGCCCCACGCTATCCGCGGAAAAAAGGTGATAGAAACCAGAACATCGAGATATTCGGCGAACCAGAAGAGGGCGAAAGGAATCGTCTGGCACCTACCGACTCGCGCAACATTCTCACCCGTGGTAAGAAAGAAGGTTATAGTAAACTGACCTTCCTGGCCAACAATGGTGATGTTTATCGTGCAGAATGGTCGGTTCGCAAACTTACAAGGAACTACGAAAATGCACACACCTCTTTATATAAGATAACCCAGAAAGGCGATAGTCGGACCGAAGAGCAGGCCGACTGGGACAAGTTGCCTCAGATCATTGGTCTTGACTATGAGCAGTTTTTGCGCACGGTGCTCATCGCACAGGGGTCATTTGCCAATTTCTTGACAGCAAAGGAAAACGATCGCTATGAGTTGTTGGAGAAACTGATTGGTTGCGAGGAGTTGTACGTTAATATTGCCACCAAGATAAAGCAGAAGAAGGACGACGCCGTCAAGACATACGACCAGATTGCTGCCAACTTCTCGGCTCAGGAAAAAGACATTATACCGGAGGAAGAACTAGGTACTGTCAAGAAACGTATCGATGAACTAGAAGAGTTTGAGAAAAAGGCGAAAGACGAGTTGATGAAAGTAACGGAAGCCATTGCTTGGTACACCACCAACGAAAAGCACTTGAAAAACCTCAAGGAATATCAATCCAACTTCAATGAAGCAAAGCAGCAACAAGAAGCCCAACGTGAGCAAACAGAGCGTCTGGCTCTGCACGATGCCACTCTGACGGCCACAAGTTTGTACAAAGAGATGAAGACAGCAGAGGCGAACATCGCGGAACATGAGAAGACATTAAATCAATTGGGCGAAAGCATTGCGAAGTATGAGCAGGATCTGAAGCAGGAAGTAGAAGTGAATCTCGACAAACTTAAGAATAATGCACAGAAGGCTACCGAAGAAATGGAACAACAGAAACCCCTCATCAACAAAGCCCGTGAAATAAAGGTTGAGTTGGAGGGATTGAAGAAGGTGCTGAAAGAGAAGTCTGTTGCCAAAGATGATGCAAAGAAAGCCAAGGACAAAACTGACAAAGAGGTGTCGGACAATACAGCGGCAATAGAAAAGGCAACGGTTGAGGCGAAGAAAGCAGTTGAGGCGAAGGATAGATTGCTTGAAACTATCGAAGCAGAGAGAGCTAAAAAGATAGCGTCTTTGGCAGAGATTGAGAAAAAGATAACAGAAGAGTCGGCAAAGATTGCGAATACAGACATAAAACAGCTAAATGATGACGTAGAAGCTCTGTTGCGCACCCACACACTGATGACCAGCGAGAATTGGGAGGAGCATCGTGCCCATCTGACAGAGGGCAAACCTTGTCCGTTGTGTGGTGGTACACACCACCCTTACGCCAATCAGAATGTGCTGACGCAGGTGGAGACCGAACTTGGTCTCAGACTGGAAGAGAAACGAAAGCAGCAGAAGGACTACAACATAACGAAGCAACTCATTGACCAGTTGAACGCAAAAAAGGATGATGCCAATAAAGCTATCAATGCCTATGCCAAGGAGGCACAGAAGAAAATAGAAAAGGTCGACAATCAGGTGTCAGAGACCAATACCCTGTTGGAGACAGAGAAAGGAAAAACTGCCAACCTCTTGGCCCAGCAAAAGGAAAAGACAATAGCTCTCGATAATGCAGAGGCTGTACTGAGCAAGGCTGCCGAGGAGGTAGCCCAAAAGACAGAGGCCTTGAAGCAGAAAATTGGTGACAAGGATCCTGATACCTACGAGCAGACACTCACAGATGCCAAGAACAAGGCTGACAATGCTGTGAACGACAAAGAAAAGGCCATAGGCAAAATGCGTGAGCAACTCAGCGAGGTGAAGGGTAAGAAAGCGACTAACACGAAGCAGGTGGAAATGGAATCTGCAACTCGCAAGGGTAAGCAGAAGGAGCTGAATTCATGGTTGACCACCTATAATACCAACAATCCTAAACAACTGACAGAGGAGGACATCGCCCTGCTCTACTCTTCAACAGACGATTGGGAAGTCATACGCAATCGCCAGAAGCAGATATTCGAAGCTTATACCTCAGCTGACACTACCCTCACAAACGAGAAGAAGGCGTATGAGGAACACCAAAAGAACAAACCCGATCAGGAGAAGGAAGCATTGCTTGCACGTAAGACAGAACTGGACGGGATGTCAAACACCGAACTAGTAGATACCAAGGCTCGCCTGCAACGTCATGAGATGGCAAAACAGCAGATGGGCACAATGTTCGATCAGAAGCAGGAGGCGGAGCAACTGAAAACCGAATGGGAGCAGATAGCAAATGCCATAGGTGGTGAAGGCAAAACGCTTCGCATGATAGCACAGTGCTACACCCTACGTTTTCTCATAGAGCATGCCAATGTAGAGATTCGTAAGTTCAACAGCCGCTACGAGTTGCAGCAGGTAAAGAATTCACTCGGCATACGCGTGATAGACCATGATCGTGCCGATGATGTCCGCGATACCACTTCACTCTCCGGTGGTGAGACATTCATCGTATCACTCGGCCTGGCTCTTGGACTCTCTGCCCTATCCTCTCGCAACATCAGTTTCGAAAACCTGTTCATTGACGAAGGTTTCGGTACTCTAGACCCCGATACGCTCGCCACTGTCATCGATTCGCTGGCAATGCTGCAGTCATCGCAAGGCAAGAAAGTAGGTGTCATCAGTCATACTGATACGATGAGCGAACGTATCACCACCCAAATACGTATCATCAAAAACGGGAACTCAGGTAGCAGTCATATTGAAATTTACCCTTAAAAAAAAGAAATGATTATCCGCAGGTGGGTGGTTGCTTGGTACTATAATGATGGGTGATGAGTGATTATTTGGTGATCAGTGAAGAGTGATCACTTTATTCAAATCAACAGCTCATCATATGTAGGATCGTGGTGTCGAATAAGTGTTGTCCATCGTCGAGGAACACAACCGAGATAGGAAGCACATAGACAGGCATCTTAGCCATACGGCCAAACAAAGGTGAATCGACCAATCGAGAAGCATCCTTCTCTGTTAACACTATTATTTTGTGCTCCTCATGAATATCTGCGAAGGCCGATTCTATCGACTCAATATCCTTGATAGTGAAATCATGATGGTCGGAAAATTGCAGTTGGGACACCGAAGCAAAGGATTTCAAATAATCCACCATGGGCTGAGGGTGAGCAATACCCGAAACAACCAAAATATGAGCCGCACGATCCAATATAGCCTCATCCACCGCGGAACTATCGGCCAACAAATATGGATTAGCATATTGAATAGTGGAGAAAAACACCTGCTGGCAGGGTTCCAATCTCAACCGACAGGCCATCTGCTGCTTTTCATCCATCGATATCGACGAAGGGCATTTGGTAACCACAACTATATCGGCACGTTTTCGGCCAATTCTAAACTCCCTGAGATTACCAAAGGGCAATATAGCGTCATAGTAGTAGGGACTACCATATTCGGTGAGCAAGATATTGACAGTAGGCTTTATATGGCGATGTTGGAACACATCGTCGAGCAGTACTACCGAAGGTTTCTGATTCGTCTCCATCATCTGTCGTATGCCCTCCACTCTGCGTTCGCACACACAGACATCGACATAGGGATATTTACGAGCTATCATGGCAGGTTCATCGCCCAGAAGATCAGCACTGCAAGAGCCATCGTTTCGGACGAAGCCTTTTGTTTTGCGCTTATAGCCACGACTCAATAAAGCCACCTTGGCGAAAGGGGACAGCATACGAATCAAGTATTCGACCATTGGTGTCTTACCCGTCCCCCCCATCGATAGATTGCCTACCCCGATAGTGAATACTTGAGTGGTCACCTGCTTTTTCAATCCCCAACGGAAGAGTGCATTGCGAACACATACCCCCACAGCATACCACATCGTGAATGGGAAGAGACACCACGCTGCTATTTTTCGTATCACCAAGAGATTCATTCCAAATTAGGTCGCTGTTTATTTGTTGAATCGTTTATTTGTTGAGTTGATTTTTGCAGACTCCCTCAAATTTACAAATCAACAAATCAACAATTCAACTTGTTACTATGTCTGAGTTTTGGAATGCAAAAATACTATTTTTTTTACATTTATAAGAAAAAAGTCACCGTCAAAAGTGCCACTACGGATTTTTTTTGTATTTTTGCATTCTAAACAAAAAATAATTTTTAACTATTAAAAACATAATCACATGAAGAAAATCAAAGTATTAGCTGCCGCTTTTGCTACCGTTCTCGCAATGAGCTTTACCAGCTGCAACAAAGACAAAGACATCGATTTCGTTTCTTTCAACCTTACCCCTCAGACCCCTTACATTGCCACCAACGTTGACAACGCATCTGCCAATGCTGCTTATTACCCTTCGTTCACTCTCGGTATTCAAAACGATACTTTGATGGCCATCGATGCAATCAGCGCATGCCGTGAAGAGTTCCTGGCTATGTTCCCCAGCACTTCTCAGTTTATCTGCAACGACTCTATCCTCGATTGTGGCAAAGCTAAATATCTTGCCGACATCAAAGAGATCCCCACCACTGGCTACAGCAAATATGTTGCCGCAGAAGAAGGCCACGGCTACATTCTGAAAGTCACTGGCGCTGCCAACCTCAACTCCTACAACAATCCTCAAGTAAAAGACCCCGAGCCCATGTATGTTCGTTTCGTGGTTAAAGAGGCTATAGAAGGTGGTTATGAGATTGCCATCCAGTATCCCTTCGTAATCGTTGAAGAATAATTACCAAACGACACAAAAACACAGGGGTGCTACTCTTCGAGAGCACCCCTCTTCTTTTTATTTGGTGATCAATGAAGAGTGAATAGTGAACAGACAATACTACCCAGCAGGTACATCTGTCTGATCATTGTTCACTGATTTCTGATTACCAAAGAGAGTGATTATTTGGTGATCAGTGATGAGTGATCAGTGAACAGACAATATCACACAGCAAATACAGTTGTCTGATCATAGATTACTGATCACATAAAGAAAACAAACAGCGCCCAAAGGGAGCCCGAAGGCAACCAGAGCTCTTCATCATCACAATAATCGAAACGTTTTCAATCAACCTTTTTATTCATGAAAAGATTAATGTTCGCGGTCTTGACCCTTGCCACAATCCTTCCCTTTTCGATGCAAGGGCAAGAACATCAGAAAAGTTACAAAGATATGAAATCACTCGTAGTTTATTTCTCCGCCACTGGCAACACCCGTCAAGCAGCCCTCATGGTTGCACAAGTGACCCAAGCAGATGTTTTTGAAATAAAACCCACACAGCCCTATACCGCCGCCGACCTCGACTGGACAAACAAGCAAAGCCGTTCGTCGATAGAGATGAACAACAAGCAATCACGTCCTGCAATAGCCAACAATGTTGAAAACATTGGCG
>JAZUDW010000048.1:0-28955 GCA_045639845.1 Bacteroidales bacterium
GTGCTGCAAGTCTTATTTAGAAGGCATAAACATATCACGGATATAATAGGCGTCTTCAAGATAGGCCAGCGCTAGCTGGGTAGCCATATTGGTGGAGAAAAGCACAGGTACACTCTGCTTGCTGTTGAGGGCTACGTTACGCACTTCTTCATCAATGGATACAGCAATGGGCAGCTGATCGTTGATACGGATACTCTGAGCCTGCATAATGGCTTCGCGGAGCACAAGGGCGTACTCTTTGAAGAACAGGTTGAGGGTGTTGGCGTCGAAGCTCATGCCGGCGTACTTTGAACTCCAAAGCTCGGAACCGAAGTCGTGGGCTTTGTTAAGGATCTCGCGCACACGGTCGTCAACATCGGTGTATTTTGAATAGAGATCGATGGCTTTCTGATAGTCGGAGTATTTATCAGTCATCTCTGTCATCTTCTTCTGTAGCAATGGGTCTGCCTGGGGATTGTATTTCACATGTTCCTCCAGATATTTCTGAGTTTCTTCTTCGCTCATATTCTCCATGGCTTTCACATCATCAGCAGTCAGACCGTAAGCGCTGAGTCGTTGCTCCATGATCTTGTTCATATAAGCTTCTTGTTCTTCTTCGGAGAGTTTGTTGTACTCTGCAGGATCTATACCCATGGTACGTAGTTGATTGGCCATGTAGGCAGAGTCGAGGTTGTAGGAGCTAGTGATCGAGGAATAAACTTTGGAAGACGACAGAGCTACACGTCCATTGAAACGAGAGACATGACTTACAAGGAGCTTGATGGAGGCAGGATTCTGGGCTTTTTCAACAGCATAGTCTACTATCTGTTGCTCAGTGGGAAGGTCGGGACAAAGTGCCTTGAAGTACTCGGGCGAAGAGGGAGAATATAGGTCGGTCTTGCCGATATTCTGCATAAGTTTCTGCTGGGCAGCATTCTTAAGTTTGTCGCCGAGGTTTTTCTGTACAGTGCTACGAACGTTGCCGCTTGCTGCATTGGTGACAATGCGTCCCAGTTGGGCCTGGGCTATGGTGCCAGTGGCAAGGATGAGTGTCAAAGTTACAATTATTTTCTTCATAGTCATAATATTATTATTGGTTTAACTAAGGTTTATAAAGTGCAAAGATACATTTTTATTGTAATATAGGTGTTATATTTGCCTTGATACAGTCTTGTGCACATCGAATCAAAGTATGATTTGTGTAAGAATAAAGCAGGGGTGCCTAACGGCGAGTGTCGAGGTACTGTGAGAATATCTCGGCAGCTACACCTACTTTAGCATTGCATCCCAACGGACAGATACGAGCTGTATCGACCGGAGCGGCATTGTAGAGGAGCGTAGACTGTGACACGCCAAGCAACTCACCACATATGGCACTGCCGCAACGGTCAACAAATGACTGTATCAGTTGTTTAGCCAACGCATTGGCAAGAGCACTACCAGGAATTCCTTGGGGCGAGGACTGATCGAGTCCTGCAAGCAACACCAAGGCCGAGACGACACCACAAGTACCTTTCAGGCCGGCCATACCGGAACCAAAAGCGGCCATACTGCAAGCCATCTGAGTTTCGCTCATTTCATACACGTCGGCAAAGGCCATGGCTACGGATTGAGCACAGTTGTAGCCTTGTTTGTGGAATGCCATAGCTTTTTGAGGTCTATCGGTGTACATATATCTTTCTTCTAAGTAATCGACAATTATTTTATGGATCGGTGATCTGATTATTCAGCAAACTTTCCGAATTTATTACTACACCATTCAATCATCACTGATAACAGGTCACTCTTCACACATCATTAATCACAACTATACGTTGTTGTATTTAAAACTCCAGAGAGCTCCTGACCCAAGTAGGTTGGTAGCTCTCAGAAGTTATGAATAGGATTAATAGGCATGCTGTTATTTGCACATCTCGGATGCTACCAGCATGGCTTTCTGAAGTCCATCAAGGTTCTTACCGCCGGCAGTAGCGCAGAAAGGCTGCCCGCCACCGCCGCCTTGCATCTCTTTGCCTGCGGTGCGAACGATGTTGCCTGCATTGAGGCCAGACTGCACACGATTTTCTCCAAGAATAACGAGGAGCGAGGGCTTGTCGCCAGCACGACTGCCAAGCACCAGTGCCATATCGGGATGGGCAGCCCGGAGCTGTACGAGAGCATCTTTGAGGGTGTTGAGGTCCGACTTCACCTCTTCGACCACTAGGTTAGATTGGGCAATCTTGCTTTCGAAAGTCTTGGCAATCTCGTTGGCTTGCTGCTGATGGAGCTTGGCAATCTCAGCACGGAGTGCATTGCCCTCGTCTTGGAGTTTCTGCACGGCAGCTACAAGGTCCTTGGGTGCTTTGAGCATCTCTTTGATGGCTTCGATTTGATCTTCGCGTTCATTGGCTAGCATCTCGGCAGTATAGCCGGTTACAGCTTCGATACGGCGCATACCTGCAGCAACAGCACCTTCGGCTACAATCTTGAAACTGCCAATATTACCGGTAGCCGATACGTGAGTACCGCCACAGAATTCTACACTCTCGCCGAATTTAACAACGCGGACAAACTCACCGTATTTCTCGCCAAACAGTGCCATTGCACCTAGCTTCTGCGCTTCGGCAATAGGCATAGCACGGTTTTCTTCCAAAGTATAGTTGTGGCGGATATCGAGGTTTACAAGGTGTTCAACCTTGCGGATTTCCTCTTTGGTCATCTTGGCAAAGTGGCTGAAGTCGAAACGCAGACGTTGGTCGTCAACACTTGAGCCTTTCTGCTCTACATGGTCGCCCAGCACAGTACGCAAAGCTTTGTGGAGTAAGTGGGTAGCACTGTGGTTGTTTTCGGTAGCATGGCGTTTGTCGGCATCGACCACGGCATGGAAGGTAGCACCGAGGTCGTTGGGGAGTTTGGTGACAAGATGGATAATGAGGTTGTTTTCTTTCTTGGTATCGAAGATAGCAAGAGTCTCTTCACCATTGGTGATGGAACCTTTATCGCCAGCCTGGCCGCCGCCCTCTCCATAGAAAGGCGTCTGGTCGAATACGAGCTGAAAGAATTCTTTGTCTTTGGTCTTTACACGACGGTATCGGTTTATCTCAACGTCAGCCTCAAGCACATCGTAGCCAATAAACTGCTCTTCTACATCGGGGTGCACGCTTACCCAGTCGTCGGTATCCACGCTGGCAGCAGCACGGCTGCGTGCTTTCTGCTCAGCAAGACCTTGGGCAAAGCCGTCCATATCGACGGTCCAACATTTCTCGCCAGCCATAAGCTGGGTAAGGTCAATGGGGAAACCGTAAGTATCAAACAGCTCGAAGGCGAAAGCACCATCGATAACCTTGGTGTCGTGTTCAGCAATATAGCGCTCGAATTTGATGATACCGTTGCTGAGAGTTTTGAGGAAGGATAGCTCCTCTTCGAGCATGATACGCTGAATCAGGGCTTGCTGTTTGCGAAGTTCAGGATACTGGTCGCCCATCTGGCGAACGAGAGTTTCGACGAGGGTATTCATGAAGGGTTCTTTGAATCCGAGGAAGGTGTAGCCGTAACGTACAGCACGGCGAAGGATGCGACGAATCACATAGCCAGCCTTAGCATTGCTAGGAAGCTGACCGTCGGCAATACTAAACGACACTGCACGAAGATGGTCTGCACATACGCGCATAGCAATGGCTTCCTGTTCGTTTTCGCCATATACCTTTCCGGCTTTGCGCGCCAACTCTTGAAGCAAGGGCTGGAACACATCGGTGTCGTAGTTCGACTTCTTGTTCTGTACCACCATACAGAGGCGCTCGAAGCCCATGCCTGTGTCGATATGTTTAGCTTTGAGGGGTTCTAGAGAACCATTGGCCAGACGGTTGTATTGCATGAACACGAGGTTCCATATTTCTATCACGAGGGGATGATCCTTGTTTACCATCTCGCGACCGGGCACTTTGGCTTTCTCTTCAGAATCACGAAGGTCTATATGAATCTCGCTGCAGGGACCGCAAGGACCTTGGTCGCCCATCTCCCAAAAATTGTCTTTCTTTGAACCACAAAGAATGCGATCTTCGGCAATATGGGCTTTCCAGAACTCGTAGGCTTCTGTATCCATGGAGAGACCTTCTTTCTCATCGCCTCCAAAAACGGTAACATAAAGGTTTTCTTTGTTGATCTTGAGTACTTCAGTAAGGAACTCCCATCCATAGGCGATAGCCTCTTTCTTGAAATAGTCACCGAACGACCAATTGCCGAGCATCTCAAACATGGTGTGGTGGTAGGTGTCGTGCCCCACCTCTTCCAGGTCGTTGTGCTTGCCGCTCACACGCAGACATTTCTGCGAGTCGGTAGCACGAGGATATTTGGCAGGGCTGTTGCCAAGAAAGATGTCCTTGAACTGGTTCATGCCAGCATTGGTAAACATAAGGGTGGGGTCGTTTTTGATTACCATCGGAGCCGAAGGCACGATGTGGTGGTCTTTGGACTGGAAGAAATCCAGAAATGCTTTTCTAATCTCGTTTGAGGTCATAATGATATATCGTTTTATTATTCTTTCGGATTAATGATGCAGGAAAGCGACTGTATGCTAGGCTAACTAAAACTCTTCGCGTTCTACAATTAAGATAGCCTGCTGTGGCACCACGAAAAACTTCTCGCCGCCATATTTGATCTCAACAGCATGTTTCTGCACAAAGAGAGCTTTGTCGCCAGGCTGAACCTGCAAAGGCAGATATCGGGCTTCGTGCTGACGGCCTGTCCACGACTCACTCTCGTCATCAGCAGTGGGCAAGGCATAGCCGGGACCACATTTTAGAATGTAGCCTTGCTGTATCTCCTCTTTTGCCTGATAGCCGGCTGGTAAATAGAGACCGCTTTTAGTCTGGTCCAGTTCATCGGTAGGTTTTATAAGCACACGATCACCTACCACAATGATATTATCTAATTTTGATTTCATATTTTATATCAAAAACTTATAATATAATAATCGCAATCAGCAATTTAACGCAACAGCGAGCCGTACGATAGATGATGCAAAGGTACGTAAATAAAGACATATTTGAAAAAAAAGAGTATTTTTGCACTCCAAATACCACCAATAATGAAAGCAATAACATCCGTAATATTAACTGTTTGTTTGCTCAGCGGCATGGCAGCACAAGGGCAAACATCGATGCAAAAAAAACTTTGTGAACCCACATGGGAAAGCCTCAACACGAGAGGCTATCCTCGATGGTTTTCCGATGCCAAACTGGGTATATTTATTCACTGGGGTCTTTATTCGGTACCAGCCTACGCTTCGAAAGAAGGATATGGTGAATGGTTCTACCGAGGTTTGATGACGGGCGACAGCAGCCGTTGTGCCATTATGCGCTACTATGCTGACTCCACTCTCCCTGTATTCGAACAGTACAAGACACTCACGCAGCTATGGAAGGCCGAGCTATGGGACCCTGATCAGTGGGCTTCGCTGTTTTATGATGCAGGCGCCCAATATGTGATGTTGGTCACTAAACATCACGACGGATACTGCCTTTGGGACAGTCCCCTGCAACCCATGTGGAACAGCGTGACAAGCGGTCCACGACGTAACATCGTAGAGGAACTCACTAAGAGCGTACGCAATCTAGGGCTACACATGTGCTTCTACTACTCGCTACCCGAATGGACAAACCCACTCCATATATGGATGGAAGACCCCGACGACAGCATTGCCAATTATGTGGAGCACTATATGATACCCCAATTCAAAGAACTTGTGATGCGATACCGTCCCGACGCTGTATTTGCCGATGGCGATTGGAGCAACAGCCCCGAACAGTTCCATTCACAAGAACTTATCAGCTGGTACTACAACACCGTAGGAGGCGACGCCATAGTAAACAATCGCTGGGGGGCTGGCACACAGCATGGGTTTATCACCCCCGAATACAGTGCAGGAATCGACATGAAGGATCGTCCTTGGGCCGAATGTCGAGGACTGGGTCGTAGCTTCGGTCTCAACCGCAATGAAGACCTGGACAACTACCTCTCTTCTACCGAGCTGATTCAGCATTTTGCCCTACTCGTATCCGAGGGCGGGGGCATGACGCTCAACGTTGGGCCTGCTGCCGACGGAACCATCCCCCTTATCCAGCAAGAACGCCTCAGGGAACTGGGACGTTGGCTCCAAGTGAACAGGCAGGCGATCTATGGATCGAAGGCCAAAGGCGCCTACTATAGCCGTAAGGTTATTGATGGTATCGACGAGATCATTGATTTCGACTGGGTGCGTAATGCACCACGTAAGGGCATGACCTACGACCATTTCGATATCCAATGGACAGGTTATCCTAAAGTCGATGCTCCCGGACGCTATACCATTGAGATAGAGGCTGACGACGAAATGGTCGTGCAGGTGGGAAACGAAATACTGATCCACTACGTGAAGGACGACCCTGAGCATCAATCACGCACAGCCACTATCGACATCACAGCCAACGAAATAGACCGCCCTACCCTACTTTGGACGATAAGCTTTAAGGAAAAGGATCTTGAGGCCGTAGCGCGATTGCATTGGCACCGAGATAAAGAAGAAGATCAACCAATTAAAGCCATTCACTTCAACCATGGCAAACGCCAGTCTGGATGGATGGCGAAATACAGCTGTGAGAAGATGCCCCAATATTGCTGCACAGAGCGAGAGGGTACTACCTACGCCATCGTATTCCAGCGTCCTCGCAACAACGTAAAACTAGTGGGATTCGAGAAGTTGAAACGAGGTTCCACCATACGTCTGCTTGGAACCGAAGGCCATATACGCTGGAAGCAAGCCAAAGATGGCACACTGACTATTGATATTTCCGAGATCGACGACAACGAGCTCAATGCACTCAACCACGCGTGGGTGTTCTCAATCAATTAATTTAATCTAATATCAACAAATTATATCAATTCAATTAAAGAAACGATACAACAATTGCACATATACCATGCCTATCTTCGAATCCGAATCTATACAATCTGTAGCGCTCCATCGAGTGGGCAACAATGCCACTCAAGAAGGATATGTCCTAAGCCAAAGCACACTAGAACTCTCTGACCAGCTTCAGGACCTCTTGGTACGTTATTTTCTCACCCCTTTCAAAGTCGAGGAATACTATCACCTATACCATGAGGAACACTTAGAGATGAACCCCATCTACCAACATGCTCAAGCTATTTTTGACAATCCCGACACCCTACTTGAACATTCACAGGCTATCGCCAAACATCTCTACGAACAAAGCATACATCCTAACATTAAGGGAGGTGAACTCTACACGGTGTTTTTCCACGACGTGATGCTCAACGGCGAGACGATGGATGCCATCGGACTTTTCAAATCGGAAAACAAAGACTATTTCCTGAAGGTGATGCACGGCGACGAGCAATGGAACCGCCAGGAATGCAGCCACAACGCTCTCTCGGACTTCCATATCGAGATACACCAGGGCATCAATATCAACAAACTCGACAAGGGTGCCATCATTTTCAACAGCGAGGCCGATCAAGGGTACATCGTCTCGGTGGTGGATCAGACAAACCGTAACATCGATGCCGCCTATTGGAGAGACGGATTCTTGCATCTGCTGCAACGTCAGGACGAGTATTACAACACCCACGAAACCATGCGTGCCTACAAGCAGTTTGTGACCGACGAACTGCCACAACAATACGAGGTTACCAAGGCCGACCAGGCCGACCTACTCAACAAAAGCGTTGATTTCTTCAAGAGAAACGACCAATTCGACATGGATGACTTTGCTCGCGACGTGTTACAGCAGCCCGAAGTGATCGACAGTTTCCAACAGTTCAGACAGAACTACGAAATAGAGAACGAAGTACAGATACCCGACCAGTTTGAGATCAACGACAGCGCAGTAAAAAAACAAGCCCGTGCTTTCAAAAGCGTGATCAAGCTCGACAAGAATTTTCACATCTACGTACATGGCGATCGCCAGCTCATAGAACAGGGAGAAGATGAGCGCGGTAAATACTACAAAGTTTATTACCATGAAGAAAGCTAACACCAGTAGCAGGGCATGCACGCCGAGAAAAAGCATGTTGATGTGGATTCCATTGGTTTTGACGATGCTCTCAATCGGTGCATGCACCAGTCATCACAACGAAATACAGGGCGAATGGGTACTAAAATCCACAGCCCACCAGCAACAGCCACAAGGCTTCCAACTCTCGCAAGGCGGACTGGCTGCCAGTATCAACCAACCAGAGATACAGTATTCCAGTTGGTCACTTACAAGAAATCATCTGGTGCTCATCGGGAAGCGCTTTGAAAATAACCAGTTGAACACCATTGCCGACACAATGAAGATATTAAAACTCTCGGTTACAGATTTTGTATTGCAGTACGACAGCACCCAATACCATTACGTGCGTCTATAGCAACGCTGTTACGGTGAAAACGCAGCAAACAATGTGTACGAGGAAGACGGTGAATCCAAACCATTTCAGCCCATTAACGAGCCAATATTGCCGTTTGTTCAACGAGGCCAATCACAACCTCTGTCTTCGTCTTGCCTTCGCCCTGCCTTCGTCATGCCTTCGACACGAAACCCTTTTCCTATCAGAAAAACAGCAAACGAAACAATGCCGAACAATATATCGACAAAGACGATGGAGATCAAAAAAGCCCACACCCATATTCTATCATACATGAGCATAATTGTATAAAACACATATATAAACACAAAAAAAAGAGTAACCAACAGACGATTACATAAGTTAAATTCAATTATTGCCACAAGCAATAATCGCTTCTCGCATGAATATCGACAAAGAAAAGCAAGCTGCACGATACAATATAATGTCAACAACAGCGTTATCAAAAAAAATATATATATTATAAATATGAAACACAAATTTATTTTGATAGTTCTTGCTACGATAATCTCGATGCAAGCCATAGCACAAAATAGCAACAAACAGCTTACTGCCGTTTTTTCATACGCCACTTTCCAACGTGCCGACGGACAGAACTACTTGGAGACATACATCTCGTTTGATGCTTGGAATCTCAACTTCGTCTCCCAGAACGACGGCAAACTTCGTGCCACAGTACAGGTAATACTGCAAATATATAAAGGCGACTCGCTCGTTGATATACGAAAAAACGTGCTTCGCAGCCCTGCTATCGACAAAGACCAATCGGCCAACTTCAACTTTATAGACTTGCAGCGTGTGGCTCTCGATAATGGCGACTACAACATGAAAATATGGATGAAAGACATGGCCGACGAGAAAGCCGATTATGTGGAGGTGGAACAGATTGTAAGCCTTCAGTACGATAAAAAGACCCCCCGTATGTCGAGCGTGGTACCCATGGCCAGCATTACGCCAACCACGACACAGAACATGATGAGCCGCGGCGGTTACGACATGGAACCTTATGTAAACGACTACTACCCAGCTTCGGTAAGCGTGATGAACTACTATTACGAGATTTATAACATTGCCAGCGAAGTGAAAGGTGGTGACTTTATGGTAGTCACCTACATTGAAGAGCAAAAAACTGGCCGACAAGTGGAGAACACACTTCAAGGCCGCCGCATGAGTTTGAAAGACCAGCCTATCACCAACGGATCTTCGGTTGCCGCCGCTGCCGCTTCTCAGACTTCGGTGCTGGGTTCTACGGATATCAGCATGATACCTTCAGGCAACTACAACCTCGTAGTGGAGGTTCGTACTAAGAAAAACGACTTGATTCTCTATCAGAAAGTACCTTTTATTCGCAGCAACCCCTCGGTAGCTAACGACATTGCACCCGTATCGGCTTCTTTTGCCGGCATGATCACCGACGAGAGTCAGATAAACTTTTACCTCAAAGCCCTCTACCCCATAGCTCTCGAGGCCGAGCGCGTAGAAGCCGAGCTTCTGGCAACCCAAGCTGGACGCCTCACCTACAAGCAGGAATTTTTCTACAACTTCTGGCTGCGTCGCGACAAGCTTAATCCAGAAGGCAAATGGAGAGAATACAAAGACCGTCTGGACTATGTGATGGAGCATTTCTCCTATCCTCTTACACCTGGCTACGTTACCGATTTCGGCCGAGTATATCTCCAATACGGTGCACCCGACTATGTGCGCGACGAGAAGAACTTTGTCTCCACCCGTCGAATCGGTGCCAACAACACCCAACTTCGCTCCATCGAACAGCAGATGGCAGGCAACGACAATGCCCTTAGCGGTTCTGTAAACACCTCTACTGGTCAGCTTTTCTACCTTCCTTATCAGTTTTGGCGCTACAACAATCTTCCCGGCCAAGACATCAACCGTGTGTTCCTCTTCTGGGATGAGCATCGTTCGGGCTACTACAAACTGCTCAACAGCAACGCTATCGGCGAAGTACGTGAAGCCGACTGGGAACGCCGCCTGAGCCAACAGCAGCTGGGCGAAGGCATGAAAGGCGACGTTGGTGAACAGTTTGACCGTGGTTACTAATATTCAGTTTCCACACGCATACTTCCCCACCCTATGGACGCTCTACTCTACTACATGATACTCCCCCTATCACTTATGCCGCTCAAAGTGCTGTATCTCATAAGTGACATGGTGTTTGTATTGGTGTATTATGTGGTACGCTATCGTCGCAAAGTGGTGGCACACAACCTGCAATCCTCATTTCCCAACAAAAGCAGCAATGAACTGAAAGCTATTGAACGCCAGTTCTACCACCATTTCACCGACTTGCTAGCCGAAGCCGTATATGGACTCCATGCCAAACCTCAGGATATACTAAAGCACTACCACATAGTGAATCGCGACCTAGTGAACCGCTACTATGAGCAGGGGCAAAGCGTGATGCTGATGTCGGCCCACTACAACAACTGGGAGTTTATGGTGGTATCTTTGGGCTTTCAACTGCAACACCACGGTATAGGCGTAGGAAAGCCACTAAACCAGAAAGCCTTCGGACATAAACTCACTGCCAACAGGACACGCTACGGCACTCATGTAGTAGACCAAACGAATGTACGCGAAACCATGGCATTCTTTGATCGCTACCATGTGCCATGTGCCTATATGATGCTCTCAGACCAGTCACCCTCCAATGCTCATCGCAGCTATTGGACCACTTTCTTGGGACAAGACACCCCCTTCCTCTACGGCACCGAACATTTTGCACGCAAATACCATTATCCGGTGCTATTCTATAGCGTAGAAAAAGTACGTAGAGGATACTACGAGATTACCTTCAGCGAACTATGTACCGACATCGACGGCACACCCGAAGGCATGATAACAGAGATGTATGCACGTCGTTTGGAGTCAATAATACAAGAGAAACCTCAATATTGGCTTTGGAGTCACCGCCGTTGGAAACTGCGTCGCGACGGAAGCCGTATCAACAAAAAAGAATATTGTCTAAATCAATAATTCCCCCACTTCACCCCTATGAGAACAGCCGTAGTAATACTGAACTGGAATGGGCGCAAAATGCTAGAGCGTTTTCTGCCCTCGGTAGTTGCCAACACACAAGGCGACGATGCTGTGATTATTGCCGATAATGGTTCTACCGACGACTCGGTGGCTTTCCTCCAACAGGCCTATCCACAGCTACGGATCATCCAGATGGACAAGAACTATGGTTTTGCAGAAGGTTACAACAAAGCATTGGCTCTGGTTGACGCAGAGTATTTTGTACTGCTCAACGACGACGTAGAGGTGACACCAGGGTGGATTGATCCCGTGTTAGACCTTATGCAGAGCGATCCCCTCATAGCCATAGCGCAACCCAAACTGATGATGTACGACCACCGCGACCTCTTTGAATATGCAGGCGGTGCCGGTGGTTTCATTGATCAGTACGGCTACCCATTCTGTCGCGGACGAATGTTCAACACCTTGGAGACCGACCATGGTCAGTATAACGACGCTTGCGACATCTTCTGGGCTTCGGGCGCTGCTATGTTTGTGAAGAGCAAGGTGTGGAAAGAGCTGGGAGGGCTGGATGGTGACTTCTTTGCCCATATGGAGGAGATAGACTTCTGCTGGCGAGCAAAGAATCAGGGCTACCGAGCCATGTATTGTCCTCAATCTACAGTATATCATGTAGGAGGAGGCACACTACCTAAGTCATCGCCAATGAAGACCTACCTCAACTTTCGCAACAATTTGGCACTTCTGAGCAAGAATCTGCCTGACAACAGAAAGAACAAAGTGCTGCTGCAACGCAAGGTTTTGGATTTTGTGGCAGCCCTAAAATTCATCGCAAGCGGCAACTTCAAAGAAGGTTTCACCGTAGCCAAAGCTCATAAGGATTTTCGCAAGTGGAAAAACGATATTCAAAGAAAGCGAGCAGCATTGAATCCCCACGAGGTAAGCTGCGTATATCGCCGACTGATACTCACGGACTACTATCTTAAAGGAACTAAACATTTCAGCGATCTAGATGTCAATAAATTCGTAAAATAAACCAAGCAAATAGAACAATGCTTTGATTATAAAATAGTTCGTAAATCATTTATCTAACAAATGTAATTTAAGAATAACAATAAAATAATATAACATGGAAAGAAAAGTAAGAGTACGCTTTGCTCCTAGTCCTACAGGACCGCTTCACATCGGTGGTGTTCGCACTGCCCTCTACAATTATCTCTTTGCACGTCAGCATGGCGGCGATATGATACTGCGTATCGAAGATACCGACCAGACTCGCTTCGTACCTGGTGCTGAAGACTATATCATCGAGGCACTCACCTGGCTGGGCATCCAATTTGACGAAGGTGTACATATAGGTGGCAACTATGGCCCCTACCGTCAGAGCGACCGCAAGCCTATGTACCGCGAATATGCCGACCAGCTGATACGCGACGGCTGGGCCTACTATGCTTTCGACAAACCAGAAGCGCTCGACGCCAAACGAAAAGAATACGAAGCCGAGAAAAAAACCTTCCAATACGACTGCAACACCCGATCAATGATGGAAAACTCTCTCAGCCTGCCGGCCGAAGAGGTAAAAAAACGTCTCGACAACGGTGACCCTTATGTTGTACGCTTCAAATTCCCCGAGAACATCGACATTACCGTACACGACCTTATCCGTGGCGATGTGACCATGAACTCCAACTTGCTAGACGACAAGGTGCTCTTCAAGAGCGACGGCATGCCAACCTACCATCTTGCCAACATAGTGGACGACCATACCATGGAGGTAAGCCACGTGATCCGTGGCGAAGAGTGGTTGCCATCGGCACCTCTGCACGTGATGCTCTACAAAGCCTTTGGTTGGGAAGACACCATGCCCCAGTTTGCCCACCTACCTCTGCTACTCAAACCCGAAGGCAATGGCAAACTCAGCAAACGCGATGGTGACCGTCTCGGTTTCCCCGTATTCCCCCTCGACTGGCACGATCCCAAGAGCGGTGAACTCAGCAGCGGATATCGCGAAAAAGGATATCTGCCTCATGCAGTAGTAAACATGTTGGCTCTTCTAGGCTGGAATCCAGGCAACGATCAGGAGATCATGTCGATGGAAGAACTCATCAAGCTGTTCAACATTGAGCACATCAGTAAAAGCGGAGCCAAGTTCAACGTAGAGAAGGCCAAATGGTTCAACCATGAATATTTACAGATGGAAAGCGACGAGGCAATCGCACAAATGTTCCAACCCCAGCTCGACGAGCACGGTATCAAAGCCGACCACGACTATGTAGTGAAGGTATGCGGCATGATGAAAGAGCGAATCAGCTTCCCCTCCGAACTTTGGGACACCTGTTGCTACTTCTTCCACGCACCTACCGAATACGATCCTGCCGCCATCAAGAAACGCTGGAAAGCCGGCATGACTACCCACATGGCCAAAGTGATCGAGATACTCAATACCGTACCTTTTGAATACGATGCCATCCACAAAGCCTTGCTCGACGACTATATCGTAGGCAATCAGCTGAACATGGGCCAGGTAATGAACTCGCTGCGCCTCGCAGTAGTAGGCAAGACGGTAGGGCCTGATATGCTCACCCTTGTAATGATACTTGGAAAAGAAGAGACCATCAGCCGCGTTCAGCGTGCTATTGATGTGATTGGCGAGGTAGAATAATATTCAACAATACAAGGGGAAAAGGATAAAGCCTTCTCCCCTATTTTCAAAGCCTATACAATACAATGGAAAACGAAAATATCAATATCGAAAACACCACACCTCAAATGACTCAAAACACTGAGCCCACAATTGTAAAAGAAAACCTCAACTGCCAAAGCACACACCCATTCTCTAATGCTAAAGTGCGTAGAATGCACATCATGGGTGCTTGCCTCAACGGCCTCATGTTTGTAGGCCTTGTAGTGCTATATATTCTTTTCTTCAATAGTAAAGGTAGTTCTAAACACAATCCCAACGCTACTGCTCCTATAGTATCGGGCGAAGGCGGTCTTACCATAGCTTATGTCAATACCGACAGCCTTATGGCCAAATACCAATACGCCCTCGACCTCAACGAAGAGATGACACAATACGCAAAACAGCAAGAAAACAGCTACAAACAGCAGATCACTCAGTATCAGAACGACTACCAGAAATATCTAAAAGAAGGTCCTGATATGACGTTGTCTCAACAAAATGCAAAAGAGGAAGAACTGAAAAGCCGTGCAGCAAAACTCCAAACCTTGGAAGCAGAGCTGACTATGAAGATCCAAGAGAAGACTCTCAAAGAAAGCGAGACAATGACCCGCTGTGTGTATAACTTTATTCGTGAATACAACAAAGATAACCAGCAGTTCGACCTTATCCTCGCCAAGAGTTTCTCTAGCAGCCCAATCCTCTACGGCAATGAAGGCATGGATATCACCAACGAGATCATAGAAGGTCTCAATGAGGAATACCGAACCATCAAAAACAAGAAAGACAAAGAAGAAAAATAGTATTTGGTAAAAGTTGTAAACATCCTATTGAGAGAAGGACCGGTGCAAAAGAAGCATCGATCCTTCTCTTTTTGTGATGAATAACAATTGTAAGGAATACAGAATATAATATTCGGTATGGCACTTATCGAAAAAACACCCAGGTGTCACTATGCCCATCTGGATAGGTATATCCCCACTTCAGCATGTTATTATTCAGTGTATCGAGATGAAACTTCGTATTTTGCCCAATTCCCATTGTGATATCGCGAATAACCCGTTGTGCAAAATCCGACACCCATACGCTGTCATAAAGCTGACTATTGCCTTCTACTGTTGACGACAACAGTTGCATACGGAACAATGTATCAATTCCAGAAAAGTAGAAATCCTCACCATCTAGAGACCAACGACTGGGGCTAACATAATTAAAGACCCAAGTAATTTGAGTACTATCGGGTGTAAGAAGTTTATAAACCTGTTGGGCCGAATCAAGAGCACCGCCATGAGACTTAAAATCCATGGTCCCAGTTTCGTGCACCACAATATAACCCTCTTGCATGGGATACGCCCATCCATGTTGATAAGAATAATGACCTACAACCTTGCTGGCATTGCCACACGAGAACAACAAGGCGAGTAGAGCCAGTGCTAAGGGAACACTCAGAAATTTATTTTTCTTCATACTCAATTAAGATATCAACAAAAAACACATGTATATTTTTCAATCGCCACAATCGTTTACTCTATCGTTTCATTTACCATAGTAAGGTATTCTTCTTCGGAGATAATCTGCACGCCAAGGCTCTCTGCTTTCTTACGTTTTTCCGGTCCCATCTTCTCTCCAGCCAGCAGATAAGATGTATTTCGACTTATGCTACTAGACACCTTACCACCATGAGACTCAATATGATGTTTAATCTCGTCGCGAGTAAATTGAGAAAAAACACCGCTTACCACAAATGTAAGGCCACTAAGCTGAATGCCTTTGTGATCTTCAATTACAGCCATATTAAGTCCGGCATCTTGAAGCCGATGGATAATTTCAATATGGCTTGGTTGTGCAAAATAGTCAGCCACAACTGCTGCTGTCTTTTCGCCAATATCTTCAACTTCGGCCAATTCTTCAACCGATGCATGAATAAGATTATCTATATTTTTAAAATGACGGGCCAGTTTCTTAGCACCTACCTCTCCTACAAAACGGATGCCCAAAGCAAAGAGTACTCGCTCAAAAGGTACTTCAACCGACTGCTGTAGTGCCGATATAATATTCTCGGCACCTTTCTGCTGAATAGAACTGCGACGACCATTGATATCAGCCTCAGTTTCCAGCCCAATAAGCTGATCTACTTTGAGAGCATACAAATCGGCAACATTATTTACCAGTCCTCTTTTGTAAAGGAGCTGCAGACGTTCTTCTCCCAGGCTGTCTATAGCCATAGCCTTGCGACTCACAAAATGCTCTAAACGACCTACAATCTGAGGAGGACATCCATCACTGTTGGGACAATAGCAGCCAGCTTCGCCTTCTATCTTTACCAGAGGCGTCCCACATTCAGGGCATACGTCGGCATAGTGCACCGGCTGAGATTCTTGACGTCGATGTTCCAAATCCACACCTACTACTTTGGGGATAATCTCACCACCCTTTTCCACAAAGAGATAGTCACCTTCGTGGATATCGAATTTTTGAATAAAATCGGCATTGACCAAGGTAGCCCTCTTCACAGTAGTCCCCCCCAGCCACACGGGGTCCATGTTGGCAACAGGTGTTACAATACCAGTACGGCCTACTTGAAAACTAACACTTTGTAATGCCGTGCTTACCCTCTCTGCTTTAAATTTATAGGCTATAGCCCAACGAGGAGATTTTGCAGTAAGCCCCATCTGATCCCACAAAGCAGTCTGGTTGACTTTGATTACGATCCCATCTATTGCAAAAGGAAGTTGCCAACGCTGTTTATCCCAATAGGTGATGAATTGACGAATTTCTTCGATGTTTCGACATTCTTGTATGTAAGGCTGAACCTTGAAGCCCATCTGCTTAGCCCAATTCAGCCGTTGGCTATGCGAGGCACATTGTTCGTATTGAACAGCATCAGAGGGGTGCATCATCATGAAATACATACAGAACATCATCTTTCGCTTGGCACACTCCCGTGAGTCTTGCAGTTTCAAAGAACCCGAAGCAGCGTTGCGAGGGTTGGCGAAAGGCACTTCCCCCTGATCCTCACGCTGCTTATTAAAAGCATCAAAGGCATCAAAAGGATACACAACTTCGCCACGGGCTTCGAAATCATCGGGATAATCACCTTGTAGTTTTAGGGGGATCGTAGGTATCGTACGAGCATTGGAGGTAATATCGTCACCTACGGTACCATTGCCTCGTGTCACAGCCTGTACAAGAACCCCGTGTTTATATGTAAGTCCTATGGCCACACCATCGTATTTCAGTTCGCAAGTATAAGTGAAAGGCGTATCACCTAAAAGTTTGCGAGTTCTTGATTCAAAATCCTCAATTTCTTCAATACTATATGTGTTGCCTAGCGAGAGCATCGGGAAACGATGTGTCACTTGTTTGAACGTCTTGTTGATATCGCCACCTACACGCTTGGTAGGCGAGGTCGGTAACGAGAGTTCAGGATACTGACGCTCTAGTTCGATCAATTCTTGCAACAATTGATCGAACTCGTAGTCGCTAACCAACGAAGTATCGTTCATATAATACTCATAGTTGTACTTATCGATGAGTTTTGTCAGTTCTTCCACGCGCAGGCGGATCGGCTCTATATCTTGAAAACTAAAAAGATCCATTGAGTTGATTATTTATTGGTAACCTCTAGAAAATGATTTCTCATGTTTTTGAGTTTTGTTGCGAGCAGATTTCGGCACAGCAAGAGGGCGCTACACTGTAAAAATCGAGAGCAGAACAATCATGTTTGCTTTGCCTAGATATGTCAATGTCAGCAAAACCAATACTTTGCATTGTAACGTTGCACAAAGTGAGAGATAATACTGCATGCAGTCTTTTCCGAGCACAAACAACGTCTTGTAACAAAACCGACAAAAAAAACGAAACATGCCTAACCGACCAACGGGAAGGCACCGTAGAATCAAATATAATCTCGCGAGCGAAGGAGGTCAGAAGCATCGAAACTATTGGTTTTTAGAAATTTTCTATTGTAAGCAGTAATCGCAAATATCCCTAGAAAGGATACAAAGGCAAATTATAGACAAAGTGTACCTTTAAAGTTGCAGGACACAGGGCCGGTGAGCATCACATTGCGGTAAGAATCGAAGTGATCATCGAATGTAACTTCAAAATCACCTCCTCGTGCCACAATATGCCGTGCACCGCTAACGATGGCGCAAGCGGTGACACCTGTACCACAAGCCCAGGTTTCATCTTCTACTCCACGTTCATAAGTACGAATCTTGAGGCAATTATTTTCTATATCGTCTTCTATAAAATCCACGTTAGTTCCCTCAGGAAACTCAGAAACGATATTGCGAATACGACGGCCTTCACCAAACACATCGAAGTGTTCCAGATCGCTTACACGCTGTACATAATGAGGCGATCCTGTGTCAAGGAACCATCCATCGAGGCATTGTCTTACTTCATGCTTGGCCACGTCACGCATCGCCAGCCTTACAACTCCACGGAGTTGCCGAACGTCCCATTCCTGCATCTCACCTTCATGCGGACCGTCGAAACCGATGAAGCGATAGTTTCTTCCCTTCGCACCATTGATACATAGCATATGGGCAAAGGCAGTGATACAGCGACCGCCATTGCCACACATCGATCCTATACGGCCATCGCTGTTGTAATAACGCATCTCGAAGTCGTAACCATCGGCATGGCCGAGTGTCATTAACCCATCAGCACCTACACCAAATCGACGATGACAGATATGGGCTATCTGCTCTTGAGTGAGATGGGGATCGTATTCACGGATATCCAACAACACAAAGTCGTTGCCAGCCCCATCGAATTTATAAAATTCTATATTATTCATTACTTAACGTTAGTTGCTGTTGATACAAATAATGTTGATCGGATAATATCTTTTCTGGAATCAGCAATCACAACAAATCAAAACCAATTTGTGTATCACTATACATTATCACTATGAGATTCTTCTTTAATATTGGGATCGCCATGAAGACCCGAGGCTCCAACAGGCTGATCGGTATCGTCGGGAGCACCAATAGTGTGCTTTTTCGTAGCCAACACAAGTATGGAAGTGATGATGATCGAAAAGAAGATCACCGCATAAACCACATGTTTGATCATGGTGGCACCAGGTACCAAGGTATAGCCCAACGATCGGTTTATTTGCTCAGGCATGGCAGCGAGTACAGCCGATGCTAGACCTTTGGGAATCATAATTGAAACAACCAATCGGTCAGTACGGGTATTGGGACGTCCCACCACTGCCAGTAAAGCAAAACGTACAACAAAGAGCAGTGCTGCAATGATGAGACCAAAAAGCAAAGCGGTGAAGTTAGTAAATGGAATGCATATTCCGATATATACAAAGAAATATGTTTTGAAAATAAAGAGCATCTCTTTATAGAAACTCTTCTCTTCGTTTTTCAAACTACTCAGTTCGTTGTGCTTAAAACGTTTCAGCAACGGCAGCTCAAAATAGTTAGTGTTGCCCAGCACAATACCGAAAGCCAATGCAGAGATTGCACCACTGTAACCGAAAGCTTCGGCCAAACCATAGATGATAAATAAAAAGGCCGCCGTAAGAAACATCGGGTTTGGCAACTTTCTAATTCTAGTAAGCCACAGAGACCAACCAATACCTCCTACCATACCCAGCATCATAGCCATCAACACAGATGCCAGCACTCTGCCCAGCAACGAAAACACATCGAACCCGCCCATCTTGAAACCTTCCAGGAAAGAAAGCGACACCACGATGGACAACACCGCCGATAAAGCCGACTCCAATGTGAGAACCGTGCGTGTATATTCGCTAACCTTCATCTGCCGTATCAGTGGTATCACGATAGCAGCGGCTGTGCCACCAAGCATGGAGCCAAGCATAAGCGACACACTCCACTCAAACCCCATCTGATGGCCCACCAAGGCCACTGCGGCTGTAGAGAGAACAAACGACAGCAGAGTAACTTGTACAAAACCACGCCATGTGCGACGTATAGAATCGATACTGAGATCTACGCCACTATCGAAAAGCACAAACAGCAACGTAAGCGATGCAAAAACACCACCCACATTGCCTAGTACTTCAGGTGTGATCCATCCAAAGACAGGTCCAATAAGGATACCTATCACCAATAGTAATAGCACATCGGGAATGCGCAGTTTGCTAAACCAATGAGAAAAAAGATGGGCACAAAAAATCAGCAGACCCAAAACAATCAGCGTTGTACCCATATCAGTTATTATTCAATGTTGTCAATATATTGTAGATTAAAAATCTATGTCGCTAAATATTTTCCTGAAAGCTCCAATTTGACTATTTTCACGCAACATTGCCTCGTATTTCTCGTTTGGTGAATAAGCCTTCCGCTCCACCTTCTCTAAAATCACCTCTACATTGCTAGTCAGCTGTACATGCCCCGTATGCTTACGCATGTAACTGATCACAACCGATTTTACCGACGAGAATTTAGCTTCAAAGAAAACATTCCTCGTAACAATAGCAAAGTTGTTTTGATCTATCAGCCGCAACGAACAACCATCAAAAAGCGCCTCGTAATCTTTGGCCTGAGGTATAGCATTGATGGCCTCATTCCAATATTTTTCCAATATCTCCTGATCAAGTTCGACAGACTTCACAACCTCTTGTGACTGTGCATCAAGACTCATAGGTTTAGAGATAGATGTTGTAGCCAGACGGGTCGGAATTTTCACCAATGGGGGCTTATTAGCCGACGAGGCGGGCTTGGGCTGCACCGATTGATCCAACGCCGACGTTAGAGACGAAGTTTGTGTTTGAGAAACAACAGGCTGATGTGCTACATCAGGCATTTGCTGCCCTCCTACCGGACCCACTTTGGGAGTCGGTGTCGCAGCTGCTGTAACAACAGACGCATTAGAGGTTATATGTTCCGCTTGTGGCGATCTAGCTAGGCCTAACGGGTGCACGGCTCTCAGGTGGCGCAGCCACTGGCTGTTGCTGAAGCATCACCGAGGCCATTTTGCTAAGACAAACCTCAACAAAGAGTCGCTTATTACCAGCATCACGGTAACGATATTCAAAGTCGGAGACAATATCAAGATAGCGAAGTATCAAAGGCAGACTGCAATTGGTGGCTTGCTCGCTGTAACGCAATCTGTCTTCATCACTCACATCAAGAAGTTTATGCGTCACCGGATCTATAGCAACCATCAGATTGCGTATATGCTCAGCTAATCCCGAAAGGAAATGTTGACCATCGAACCCTTTGTCGATAATTTCTTGATAAAGCATCAGCGACTGAGCAATGTTGCACTGCCGGAAACTATCAACGAAACGGAAATAATACTCATGGTCGAGCATATTAAGGTTCTCAATCACCATCTTGTAGGTAAGGTTGCCACGGGTAAAACTTACCAACTGGTCAAAAATCGAAAGAGAGTCACGCATACCACCCTCAGCCTTCTGAGCTATCACGCTAAGCGCATTGGTCTCGTATGTCACACCCTCGCTTTGGGCCACATATTCCAAATGATGAACTATATCCTCGGTAGTGATACGTTTGAAATCGAAAACCTGGCAACGAGAAAGGATTGTAGGTATAATCTTGTGTTTCTCAGTAGTAGCCAAGATAAATTTTGCATAGGCAGGCGGTTCTTCCAACGTTTTCAGGAAAGCATTAAAAGCCGCTTGCGAGAGCATGTGCACCTCATCGATGATATACACCTTGTATCGACCTATTTGAGGAGGGATGTAAACCTGACGTACCAGTTCTCGGATATCCTCTACCGAGTTGTTTGAGGCAGCATCCAGTTCAAAAATATTCATTGAGGCGCCAGTGTTGAACGACTGACAGGAGTCGCACTGGTCACAAGCCTCCATTTGGTCGGTAGGATTCGTACAGTTTATAGTCTTAGCGAGAATACGTGCACATGTGGTCTTACCAACACCACGAGGACCGCAAAAGAGGAATGCCTGAGCCAATTTTCCAGTCTTTATGGCATTCTTGAGTGTAGTAGTAATATGTTGTTGCCCAACGACGCTTTCAAACGTCTGGGGACGATATTTTCGAGCTGATACTATGAAGTTTTCCATGCTTTTCTTGCCTTGCAAATATTTTACAAAAATACTAATATTTTTTGAAATACAAATAAAATATATTTTCCACCACTCTGCACCGCACCTTTCCATTATCGTTAATACAGGCTATATTCAAATGATATTATGCTATTTAAAACGCATCAGTTTCATAATAAAGGCATATCATCTTCCTACCAACAACCAAGGTTTGCCAGCAGTCTATACACCGCAATAATTGGACACTCCAGACGCAATAATGTCACAAAATCGGAAAAAGTAGTATCTTTGCAGAGTCAAACAATCAGGATAAGATCCCTTACACATAGTCTTTCCTATTCAACGACAACGGATAAGACGGAATCATAAAACCCCAACGCACCAACATAAAGATGATATCGGCGTCAATAGTAAAAAAAGTAGCCCAACAGGTAGGTTTTCATGCTTGCGGCCTCTCCAAGGCCGAAGCGCTCCCCCTATTCAAAGAACGCCTCCTACAATGGATAGACCGTGGAGGCCATGCCGATATGGACTATATGGCCCGCAACACAGAAAAGAGAGCCAACCCTACCCTTTTGGTGGAAGGTTCCCGCACTGTAATCAGCCTCCTATTAGGCTACAAACCATCCAAGACTATGGATGGGCACCATCTTGTGGCACAATACGCCTACGGTGCCGACTACCATGAGGTGATGAAGCAGAAGCTATACCAGCTCATGGAAAAGCTACAAACCGTCTATCCTGATTTAGAAGGTCGCCCCTTCGTAGATACAGCACCTATCACCGATCAAGTGTGGGCAGCCAAAGCCGGACTAGGTTGGATAGGGAAAAACACCTTGCTCATCAACCCACAGCTAGGTTCGTATTGCTTTATAGGCGAAATCGTAATCAATCTAGATGCCGACATATACGATGCTCCTATTGCAAACCTTTGCGCCAACTGCCATCGCTGCATAGAGGCTTGTCCCAATGGAGCCATACAGCATACCGACAATCAGTACTGGGTGATGGCCTCGCTTTGTACGTCGTACAACACTATCGAGAATCGTCACGACGAGCTACCGCAACAGCTACATCAAGCCCACTACGCCTATGGTTGCGACTGCTGCCAGAAAGCCTGTCCATACAACAGCCAAACGCCCCCTATGGTCGAGATCGACGACAGCCGCATTGCAGAACTCCAAGCATTGGCAACAGCTACAGAATCTGAATTCAAGCATTTTGTCAAACATAGTGCCATGAACCGTATCCGGTATGCTCAATGGCAACGAAACCTCAAAAATAGCTAGAAACTATTTGGATATTTTCAATAACTATCTTATGCCATATAAACGGTACTTCTTCCACAGCCTTTCAGTTACAATGGATCCCCATTAGTTTCACTGATGTTGCCTGGTCTCGGTAGAGCAGGCACGCTTACTCTACTATCGACTTTTGCAACATTGCGACCTCTGTACTAAAAAAATCACTCGTTTCTCTGGCCAATAAACATTACCTACCAAAATCCAAACAGTTTCCTAAAATGTTTTCAAATAAGCAACCTTATAATAAGATACTTTTTTGAAATCAACAAAACCCACACACTCTCTATGAATTATCTCTTAATCACCCCACCTCTTACCCAGCTCAACACTCCCTATCCTGCCACCACTGTACTCAAAGGATTTCTTGAAGTCAACGGCCAAGAAGCACATCAAGCAGACCTAGGCATAGAACTGGTAGATGCCATTTACACGCCACAATACCTTGAAAAGATTTTCGATATTGCTTCGACCAAACTTATGGATCTGCCCACAGGCATAGCCGAGATGGTGTCGCGACGCCATCAATACTGTTCCACTGTAAAAGCCGCCCTATCCTTTTTGCGAGGCACCGACAATACATTGGCACCACGTATAGCCAACCGCACCCTTCTGCCCGAAGGGCCTCGTTTTCATCAGTTGGCAGATATGGAGTGGGCGTTCGGCACCTCAGGTACCGACGACAAGGCTCGATACCTGGCCACCATGTATATCGAAGACCTTGCCGACCTGATACGAGAAGCTGTCGATTCTCGCTTCGACCTTATCCGCTATGCCGAACACCTGGCATCCTACGCACCAACTTTCGACGAACTGAACCAAGAGTTGCAGCAGCCTGCCACAATGATCGACGAGGCCATGCTATCGCTTCTCGATAGCAAGATCGAACAATATCATCCACATATCGTTGCCTTCAGCGTTCCATTTCCAGGTTGTCTGTATGCAGCTCTACGCTGCTGCCAGCATATACGTAGCCACCATCCACACATCCTCACCAACATCGGAGGAGGCTTCCCCAACACCGAATGGCGACAGCTATCAGATATCCGAATCTTCGACTACACCCATTCCTTCACTCTCGACGACGGCGAACTTCCCATGTGGCTTTTGGGACAATATGTAGATGGTCTTATCCCCAAAAGCCAACTGCTACGCACCTATTATGCTCACACCTTACAGGGCGAAGGTCCCGATGTTCGTCTGCCGCAGGCCGACGACTTCTGTCAACGACAGCACCCAGACGAAGCCCATTCCCATCTTGCATTCAACACCACACCATCCTTTGACGAGCTTCCGCTCCATCTTTATATATCTCTCTCGGAAATGACCAACCCCATGCATCGCTTATGGAGCAACGGCCGATGGAACAAGCTGATGATGGCCCACGGATGCTATTGGGCTCGTTGCGCTTTCTGCGACACCTCGTTGGACTACATAGGTCGCTACCAAGCCCCTACGGCCACACAAGTAGTGGATCGTATGGAACAAATAGCTCGGCAAACAGGCAACCGAGGCTTCCATTTTGTCGATGAAGCCCTACCGCCCAAACTGTTACGCGAGGTAGCCGACGAGATTATACGTCGGCGTTGCACATTTACATTCTGGGGCAACATACGTTTCGAAAAAGCCTACACCCCCGACCTCTGCTACCGTTTGGCACAAGCAGGCTGTATTGCCGTTAGCGGTGGTCTTGAGGTAGCCTCCGACCGTCTGCTTCAACTGATGAACAAAGGAGTCACTATCCAGCAGACAATAGAAGCATGCCGCAACTTCAAGCAAGCCGGCATTATGGTACACACCTACCTCATGTATGGATTCCCCACCGAGACATTACAAGAGACTTTCAATGCCCTCGAAGTAGTACGGTCTATGTTTGCCGAAGGCATCGTGCAATCGGCTTTCTGGCATCGCTATGCTATGACATGCCACAGTCCTTCAGGACTGAACCCCGAGCGCTATGGCGTACAACGCACTACGGCCCAGCCACACCCGTTCTGCAACAACGAAGTAGATTTCATTCCCATTGGAGCCCAGCCGCAAAGCAACCTCTTCCCCTACGACATCGACGCGGTGGGCGAAGGCCTTCGTTTTGCCACCTTCAACTATATGAACGAGGTAGGTTTAGATATGCCCATTCGCAGTTGGTTCCACCTGCCACCTTCACCCAACGACGAACACAAAGGCACCAAAAATAAGAAAAAAAGCCATCATACCTCACCTCATGGTAAACACAAGCGGTAACCACATAGCCAATCCGCTAAGCATCAAGCCGTATTATTCAGCCAATAAAACATCTATCCCTTTGAAAATAAACATACATTTTATATGAAACGATTATTCCCAATCTTAATCATGGCATGTCTATTTGCCTCATGCCGTACAGAACACCCCTTGCCCACCACACCAATGGCCGACTCTGTGTTCTTCTATCAGCAACGTCTCTACGCTCCTGGTGACTATGGTTCCACCCACTGGCGCATACCAGCCATACTGGCTCTACCCGATGGTTCGCTATTGGCGGTAAACGACAAACGTAAATTCAACGAAGGCGACCTTCCCCAAGATATCGATATTGTAGCCCGTCGTAGCACCGATCAAGGCCGCACATGGACCGAACCCGTCAATATCGCCGTAGGTACAGGTCACAAACACGGCTATGGCGATCCAGCACTCGTCACCACAGTCCAAGGCGAAGTGGTATGTGTGTTTGTTGGCGGCAACGGACTTTGGGCATCCACCGAGTCCGATCCTATTCGATCGTACGTATGCCGTAGCACCGACGGCGGAGCATCCTGGAGCACACCCATAGATATCACCTCCACACTATGGGGTTCAGCCGCTGTCAATACTACATGTCGTAACTACAAAGCCTCCTTCTTTGGTTCAGGCAATGGCCTGCGACTGCAACGAGGGCCTCATGCCGGTCGCATTATGTTTGCCGCCGCCATGTGTCGCAAAAGCAGCAACACCCTCGACAACTTCGTGGTCTATAGCGACGACAACGGTCATACATGGCAAGTGTCGAATCGTGCTTTTACCGGTGGTGATGAAGCCAAGCTCATTGAGCTTACCGACGGCCGAGTGCTGATGAGCATCCGGCAAAACGGAGCCCGCGGTTACAATATCTCTACCGATGGCGGTGCCACCTGGGGCACACAAGGCACATGGCCAGAGATGACCACCAACGCTTGCAACGGTGACATGCTGCGTCTCTCGGCCACCGACCAAGGAGGCAAGCGAAATATACTCCTCCACTCCATCACCAACTCAATGGAGCGAGAAAACGTGTCAGTCTATATAAGCTACGACGAAGGCCGTACTTGGCAAGATCCGGTCACCCTCTATGCAGGTCCCTCAGTCTATTCTTCACTCACACTCCTCACCGATGGCACCATCGGGGCCTATATCGAAGAGAATCCCTCGGGAGCATGCGAACTCTGGTACCTCAACTTCTCATTTCCCTGGTTACAGCAACAATTGGGTACACTACAGAACCAACGATAGTCATCTACACAACTCACCACTCAGTCATTGTGATAATACCCAAACCCACCGCAATTGACCTATCAAAAGACCCACATAAAACCTAACATAGTATGATAAAAAAAATATTGCTCTTCACCTTGTTTACAAGCCTTATAAGCATAGCATCCACTCACGCCTGCACCAACCTTATCGTAGGCAAAAAAGCCTCGGTCGATGGAAGCGTGATGTGCAGCTACAACTGCGATGGCTTCGGATTCTCGGGATCTCTATTCTATATACCGGCAGGCCACCACACTCCAGGTGAGCCCATTGCCATCCACGGATGGGGTCCTTCGCACCCAGGCCGTTATGTATCGCAGGTAGCCTACACCCACAATGTGGTCGGGTTCATGAACGACCATCAAGTCACCATTGTCGAGACCACCTTCGACGGACGCCTTGAGATGGTCAACCGCGATGGCCTCCTCGACTATTTCAGTCTCATGCGACTGGCGCTCCAACGTTCTACCACGGCACGTGAAGCCATCCGGTGCATGGCCGAACTCGTAGATACCTACGGCTACAACAGCAGCGGAGAGAGTATCACCATCTGCGACCCCAACGAAGCGTGGATTATGGAGATGATAGGCAAAGGTCCAGACCGTCAGGGTGCCGTATGGGTAGCCCTCCGCATTCCCGACGACTGCATCTGTGCCCATGCCAACATCAGCCGTATTCGTCAGTTCCCCCTTGAGCAGAAGAAAAGCTATCGGAGCATCAGCAGCCGAAACCTCAAATATATCGATCGTCCCGAGGTAGAATGTGTCTATGCATCCGACGTCATCAGCCTGGCACGCGAAAAAGGATTCTTTGCCGGCACCGACGCCCAATTCTCGTTCCGCGATGCCTACTGCCCTATCGATTTCGAGAATGTACGATATGCCGATGCACGAGTGTGGAGTTTCTTCCGTCATCATGCCGACCACGCCGAGATGGACGCCTACCTACCCTATATCGACGGTCATTTCGACCAGTGCGACCATCTGCCCCTATGGATACGTCCCAACAAACCTCTGTCGCTTCGCGATGTGCAGAACGACATGCGCGACCACTTTGAAGGCACACCTCTCGACATGACTGCCGACATGACAGCAGGTCCCTGGGGTATGCCCATACGCCCTCTGCCCATGCACTACCAATCCACCGATGGTACCAACTTCTTCCGTGAACGAGCCATCGCTACCCAGCAGTCGGGATTCACCATGACATGCCAGATGCGTTCTTGGTTGCCCGACGATGTAGGTGGTGTCACTTGGTTCAACTGCGACGACGCCAACATGATTGCATATGTGCCTCTCTATTGCTGCATCACCCAGGTTCCCGATGCTTTCCGCCCCGAAAACAACGCACGCAATGAATTCTCATTCCAGTCTGCTTTCTGGATGAACAACTGGGTGGCCAATATGGTTTATCCACGCTACTCAATAATGATCGGCGACCTTCGCGACGCACAACGAGAACTAGAAGATTACTATTTTGCCGACCAAGACAGCGTACTTGCAGCCATAGCCAACCTCACTCCTGCCGACCGTCAGAGCTACCTCAATGCCAAAAGCAGAGCCTATACAGAACGCATGATGCAACGATGGGATCGACTGGCACGTTTCCTTATTGTCCGCTACAACGACCAAGTAGTTCGTCCGGCCAAAGACGGCGAGATTGTCCCTGGCCGTTACCAAACTCCTGGCTACGATCAGCAGTTCATCGACGCCATAGCCCCCGCTACCGGCAACCGATACAAACTCAACAAAGTGATAGAACGTCGCGAAAGATAGCGAAACAGAAAACAGTGATCCCCGCACTGTTGAATTGCAGAATCGGCCATCTGTTGATCTTGCTAATCAACAGATGGCCTGCAATCAAGAAGGAATCACCCAATACAACACTCCAACAGGCAGATCAGCAACCGCAGTGAAGCAAACAAAAAAATAAAGGTGGGTTCTATAAATTCATTTCTTGCGATTTTGATTGGATTAGCTCCACGCTGGTCGCTGACCTCAGTTGTTGAGCAGATTGCTGTGCGAACTATGGTCAGCGACCGAAGTGGAGCTAAGCGAGGGCGCATAGC
>JAZUDW010000049.1:0-26737 GCA_045639845.1 Bacteroidales bacterium
TATTTCTTTATATTTAAATCCAATGTGTTATGTGCTATTTACTATGTTGTTTATATTACATACTTTTGAGGGCAAAAGTATACGAAAAAATATATATTCTTAGATTCCTCTTTAATAAAACAAGATTTTTTTTGATATTTCTTTCTCGAAGAAAGCATTTGTCAATTTTTCATAGGAAGATGAATCACGAGCTTTGTGTCGAAGAACTCTTCGGTATAAAACTGGCTGATGGGGTAGAGGTGTGGCCGTTTGCCGAAAGGTGCCAGCTCTTCAGTGAGGTCGCCGCCTTTGAGGTAGAGTATGCCGTTGTGGAGGGTGTGGTACTGTGTTTTGGAGATGCGTCCTTTCACCCAACCCACAAACTGGCTGAGGTCGGCAACGGCGCGGCTGACTATGAAGTCGTATTCACCGCGAAGCTGTTCGGCACGTATCTGTTCGGCTTTCACGTTGGTGAGTCCCAGCGATTCTACCACGCTGCTTACCACTTTTATCTTTTTGCCAATAGAGTCGATAAGGTGGAAATTGGCATCGGGAAACATAATGGCCAGAGGCACTCCGGGAAAACCGCCCCCGGTGCCCACATCGAGTATGTCGGCCATCGTTTTGAAAGGCATCACCTTGGCAATAGCCAGGCTGTGGAGCACATGGTGCTCTACGAAATTTTCCATATCTTTGCGAGAGATCACGTTGATCTTCGAGTTCCAGTCTTCATAGAGTGCGGGAAGGGCTGCAAACTGTTCTTTCTGCCGTTCGGTGATGTCGGGGAAGTATTTAAGTATGAGGTCCATGGTGGTGTTTTTTTTGATGCTATATTATTGTTTGCCTGCGTAGTAATATAGAGAGAATACGATACTGTCGGTGGTATTCTCGGCAGGGGTGAAGGTGATCGAAACGGTGCTGTGGGCGTCGATGTCGAAGCCGTTGTTGGAGAAGTTGCCGTGCAGGTATCGGCTTTGGCCCGGTTGGGGGTTGTGGCGTTGGGCTACTACCACCACATCCTTCATCAGCCCCTGAGCTTCGATGGTGACAGTAGGCTGGCTGCCGCTGGTCCAAACTATGCTGTATGGAACCTCGGAGAGTTTGAGGTGTGAAGGCCGAGCGAAGAAGAAGCGGCGAGAATGGGTGGGATTCTCGAGCAGCAGGTAGCATTGTGTGGTGTCGGCACCGTCGGGAAGGGTGAAGAGGAAGTCGCTCTCGCGATGCTCGTCGCTGTAAAGCTCGTTGCCATGGAAGTCGAGTACCTTCAATTTGAGAGGAGCCCCCGAATGGTCGAGGTTGCGAATACGAACAGAGCGGGCACTGTAGCGATGATAGAAGGTGCCGTAGGAGGTGGGCTCCTTGGGCGTGATTTCGCCCTCTACGGCCGGCTCTACCAAAATGGCATCGGGGCGGAATAGCTGTTGCGCTTTGAAGAAGAATGGTTTGCGGTTGCCGTAATAGTCTATACAGCTCCATGAGGCCACGGGCCAGCTGTCGTTGAGTTGCCAGTAGAGGGTGCCGTAGCAGTGGGGCGACCGCATCAGATGAGCTTCTACCCCTATGCCCATGCCGTACGACTGCAGTATCTGTGAGTAATACACAAACTGGTCGAGGGGAAGCTTGGCGGCATCTATGCCATAATAAGTGCGTATAGCATTGGTGATAATCTCCACACCGCGGCCGTGTTTCTGATGGCTGTTCAATACGGGCGAGCCCATAAAGCGCGTCGAGTCGGGACATATGGCTTCGAGGGTTGACATCTGGGGGTAGCTCTGATATCCGTATTCCGACATGAAGGGTCCCACATGTTCGCGGTATATCTCGAAAGGCAGCTCGCCCCACCAAACACCCCAGTAGTGGGAGTCGCCCACCGAGTCGCACTCTTTGTGTCCCCAGCCCCAAAGGGGCGAAGAGGGCCAGTAGGGGAACTGATCGGGCATGTATTTCTTCACGGCGTTGTGGAGTATGCCGTCGAAGCCAAACAGACGGTCTATGTTGTGCTGTATCTGCTGTTGAAGGCTGTCGGGGTATCCGTACTGCTTCTGCCAGCCCCAGTCTTCCCATCCGTTTTTCACCTCGTTGTTGCCGCACCAGAGGGTGATGCAGCTGAAGCGAGCCAGTCGTCGCACCTGCTCTTCTGCTTCGGCCTTCACGTTTTCGAGGAAATCGTCGTCGCCCGGATAGAACGAGCCTGCAAACACGAAATCCACCCAAACCTTGATGCCCAGCTCGTCGCAGATGGCAAAGAAACAGTCGTCTTCGTAAATGCCGCCGCCCCAGATGCGTATCATGTTGCACCCTTGCTCTTTGGCGGCTGTGAGCAGCTGACGGTAGCGGGCCTCGTGCGAGGTGCCGTAGGGGAAGGTGTGGAGGGGTATCCAGTTGGCGCCTTTCACGAAGGGCATATCGTGATAGAACACCAGCGTGTTGGTGTCGGCACTGGAGAGATCGGGGCTGCGGTGAATGTTGTAGAAGTCGCTTTCGCCATACTGCTTATCGTGGTGGGGAAGATGGATGGCAATGAGCGAGTGGTACACCGCGGTGTCGGCATACTCGTCGTTGAGGTCCAGGGTGATGATATTCTCGCCCTGATGCAGTGCTACTTTGGTTTTTTGGTGATAGGTGTGTTGCGTGTTGCCATTAACGGTTCTTACCGCTAATGTGGCTTCGGCATCCTTGTCGCTCATCACCACGGCGTAGGCTGTGGCTTTGCCGTCGGTGCAGCGTATCCAGCTGTTGCTCATGCGGATATTGTTCCACCCTTCGATGCGTGCTGGCTTGCAGATGCCATAGGTGGCCAGTTTTGGACCCCAGTCCCAGCCCTCTTGGTAGGGGGCGCTGCGGCTTATGGCTCGGAGTTCGGGATATGGATAAGGCATCTGTTGGGCTACCCATTCGTTGTAGTAGTGTGTGGGGCGGAACAGCACTTTGATGGTGCTGCTGTCGCCCGTGAGCATGTTTTCGCTAATATCGATACGCCACTGGCGGAACATATTGTATGCTTTCAACACCATAGTATCGTTGAACCACACGGTGCCATAGGTCTGCAGTCCGTCGAACACAAGTTCCACGTGGTTAAAATCGTCCATCATGGTTCTCAAAGCGGCGTTGTCGATACGGGTGATATATACCCATTCGGAGTCGCTCACCCACTGCAGGCTGTCTTCGTTGGTGCCGTAGTATGGGTCGTCTATCAGATTGTTGGCCATAAGGTCGGTGTGAATACAGCCGGGCACATGGGCCTCGTACCACTGGTCTTGATAGTCGAATTGCCATTGGTTGAGCTCTATGGATCGAGGGGCTTTTATGGTGCAGGCTTGTAGCAGCGATACTGCCAGTAGTATTATCCAGAATGTCTTTCTCATAGTTAAGAATAAAGGGTGAGGAGGGTGTGTTTGGTGAGGTTTATGGTGGTTGGCCTTACCTTAGATAGTCTTTCTATTTGCCGGAATCGAGAAAACCGAAGAAGACGGCCAGTATGATGAATCCGAAAGCCACAAGGTGGTTCCACCGGATGGGTTCGCCTTTGAACACCAATGCTACGATGAGGGTGAACACCACGAGAGATATGGCCTCTTGTATAATCTTGAGCTGCATAAGGGAGAAGGGACCACCGTTGATTTGCGAGCCTATTCTGTTGGCGGGCACCATGAAACTGTACTCGAAGAGAGCCAACCCCCAAGAGAGGAATATGATGGCAATGAGAGGCCAGTCGGTGATAAGCTTCATCTGCTGGAGCTTGAGGTTCCCGTACCAGGCAAAGGTCATAAACACGTTGGAGATAACCAACATCAATATCGTTACAAGTCCTCTGGGCATAACTGGGTGTTCTTTTTTTATTGTTTTTTAACTATTGTATTCAGTATAATAAATTGTAAAACAGAACGTATGTTGTGTATTCTGTTTTTCAAGATGGTTGCAAAGATACAAATTTTTCCCTATCTATCAGCTGTTTGGCGATAAAATATTCGCCCGCGATGAATATTTCCTTGTTGTTGTAGGGTGCCGATTAGGTGATAGATCTGTATGACGGTTGTGTTTTGAATGGCTGTATTGGAAAAGAAAAGCGATTTATCGTTTATAATAGTTGTTGGCTTCTTTTGGTAATTTGAAAATAAAAAACGGCGAAATGTCTTTTCTTTTCGTTTGCTTTATTGTTGCAAAATATGCTTCGCTGATGTGATGTTTTTAACAAATGGGAAATATTGTATATTTTGTTTTTTGCGAAAGAAATGATCTTTAGATTGAACTTTATTCTACATTATATTGTTTGTCAATAGTATTGATACTTGAATTGGTATTATCTATGGTGATTATTCTGATTATTTTTGAAGTGTTGTGGTATGTGTGTCGTAAGCACTACGAAGGCATGACGAAGGCATGGCGAAGGCATGGCGAAGGATCCCCCAACGGGAAGGGGTTTTCGATGTTTGGAATATTGTATATTTTGCTGCTGCGATTCGGAACAAGAATAGGAGGGCTGAACGAGTTCGGGTGATTGGGGATTGCAGTAGTTGCAAAAGGTCGCTATCGATGAGCAACGAGGCGTGCTGCCCATAGGCCCCTAAGGGGGCAAAGAGGGGGTGGGGGAGATTGTGCTATGAAAAAAGATTGTGGTTATATTTTTTTTGTGTATCTTTGCAGTTCCGCATACTGAGCCTTTCGTAGTATTAAATGTTTGAAAAAGGCACAGTTGTTGGTGATACATCGGCGTTGCAGAAACTGCTATTCTGCAGACGGTGTGATGGTGCAAGGGGCTTAGTGTGCGAAAAGAAAAGAATATAAATTAAAAAATATAAATATGAGTTACAAGGAATATAAGCAGCTTAACTTGACCCAGATCGGCGAGGAGATTCGCAAGTTTTGGGAAGATAACGAGACTTTTGAGCAAGGTATGAAGCTGGCAGAAGGCCATCCTTCGTTTGTGTTTTACGACGGTCCTCCTTCGGCCAACGGCAAGCCTGGTATTCACCATGTGATGGCCCGTACCATCAAAGACGTTTTTTGCCGCTATAAAGCCCAGAAGGGTTACCTTGTAGAACGTAAGGCTGGTTGGGATACCCACGGTCTGCCCGTAGAGTTGGGTGTGGAGAAAAACCTCGGCATCACCAAAGAGGATATCGGCAAGAAGATCTCTGTGGACGATTACAACCATGCTTGTCGCACCGAGGTGCTGAAATACAAAGACCTCTGGGACGAGCTGACCCGCCAGATGGGTTACTGGGTGGATCTGAAGAATCCCTATATCACCTTCGACAACGAATATATCGAGACACTGTGGTATCTGCTCAAGCAGCTCTACAACAAGGGTCTGCTCTATAAAGGCTACACCATTCAGCCTTTCTCGCCCGCTGCCGGCACGGGACTGAGCTCGCACGAGCTGAATATGCCCGGATGCTATCGCGACGTGAAAGATACCACCTGTGTGGCTATGTTCCGCTTGGAGGCTGGCCAGAAGCTCCCCTTCGATACCGAGGTGGCTTCCGAACAGGTGCAGGCTATTGCTTGGACCACCACTCCCTGGACTCTGCCTTCGAACACGGCACTCTGCGTGGGTCCCAATATTGAATACAACCTGGTACGCACTGTGAACCCCTATAGCGGAGATCAGGCTTATGTGATCCTTGCCAACCCATTGATGGGCAGCTTCTTTAAAAACGCTGAGGCTACCTTCGAGAACTACAAGGTGGGCGACAAAGAGCTTCCTTATGAGTTGCTGGGTACCGTGAAGGGTACTGCTTTGGAGGGTCTGCGCTACGAGCAGCTTATTCCTTGGGTGAAACCTACGGGCGACGATGCTTTCCGTATCATTTTGGGCGACTATGTTACCACTGAGGATGGTACCGGTATTGTTCACATCGCTCCTACCTTCGGTGCCGACGATGCCCGCGTGGCTAAGAAAGCCGGCATTGGCTCGTTGCTATTCTTCGACCGCGACGGCAAGCAGCTGCCTATGGTGGATCGCACCGGTAAGTTTGCTCTGATCGATGATCTGGATCCTCAGTTTGTGGCTCAGAATGTGAACGTGGATCTCTACAAAGCTTACGAGGGTAAGTTTGTAAAGAATGCTTACGACGCTACCAAGACCGACAAGGATATGAGCCTCGATGTGGAGGTGGTGGTGATGCTCAAAGGCGAAGGCAAACTCTTCAAGAGCGAGAAACATACCCACAGCTATCCTCACTGCTGGCGTACCGACAAGCCTGTGCTCTACTATCCTCTCGACAGCTGGTTTATCCGTACCACCGCTGTTCGCGACCGCATGATAGACCTCAACAAGACTATCAACTGGAAACCCGAGGCTACCGGCAGCGGCCGCTTTGGCAACTGGCTGGAGAATCTGGTGGACTGGAATCTCTCGCGTAGCCGTTACTGGGGTACCCCTCTGCCTATTTGGCGCACCGAAGATGGCAAAGAGGAGATATGCATAGGCAGCGTGGAGGAACTCCGTGCCGAGATCGACAAGTCGGTGGCTGCTGGCTTTATGAAAGAGAATCCCTACAAGAGCGAAGACTATAAGGCTTTCGACCTCCATCGTCCTTATATCGACGGCGTGATACTGGTGTCGCCTTCGGGTCAGAAGATGATGCGCGAACCCGACTTGATCGACGTATGGTTCGACAGCGGCGCTATGCCTTATGCTCAGATTCATTATATGGGCAAAGAGGGTCAGCTGACCGACAAGCAGTTCCCAGCCGACTTCATTGCAGAAGGTGTGGACCAGACCCGCGGTTGGTTCTTCACCCTCCATGCTATCGCTACCATGGTGTTCGACAATGTGGCATTCAAGAATGTGGTGTCCAATGGTTTGGTGCTCGATAAGAATGGCAACAAGATGTCCAAACGTCTGGGCAACGGCGTGGATCCTTTCGAGACTATAGGCAAATACGGCCCCGATGCTACCCGTTGGTATATGATTACCAACTCGCAGCCTTGGGATAATCTGAAGTTCGACGTGGAAGGTGTGGACGAAGTGCGCCGCAAACTCTTCGGCACTCTCTACAACACCTACAGCTTCTTTGCTCTCTATGCCAACTTGGATCATTTCGAATACAAAGAGGCCGACCTCCCCAAAGAACGCCGTCCGGAGATAGACCGCTGGATTCTTTCGGAACTCAACACGCTGGTGAAGACTGTGGAAGAGGCTCTCGACGACTATGAGCCTACCCGTGCCGGCCGTGCTATCCAGGAGTTTGTGGATGCTTACCTCAGCAACTGGTATGTACGTCTGTGCCGCCGTCGTTTCTGGAAGGGTGAATATACTGAGGATAAGATCTCTGCTTATCAGACTCTCTATACTTGTTTGGAGACACTGGCTCGCCTGATGGCTCCTATAGCTCCTTTCTTCAGCGAGCGTATGTTCCAGGACCTCAACAGCGTTACTCATCGCTTGGATGTGGCTTCCGTACATCACGGCAATTTCCCCGAGGTGCGCGAAGACCTTATAGACAAAGAACTCGAGGAACGTATGCAGCTGGCTCAGCAGACTTGCTCTATGGTGCTCAGCCTCCGCAAGAAGAGCAACCTCCGTGTGCGTCAGCCGTTAGCTAAGATTACCATTCCTGTGCATAGCGACCATCTCCGCCATCAGATAGAGTCGGTGTCCGACCTTATCTGCAGCGAGGTGAATGTGAAGGCTGTGGAATTTCTTGGTGCCGACAACAATATGCTGGTGAAACGCATCAAACCTAACTTCAAGACCCTTGGTCCTCGCTATGGTAAGATTATGAAGGCTATCAGCGCTGTGATCACTGCCTTCTCGCAGGAACAGATCAACGCTCTTGAGATGAACGGCCGTTGTGATCTCACCGTGGAAGGTCAGCCCGTAGAGATACTCATCAGCGATGTGGAGATCGCTACTCAGGATATCCCCGGTTGGGTAGTGGCCAACGAGGGCAACCTCACCGTGGCTCTCGATATCACCCTCACCGATGCTTTGAGAGAAGAGGGTATGGCTCGCGAACTGGTGAACCGTATCCAGACCATCCGTAAGGAAGGTTTCGATGTTACCGACCGTATTCTGGTTGACTTGGTGGGTGGCGAATGGAACAATGCTGTGGCTACCTATAATGATTACATCTGCAATGAGACTCTTACCGACTGTCTGAAGGTGGTAGATGCTATCGAAGCTGCCGACAAACAGCAAGTGGAAATTGTGGACGGCAAACCTGTGGATATCTGGGTTCGCAAAGCATAATGAAGTAGTGAATAGTGAATAGTGAATGGTGAATAGTGAGAAGTGAATAGTGAATAGTGAATAGACTGGAAGCGTCTATAGGCTAATATGCAAACTAAGCATTTCACGCTTCACTATTCACGCTTCACTATTCACGCTTCACTATTCACAATTCACTAAACAATATATATAGTCTATGATCAATAGAATAAAAGAGTTGGCGCATCGTAATGCTGCCGAAATCATAGAATATCGTCGTCATCTGCACCGTCATCCGGAACTCTCGCAGCAGGAATACAAGACGATGGAGTTTGTGGCCGAGAAGCTCCGCTCTTTTGGCTTGAATCCGAAAACGGGAATCGGCAGGACGGGTTGTATGGCTATGATAGAGGGCAGAAACCCCAAGTCGTATTGTGTGGCTCTTCGTGCCGACTACGATGCACTGCCTATCAAAGAAGCTACGGGTCTGCCTTTTGCCTCCGAGAACGAGGGCGTGATGCACGCATGTGGTCACGATATGCATACTTCGTCGCTGCTGGGTGCTGCTAAGATTCTTCAGGAGATGCGCAACGAGATAGAGGGCAGCATTATGCTGATCTTCGAACCATCGGAGGAGATGTACCCTGGTGGTGCTCGTATGATGATGGACGACGGTCTTTTTGCCAATCGTATGCCCAACGAGATTTATGCTTTCCACTGTCTGCCTGAGATGGAATGTGGCCGCATAGGTATGCGCAAGGGTAAATACATGGCTTCGACCGATGAGCTGTATTGGACTGTGAAAGGTAAAGGCGGCCATGGGGCCACACCGCACCTGTCGGTGGATCCGATACTCATTGCTTCGCATATTGTGGTGGCGCTGCAGCAGATAGTGAGCAGAAACGCTTCGCCTATGATGCCTACTACGTTGAGTTTTGGTAAGTTTATAGGCAGCGGCCGTACCAATATCATCCCCGATGAGGTGAAAATGGAGGGTATTATCCGCACCTTCGACGAGCAGTGGCGTGTAGAGCTGCACGAGAAAATTCGCCGTATCAGCTGCGGTATTGCCGAAAGCATGGGGGGCGAATGCGACCTCTTTATCGACTATGGTTACCCCTTTGTGGTGAACGACGATGATTGTACGCAGCAGGTGTTCGACAACGGTGTGGATTATCTGGGTAAGGAACAGGTGGATTGGCTCGATATGAGAATGACTGCCGAAGATTTCGCCTTCTTTGCTCAGAAGATTCCTGCATGTTATTTCCGTGTGGGTATCCATGTGCCCGATACGCCTGTGTGCAATCTTCACCGCCCCGATCTGCTGGTCAACGAGCAGTCGATAGAGGTGGCCTCGGGCTTTATGGCCTACAACGCTTTTATGGCTTTGAAGAATAGAATCAAAGCTTAAGGTGGCATTTTGTCAACATACTTGTTGGCAGTTGCTTGATAGAATACTGGGGCTGGGATGTTTTTTCCCGCCCTATGTTTTGCTAATAGTGATTGTTGAATTGTTGAATTGTTGATTTGAGGAAACTATTGAATTGAAAATGGGGATGCAGCAGGCTTACCTTGGGTAGGGAGAAAAGACTGCACCTCTTGGGAAAAAAACTTTTGAAGTCCTTTGGGAAGGGACCATAATGCTTTATAGGATAAATGGAACAAGTAGATAGAACGCAAGAATTGGCTACTAAGCCTATAGGAAAGCTGCTGTGGATATATGCGCTGCCTGCAGTAATAAGCCAAATAATATCGTCGGTGTACAACCTCTGCGACCGTATCTTTATCGGCAACGGTGTGGGCGATTTGGCTATTGCCGGATTGGCTATTACTATGCCTTTGATGAATATTGTGCATGCTTTTGGTGCTTTGGTGGGTGCGGGATCGTCGGCACGAATCTCGATAGTATTGGGACGTAAGGATGTGCAGTGGGCTGAAAAGATTTTGGGCAACAGTATGTTGCTCACGTTCTTCTTTGGTGCGCTGTTTGTGCCTGCTATATATATCTTCTTGGATCCTATATTGATGTTGTTTGGTGCTTCGGCTGAGACTATCTCTTATGCGCGTGAGTATATGCTTATAGTGATGCCGGGTATGTTCCTTACCACCCTTACTTTCAACCTGACGGGTTTGATAAGAGCAACGGGTTATCCTACTAAGGCTATGCTGATATTGAGCGGTGGTGCGGTGCTGAATATCTTGCTCGACCCACTGTTTATCTTTGTGTTCGATTGGGGTATCGGCGGTGCCGCTTGGGCTACTACAATCTCTATGGCAGTGTCGTCGGTGTTTGCTTTGGCACACTTCCTTTCGCCTAAGTCGTTTATTCGTTTCAAAAAGCATTGCTGGGCTCCCAAGTTCTATATTTTCCGCAATATCACTATGATTGGTATCAGTCCTTTCTTGATGAATGTGTGCGGTGCAGGTGTGATAGGTATTTTGAATAAGCAGCTTATAGGCTTTGGCGGCGACCTCGCTGTGGGTGCTGTGGGTTTGGTGAATTCCTATTCCAACGTGATGCTGCTGATGATACTGGGTATCTGTCAGGGTATGCAGCCTATTGCGGGCTACAATTATGGTGCCGGTCTGAGTCACCGCCTGAAAGATATATATATACTCACGATGAAGGTGTGTGTGATCACCGGAACGGTGGCTGCTTTGCTGGGTGTATTCTTCCCTCAATATATCTTGAAAGCTTTCGGACCCTCGGCAGAGATGCTCGAGATTGGTATAGTGGTGTCGTATTTTCTTACCATTATGTACCCTGTGATTGGCTACACGATATGCAATTCGCAGTTCTTTATGTCGATAGACAAACCGTGGATTTCGATCGTTACCAGTCTCTCTCGTCAGATGCTTTTCCTGCTTCCTTTGGCCTATCTGATACCGATGCTGTTTGAGAAAATCGATTTCATCAATATGTTCCATCTCACTCCCAGTGCTGCCTTTATGAATCCAAACGGTTTGTATGGTGTGTGGGCTGCTTGTACTACAAGCGACCTTCTGGGTGCGGTGCTCGCTTTGTGTTTGATGTTGACTCAGCGCAAAGTCTTCAGACCGGGATATGTCCCTCCTGAACGACAGCCTCGCAAAGAAGCCGGCCCTCGAGAATAAGAACGATTGGTTGTTGAATAGAGAAACGGTTGCGTAACTACAGATGATACCGTTATGATTGTCCATATCGACTGCAACAACTACTATGCTTCGTGCGAGATAGCCACCAATCCAGCGTTGGAAGGACGTCCTGTGGTGGTGGGCAACGGCAACGAGGCTGGTGGCGGGTGTATTTTGGCTTTGAATGCAGAAGCTAAAGCGTTGGGTATAAAACGTGGCACCCCTTTCTTTCAGGTGAAACATCTGTTGGAATCGAACCAGGTGGCTGTCTGCAAAGTCGATTTTAAGAAATACAAAACAATCTCGGCCAGTATCATGGACGAGGTTCGAAAGCAAGAGATCGTGGTGGGAATGGTTCAGTATTCTGTTGATGAGTTTTTTGGATCTATACCCGTTGACGATCCGCAGGAGTTGACGCTGTATCTACAAAAGGTGAAACAGATGATTTTCGCTACTACCAGGATACCCGTTAGCTGTGGTTGTGCAGAGACCTATACGTTGGCTAAGTGTGCTACTTATTTTGCTAAGCACTATGCAGGGTATAACGGTGTTTGTGTGATGCCTCCCGATAAGAGGGAGAAAGCATTGTCGGTGCTCCCCATAGGTGAGGTGTGGGGCATAGGTAGAAGGATGGCGCCGCGGTTGGGCCAGATGGGGATTTCTACGGCACTTGATTTCGCCAAGATGGAAGATAATGATGTGCGAGTATTGTTCTCGCTTACGGGGTATCGTACCTATCGTGAACTGAACGGAATGGCTTCTATTGATTTGCGACGACAGACGCTCCAGAAGTCCATTATGCAGAGCAGTACCTTTGTTTATATGACTACGTCGAAAGACGATTTGCATGATTATATTCGTCAGTTTGTGGTGTCGGCGGCTCGAAACCTTCGCAACCAGCATGGACTTTGTAAGACAGTGACGGTGTTCCTCTCTACTAATCGGCACAGAGAAGATATGGCTCAATACCGTAATAGTGCTACGTCTCGTTTGCAGACTCCGACGGCCGATACTTTGATCTTGATACCAGAGGCTGTAAGGTTGCTAGATCAGCTTTATATTGCCGGATATCACTATAAACAAGCGGGGGTGGTGCTGGGCGACACTTGTAGCGACGAACAGCAACAGCTTGATCTTTTTACTGTCGATGCTGATGAGAAACGTCGCAAACTGATGGCTGTGGCCGATAGCATCAACAAGCAGTACGGTAATGCTGCTCTGAACTACGGCTGTGTGAACAATGAGATGTCTCTTGCTTCTGAGAATACGGATGATGAACCGTCTCAATACTAAAAAGAATGAATCTTCGTTACTAATAATGGCCGGAAGGCTCTGGCTCGTGAAAACAGAAGAACAATGCAAGTAGAATACGATAAATCATTGAAATCATTCAATACTTTTGGTATTGATGCCCGTGCACGGAGACTGGTGACTGTGGAGTCTGAATACGATGTGGTAGATCTTGTGTCGTCGCGTTGGTTGGATGAGGCACCGTTCTTTGTGTTGGGAGGGGGAAGCAATGTGGTGTTTGTAGATGATTATCGTGGTACTGTGGTCCGAATGACCAACAAGGGTATCAAAATGATTGAAGATAGGGGTGACGATGTATTTGTCGAAGCTTCGGCAGGTGAGGTGTGGAACGATTTCGTGTGGCATTGTATCAACAATGGCTGGTACGGAATCGAGAATCTGGTGGCTATACCGGGTACCGTTGGCGCTTCGGCAGTGCAGAATGTGGGTGCCTATGGCATGGAAGCCAAGGATGCGATAGCTTCTGTGGTGGCCTATGAAGTGGCTACGGGTATGCGTAGGGTGTTCTCCAATCAAGAGTGCGATTTCGGATATCGCCATTCTGTGTTCAAGGCGGAAAAGAAAAACCGTTTTATAATCACTTCGGTGGTGTATCGTCTGCATAAGCGTTTTGTGGCCAATAAAGGTTATAAAACATTGTTGTTGGCGTTGGAGTCGGAAGGGCTTGCAGATCCTACTGCATCACAGATGGCTTCGGCAATCACGAAGATAAGAGATGAGAAACTGCCCAATCCCGCTGAGATAGGCAGTGCCGGTAGCTTCTTTCAGAATCCTGTAGTGACGGCTTCGACATACGAAGATCTCGTGGAACGTTATCCCAAACTGGTGGCCTTCCCATTGGAGGATGGTCGATTCAAGCTGGCTGCAGGATGGCTCATAGAACAGTCGGGATGGAAGGGTAGAGGTATAGGGCGTGCCGGTGTGTATGCCAAGCAGGCGCTGGTGCTGATTAACCAAGGTGGTTGTAGCGGCAAAGAAGTTGTGACATTGGCAAATGCCATTATTGCCGATGTGGAAGACAAGTTTGGTGTGGTGTTGCAGCCCGAAGCTATGATGGTGGGATAATGGTCTTGTGGCGTTGTTGTATCGAATAACTGTTGGGTTGACATTGGTGCCACTATTTGAAAACAACAACCAACGTGGAATGCTGAATGAAAAAAGTATTGACACATAACTATAAACTCAATCTGACAAATAAACAATAACCGACACGGATTACTAAAAAATAATAATATGACTCCTGTAGAAACTTTTTGGAACTGGTTTGAAACCAACAATGAACGTTTGACTATGCTGGCTGAATATGATGAGAAAACCCAGCTGGCTATTTTGGATGAACTGCAGACCCAGCTCACTGGTTATTGCGACGGTTTGACTTACGAGATGGGTGAGCCTACTCCTCAGGGCCGTACTCTTACAATCTCTGCCGAAGGTGACTTCGATTTGTTCCGTTATGTGGATGATCTAGTTGAGAACGCTCCTGATCTCGACTGGTGGGAGTTCGTGGCCTATCGTCAGCCTAAGGGAAAAGATCTCAAGGTGACTTTCGATAAATACCAATTCTCTACCAAAGAAATGTTTTTTCAGCAGCTGCTCAACGACGAGGAACCCGATATTCTTGGACTTCGTGTGGCTATACCCAATCCGGTGGAAGACGATGATGATCAGCTGGTGGGCGTTTATGTTACCATTGAGGCTCTCTTGGGAGAATTTGACTGTACTACGTTGATGGGTTATCTTGAGACTACCGACATTCCTAAGGAGCCTTTCAAAGAGGGTTTCCGTCCGTTGGACGACCTGCCCGAGTTTGTGGAATGGTTCAAAAACCAGAGAGACAAATAGCTTTTTTTTGAGAAAAGAGAAAGAAAAGTAGTGCCGTTTCAAAAAAAATAGCTAATTTCGCATCGTTTTTTTGGTGCCTTTTTGTGAGGCTCTATCCAACAAATGTTTTTGAAAATAAATATAATATATAAAATTTGTCATCAATGAGTAAAGTAGATGTTTTGTTAGGTCTGCAATGGGGCGATGAGGGTAAAGGTAAGATCGTGGATGTTCTTACTCCCAATTATGATGTTATCGCTCGTTTCCAGGGTGGCCCTAATGCGGGACATACTTTGGAGTTCAATGGTATGAAACATGTGCTCCATATTATCCCCTCGGGTATCTTCCATAAAGACAAAATCAATGTTATCGGTAATGGTGTTTTGGTTGAGCCTTGCATCTTCCAACAGGAGATAGAGGACTTGAGAAAGAAAGATGTCGAGCCTACCTTGAATCTTTTCCTTTCGAAGAAAGCTCATCTTATTCTCCCTACTCATCGTATGCTGGATGCTGCCAATGAGCAGGCTAAGGGTAACAACAAGATTGGTTCTACTCTCAAGGGTATTGGACCTGCTTACACTGATAAGATTGCTCGCTCGGGTCTCCGTATTGGCGATATCATGGAGTTCGATTTCCGTGAAAAATACGAGTTGCTCAAAGCTCAGCATATTCAGATGGCGATGACGCTGAAGTTCGATGTGGCAAGTTTCCGTTTGGGTGACTGTACGCTGGAAGAATACGAACAGCGTTGGCTTGCATCGTTGGAGACTATCAAACAGTTCCGTCTCATCAATAGTGAATATTTCATTAACCAATGTCTTAACGAAGGTAAAAAAGTGCTGGCCGAAGGTGCCCAGGCTGCTATGCTTGATATCGATTTCGGAACGTATCCTTTCGTGACTTCCAGCAATACTATCACTGCTGGTGTTTGTACTGGTCTGGGTGTTGCTCCTAGCCGTATTGGCCGTGTGATGGGTATCACCAAAGCTTATTGTACTCGCGTTGGTGCTGGTCCTTTCCCCACAGAGTTGTTTGATGGAACTGGAAGCCGTCTGTGTGAACTGGGTCATGAATATGGTGCTACCACTGGCCGTCCTCGTCGTTGTGGCTGGATTGATCTACCTGCTCTGCGTTATGCTTGTATGCTCGACGGTGTTACAGACTTGTTCGTTACCAAGCCCGATGTGATGAATGATTTCGACGAAGTGAAAATGTGCACTTCCTACAAGATCAACGGTGAAGATACTACCGAGATTCCTTTCGAGTATAACCAGGTGCATATCGATCCACAGTTCAAGGCCTTCGAGGGTTGGAATCAGAGTCTTGCCGGCTGCACTCAGTATGATGAACTGCCTGCAAATCTTAAAGCCTTCCTTGCTGAGATAGAGAGTCAGACGGGTGTGAATATCTGCGCTGTCTCCATCAGTCCCGATCGCAAAGATGTACTCTTTAAATAGTATTCTATACTGAATAATGGCCGATAGGAATAGTTTTTATTCTTCCTATCGGCTGTTTTTTTTCTTTGGATGCAATTTTTTTAACAGTGTGTCGTTATACTCAAAATTTAATACTCTACACTAAATGAAAAGATATCTTCTTTTAGCGCTCCTCTGCCTTCCCTTCATGGTGAATGCTCAGACTAAAGTGAAAGAGACCGATGTTCCTAAGTCGGTACTCCTCACTCTCGAGAAGACATATGAATCCTATAAAGTCAAGACTTGGTATCAAGCTCCTGGTCAATATGTGGCCGACTTTGTTACCGACGGTCAGAATGGTCGTTGCTATTTTACCGCATCTGGCGAATGGCAGTACAGTTCGTTCCCCGTAGAGTTGTCTGAGTGTCCAACCCTCATGAATACCTATTTCGTAAACAATTATCCCGGTTATCGTATCAAGACTACTGAGTATATCGAGGAGATGAGTGGCGACAATTATTATCGTATGATCATTATTAAGAAGGGTGTTGGTTCCAACGACTGCGAACTTATTTTTGATACTCGTGGAAAGTTGCAGAAGAGTACAGCTCCCGATCCCGAGGTGGTGAAGCGTGACTATTACGCCCACGCTAACCCCGATGAGCAGCAGACTATAAAAAAGGATGCAGAAGAAGACAACTCTCGTGCTCACCGCTCGTCGAAAAAACGCGAAAAATCTACGGCCGATGAACCTGAATATGTGCGTCCTATGCCTTCCGATGCTATCACGGCCAACTTTAACAAGCGTTACCCCGCTACCCGTCTCAGCTCTGGCCCCGATTGGTATCAGCGTGGTGAAGAGTTTGTGGCTTACTACACAAACAATCAGAAGAATCAGTTTGAAGCAGTCTACAGCATTGAGAGCGAGACTCTGGTTCGTACTGGTAAGGTGCTCCCAAAAGAGCGTTACACTTCGGCTATCTTGAAATATCTCAACGAGAAATATAAAGATGAGAAATTCAAGGTGGAGAAGATGGTTGTCTATGAGTATGATGCTAAGTATCGTGGTGCTGATGGCAAAAAACCTAAACCTTATACCTACGTGGTTGTAAGCCAGGGTAAAGGTGCCAATAAGAAGTTTACCCGTATGGAATTTGATAACACGGGTAAGTTCACCGGTCTTTTGGCTCAACCTCTTGATGAGCGCGATGTTCAATAGCAGATTCCTATCATTTGCAAATACACCTTTGTGGTGAGGATAAATAAGAGAGGCTACTTCGTTTGAAGTGGCTTCTTTTGTTAGATTTATTGATTTTTAGTCCTGTGGGGACGGACTTCAGTAATAAAAGAAGAGTGATCTGTAAAAGAGAAATGTATTTCTCCATCGCAGATCACTCCACATTGATATGATTGAAAGATGCTCGATGCATCTGTTCGGGTCCATGTTGGGGGGTGTGCCGGTGAACTATTCGTTCATCATGCCAGCTTTCTTACAGAAATCAATGAGACTCTGTGATATCTCTTCGTTAGCTTTTTTCGGATAGCGTATCTTGGTGAAGATCTCACAATAGTTTCTGGTTCCGTTGATACGCACCATCTCTTGGTTGAAAGGAAATTCCTCGCGAATCTTATGGGTCTCAATGATGTCGCTGTCTGAGTAGTCTTTATATGATTCGTAGTGAACAGTGCCACTGAGGGGTAGGCGTTCGCTCATCTGAGGATCTTCGTCGGGATAGCCCATAGACAGAGTGATAACGGGTACCACACCTTGTGGTAGATGCAACAAATCTGCAATAGCTTGTGTGTTGTACATCACGGTTCCGAGATAGCAGAAACCAAGACCTTCTGCTTCGGCAGCTACACAGATATTTTGAGCACATAGCGAAGCATCTACGGTACCACTCATCAGCCAGAGGAAGTTGTTATAAGGTTCGTCGCAACCATTGAGACGGCACCAGTGGTGGTAGCGGTTTACATCTACACAGATGGTAAGATAGGCACCACAAGTGGCCCCTTGGCCGTAGTGTAGCTTCGACAATGCTTCTTTGTTTGCGGCTTCTTGGGTTACCACTATACTGTAAATTTGCATATTTCCAGTGTTGGAAGCGCGCATACCGCATTCAAGGATACGGTTCATTACGTCTTGTGGGATAGCTTTATTCTGATATTTTCTAACTGTGCGATGGTTTAGTAACTGTTCGGTAATATTCATATTGTTGATATTTATTTTCTTAGTGTGTTCCTTTCAAAAAATAGCTTTTGCAAAGATAAATAAAAATGTTGATTGATGAGTTATCATAGTAATGGGGGGTGCCATTATTTGAAATTACCCATTCGGGTTATGTTCGTCGATACACCGAGTACTATGTATATTCTCCCTCTCTGAGCAATAGAACAAAAATGCAAACTCTTGATCCTAGATAATGTGTTTAGGGTATTAATACACACACATCAACATAGGCTTAGGTGTGGTTAAATGAAAACTTTTTGGTTCTATTTGTCCCTATCACTCGGTTTTTTTGTATCTTTGCATGCTTTTTTATGAAAGGAAAATTTTAAAATTGATATGGTAGAATCTGTGCTACAGTGGATTGCAATTTATACTAATGCTCGTGCGGAGAAGCAAGTTGCTCAGCGATTGAGCAATTTGGCTATTGAACACTACCTTCCTTTACAGAAAAAAATGCGTAAGTGGAGCGACAGAATGAAGATGGTAGAGATGCCTCTGATACCCTCGTATGTGTTTGTTCGTACAGCAAAGAGTGATGTGTTTCGCATACGACAGGTGCAAGGTGTGGTAGAGGTTGTATCTTTCGGCGGCAAAGTTGCAGTCATACCCGATCAGCAGATTACCAATCTTCGTCTGCTTGTAGATCACGATATGGAGATCTTTGTTCATAATATAGAAAGTATCAAGAAAGGTTCAAGGGTGCGTATCACTGAAGGCCCGTTCAAGTCGATGGAGGGTGAAGTTGTAAAAGATTTTTCCCATGGCAACTTCGGTGTTCGTGTTGATGGTTTGAATTTTGTGTTTGTTGTTGATGTAGATCAGAGTATTATGGAGGTTGTGGATAATGAATAACAGATGGACAAGGAGAATGGGAATTACGATTTGGTAGTCTACTGATTATTCATCGAAGAGTCTTTGGTATTCTCTGTGTTGCGTTTCTTATTAAAGTAAAAAAAATATCAGATGAATATAATTATTGCAGGTGATGGTGAGGTTGGATTCTATTTAGCAAAGTCTCTCACCCAGTTGGATTTCAATATTACCGTGGTTGATCCTCATTCTGCTCTCTTGAAGAAGTTAGAGAGCAATGCCGACTTGCTCACTATCGCCGGCGATTCCACCTCGCCCGAAGTGTTGAAAGAAGCCAACGTCTCCGATTGTGACCTCTTCCTTGCTGTACTCCATGATGAGGCTATCAATCTTATTTCGTGTATGGTGGCCAAAAAGTTGAAGGCTCGTCGCACAGTTGCTCGTATCACCAATACAGAGTTACTTAATCCTAAAAATCGTGAGATGTTCAAGAGCCTTGGTGTTGATGAGATGGTCTGTCCCGAACGTATAGCAGCCAAAGAGATTACCAATTTGTTGAACAATAATGTGGCTACTGAGTTTTTTGACTTCTCCAACGGTCTTCTTACTATGTATTTGGTTCGTTTGGAATTGGAGTCGGTTGTGGTTGGTATGAGTATGCAAGAGATTGTTAAGACCTTTAATAATGTCTCAGTTCGCATTGTAGCAGTGTTGCGCAATTCCCAAACTCTCATACCTCATGCCGATTTCGTGTTTGAGGCTGGTGACCTTTGTTATATTATTAGCAAAGCTCGTCAACAAGATGTCATAGCCAAACTTATTGGCAAGACCGATGTGTCTATCAAGAGTGTGGCCATTGTGGGTGGAGGCAGAGTTGGACGTATCGCTGCGCAGACTCTTGAAGATCACATGGGCGTGACGCTTATTGAATCGGACCTCGAGCGCTGTCGTGAACTCACTGTGCCTTTGCAAAAAGCCACCGTGATCCACGGCGACGCTACGGATATAGACCTTATGACTGAGGAGCAGGTGTGGGAAAAAGATGCATTCATTGCTGTTACCGACTCCACTGAAACTAATGTTCTCACTTGTTTGCATGCTCGTCGACAAGGGGTGAAGCGCACTATTGCCTTGGTTGAGAATACGGGTTTTATCAATATTTCACAAGATATTGGTATAGATACTATTATTAACAAGAAGCTTATCACAGCCAGCTATATAGCTCGATTTATTGTAAAAGGTGATGCTGTGTCGAGCAAATGGCTCAGTGGCACCAATGCAGAGATCATAGAGTTTGTGGTCCGCCATAACAGTCCGGCAACCAAAAAGACTATTCGCGAGCTTGCGTTGCCCAACGATGCTACTATCGGTGGTATCATTCGTGGACGAGAAACTATCCTTCCTACACGCGATACTCAGCTGCAGTCGATGGACAAGGTGGTTGTTTTCGCTTTGCCACATGTGATGAACCGTGTATCCAAACTATTTAGAAGCTGATGGTATAACAATTGATTAGAAAATAGTGATCGGACGAACCTACCACTATGAGAATTTGACTCATTACAGCTTCCTAGTAAAATAATAACCATGCCCTTGCACAATAGTATTCCTCGCCGTCGTTCTCGGCCGCTCTGGGCCTTGATGCCTGGCATAAAGAAGATACGGAAGTTCAATTTTCGTCTCATTGCTCGGTTGTCTGGCACCCTTCTCACTGTGATGGGCGCCTCTATGCTGTTGCCTATTTGGGTCTCTTGGTATTATCGAGATGGCGAGCAGTTTGACCTTATTCTTGCTGCTGTGCTTATTCTTGCTGTAGGACTACTCTTCCGCAATGTGTTTGGAAACAAGGCTCAGTACGAGCTTCATGAGAAAGAAAGCTTTTGGGTAACCGCTCTAAGTTGGATTGCTGTGCCCTTTGTGGGATCTTTCCCTTATCTTATTACTGGAGTGGCACAAACCTTTGCGGATGCCGTCTTCGAGTCCTTTTCGGGATTTACTACCACGGGCTCTACGATACTTCAGCAGCTCGACTGCCAGCCAAAGGGCATACTTGTGTGGCGTGCGCTTACTCAGTGGATTGGAGGTTTGGGACTCATTATGTTTGTGATAGCTCTGTTTCGAAAACTTGATATAGGTTCGTGGCATCTCTATGATGCTGAGTTTAGCGGTACCGTCCAACGCAAGCTCCATCCCCGCATCTCTACTAGCGTGGCTTATATGTGGTTCGTCTATTCCGGACTAACTCTCGCCCTCATACTGTTGCTTCTTCTGTCTGGCAACGATTTGCTTACATCATTTTGTCTTTCGCTCAGTACCGTTTCTACGGGCGGTTTTATGATTTCCGATGCTGGACTCTCCTCACTTTCGTCGCTGTCGCTTTTTTGGGTGGCCTTGTTTATGCTCCTTGGTGGCGTCAATATTGCGCTCCTCTATCAACTGCTCACTGGAAAACCCCGTGCATTGTGGCGTAGCGAAGAATTTCGTGTCTTTGTGGTGCTTCTTCTCTTCGCCTTCCTAAGTTGTAGCATAGCCTTTGTGGTCAAAGGCAATTCTTGGGACCGGTCTGTATTATATTCGGCCTTTCATGTTGTTTCCACCCTTTCGTCGTGTGGTTTCTGTTTAACCTCACCCCCACAGTGGCCTCTTTGGGTGTCTGCTATCACGTTCGTGATTATGATACTCGGAGCTATGTCGGGTTCTACCGGGGGCGGCATCAAGCTCAAACGAGCCATCATCCTTACCCGTTATGTACGCAATTATTTCATCCGCATGATCCACCCTAACGTGGTCTTCACTGTGCGCATAGACCGACAGATTATTGCAGATGAGTATATCAACAAGATATTTGCTTTCGTGTTTTTGTATCTGTTCTTCATACTTGGCGGTAGCTTCATTCTCACCCTTTGCGGCCTCTCTATCCCTCAGGCCGTATGCATGTCGGCTGCCAATATCAGCAATCTGGGCCCGACGCCGCTTGTGAGCAACGTTGGAGCACATATACATTATGCCGATCTTGTGCCGCTGGCCAAGTGGACTCTCGTTTCACTTATGCTTGTAGGCCGTGTTGAGATATTCGCCATTCTATCCATATTCTCGCCTTCCTATTGGCGCAGATAATTTGTATAGGCGTAAATTATTACAACATGGTTCCGTGATTATCAAAACAAAATAAAAGTGATCTAGAATGTTAAAAAGAGGAATATTGGTTCGGTAAAAGACCTTAGATTTATGACAGTCCAGCATAAAGAGAAGAATAGATTGTAAGACCAGAATACTATTGATAGATTATTGATCACTGCTCGTACGCTACTCATAACAAACAATAATATCCACCATTCACTCTCATGACCCGCGATAGTTTCACAGCTCTGTTTCGTCCGCTCGGAATACCTCTTATGGCCGAGGGGCTTATTATGCTGGTGTGCCTCATCCCTGCTATTCATTTTGCCGATGGAACTGCCTCCAAGATACTGCTCTGCGGCCTGTTTATCTTCAGTTTGGGACTCGCTATAACATGCTCACTTAGACGATCAAGGAATGACCGTGTGGATAGGCGGGTGCCCTATCTCATGGTGGCAACCTTGTGGTTGGTACTACCTCTTTTCGGCACGCTACCATTCCTTGTCACAGGCGTCACCCATAGCTTTACTGATGCCCTTTTTGAGTCTATGTCGGGTCTAACTACCACCGGTGCCACCATCTTTACCGATGTAGAGCACCTTCCAGCCTCCATACTCCTTTGGCGTAGTATACTTCAATGGGTTGGTGGTTTTGGTATTGTGCTTCTCGTGCTCGCTGTCATACCTACTCTCGGCATCAACAAATATAGTCTTTATACTGCAGAGGCATCAGGTGCCGACAATGTGGGTTCTACAGCTGGCAAGGTTACTGCAACTATTCGGCGTACTCTCACTGTCTATGTAATCCTCACTATCATTTTCATCGCTTTGCTTCTAGGCCATGGTATGGAACCTTGGGATGCTGTCAATCTTACCTTTACCAATATCTCCTCAGGTGGCTTCTCCATCCACAATGATAGTATTGCAACCCTTCAGCCACGACAGCAATATATCTTGGCAGCAGCCATGTTCTTCAGTGGTATCAATTTCAGCCTCCTTTACCATTTCTTCTCCCTACGTTTCAAACAGCTGCGCAATAGGTTAGAACAGTTTGCTTGCTATGTCCTCTTGTTGTTGATGTCTGTAGCTTTCGTGGTCCTTATACTTCACTACCACACTTGCTACGATTGGGAAACGGCACTTCGCCTAGGCATAGTGCAGACCACCAGCGTGGTCACTACTACAGGTTCCGTGGTGGCCGACACGACCCTATGGTGGACACCTGTAGTATTCCTCTTCTTAGTCCTCTCTCTTTGCGGAGGCATGGCCGGATCTACTACTGGCGGCATTAAAGCTATGCGTGTCATCATCCTGGTTCGTAATGTGCGTAATGTACTGCGCAACAGACTACATCCTCATATCGTCAACCCTATGCGACTCAATGGAAGACCTGTGGCTGCTTCCATGGTCAACAATGTTATGGTCATCTTCGCTACCTATTTTGTTATTGCCTTTTTGGCAACACTTCTGCTTATGCTCAGTGGCATTGACGCCACTCAGTCTGTAGGGGCAGCTGTGGCGTGTCTTAGTGGCTATGGTCCAGGGTTGGGTGCCAGCGGAGGTTTCGGGTCCTATGCTGCTTTCACTCCCGTGGGGAAATGGATATGTGTGATCCTAATGTTGCTAGGACGTCTTGAATGTCTCACCTTGCTCGTATTGCTGTTTCCTCGGTTTTGGCGTGCCTGATTATGTCCTATAAGAAAACGCCTACTGCGAGTGGGTTTGATATTCAATTTTGGGAGAAAATATGGATCGAGGGTTCGATGTGGGTTTGATATGGGTCCGTTATGATTCCGTTTTTTTGCAAGAACGAAGATAAGCAGAGTGTGAAACGGAGAATAGCGGAAACTGTGCAGAAGGTGTGGGTGGTTGTGCAGAACTAGATTGTTGAATCTAAGCTAGAACCGATTGTGTCTGGAAAAAATAATTTGCCACACGGAATATTATTATTATCTTTGCAGAGTCCTGCAAAGTGGATGGTTGACGTGCTAGTTCGCGTGATAGTCTGCATGACAGGATGTTAACGCAGGTGAATAATAAATATTATATATAAAAATGTTCGAAAACCTTAGTAGCAAGATTGAGAAAGCGCTCCAAAACCTGAGGGGCAAAGGTTCTATTACTGATATCAACATTGCCGAGACGGTGAAAGAGGTGCGCCGAGCCCTACTGGATGCCGACGTGAGCTATCCTATAGCCAAGGAGTTTACCGACAATGTGAAGGCCAAGGCGTTGGGCCAGGATGTGATTACCAGCGTGGAACCGGGCCAGATGATGGTGAAGATTGTGAAAGACGAGCTTACTGCTCTCATGGGTGGCGACACCGTGGATATCAACCTGAAGGGCAGCCCCGCTGTGGTGCTCATAGCAGGTCTTCAGGGTTCGGGTAAGACTACGTTCAGCGCCAAGTTAGCACACTATCTGAAAAGCAAGAGAGGCAAAAGAGTGATGCTGGTGGCTGGCGACGTGTATCGTCCTGCAGCTATCAACCAGTTGCAGGTGCTCGGTGAGCAGATCCAAGTGCCAGTGCATGCTCAGTTGGGAAACACCAATCCTGTAGCCATAGCTCAAGATGCTATCCGTGAGGCCAAAATGCAGGGCGTAGAGGTTGTGATTGTGGATACCGCTGGCCGTTTGGCTGTGGATGAGCAGATGATGGACGAGATTGCTGCTTTGAAACGCGAGCTGCAACCTCAAGAGACTCTCTTTGTTGTGGATTCCATGACGGGTCAAGATGCCGTGAATACGGCCAAGGCCTTCAACGACCGTATTGACTTCGACGGCGTGGTGCTCACAAAGTTGGATGGCGACACTCGCGGCGGTGCAGCCCTCACGATTCGCTACAGTGTGAAGAAACCGATCAAATTTGTGGGTATTGGCGAGAAGATGGATGCCTTGGATATTTTCCACCCCGACCGTATGGCCAACCGTATTCTGGGTATGGGCGACGTGGTCTCGCTAGTAGAGCGTGCACAGGAACAATATGATGAGGCTGAAGCCCGCAAGATCCAGAAACGATTGGTGAAGAACGAGTACAATTTCGAGGACTTCCTTTCGCAGATAGCCCAAATCAAGAAGATGGGTAATATGAAGGATCTCATAGGCATGATACCCGGCATGAGTAAAATTACAAAGGATATCGAAATCGGCGACGATGCTTTTGTGCCCATCGAATCTATTATTGGCTCGATGACTCCCTACGAGCGACGCAACCCTAGTTGTATCAACGGTAGTCGCAAACAGCGTATCGCCATGGGTAGTGGCCGTAGCATCCAAGAAGTGAACCGTCTGCTCAAACAGTTTGAGGATACCCGCAAGATGATGAAGATGGTATCTACCAACAATGGCAGAATGCCCAAAATGCCCAAGATACCTCGTCGTAAAAGATAGATAGTGTAGGTCTGTAGAACATATGAAGTTCATTCCCAATTCGAAAGATCGGCCCAAGGTCGGCGACCATCGTGATTTAACAACTCCGCTTCAGAGTTCAGATGATATTTTGGTTCGACGTACCATCGGCGATAGCCTCTCCGATCATCCTTTGTTGGTGAATAGACATTTGACAGACCACCTATCACAATAATTAAAACTGATCACTAACATTAATAGATAACAAAACACACACACAATATATATGCACCAGATTCTTGACGGCAAAGCACTTGCCAACCAAATCAAAGACGAAATAGCTAACGAAGTGCGCGGATACACATCGCGCGGAATGAGAGCACCCCATCTTGCTGCTGTGTTGGTGGGCACTGATGGTGCCAGTCAGACATATGTGGCCAACAAAGAGAAATCGAGTCATGAAGTCGGATTTACCTCGTCGGTATATAAGTTCCCGGAGACTATATCCGAGGAGGAGCTGCTTAAAACGATAGATTTCTTGAACAACGACGAAGAAATAGATGGCTACATCGTGCAGCTGCCTTTGCCCAAGCATATCAATGAGCAGAAGGTGATCCATGCTATCTCTCCCAACAAAGACGTGGACGGATTCACTCCTATCAATGTGGGGCACATGGTGCTAGGCGCTGATGCCTATATCCCTGCCACTCCTATGGGTATTGTGACCTTGCTGGAACGCTACAATATTGAGACTGAAGGTAAGCACTGCGTAGTTTTGGGCCGTAGCAATATTGTGGGTACCCCTATCGCAAATCTCTTATCTCGTAATAACAAGCATGCCAATTGCACGGTGACTATATGCCACAGTCGCACCAAAAATATGGCCGAACTTACCCGACAGGCCGATATCCTCGTGGTAGCTATAGGTAAACCTGAATTCGTGACCGCCGATATGGTGAAACCAGGTGCAGTGCTTGTGGATGTGGGCATCCATCGCATTCCCGACAACTCTGCAAAGGGCTACCATCTAACTGGCGACGTGAAACACAGCGAGGTAGATGCGCTCTGCAGTTGGACTACCCCCGTGCCCGGTGGCGTAGGACCACTTACCATTGTTTCGTTGCTACAGAACACGCTGAAATCGTATAAGAAGACCATGGGCGTATGAAGACAGTAGTGGTGGTGCCTTGCTACAATGAGTCGAAACGACTGCCTCAGGATGAGTTTCTCTCCTTTGTGGAAACTCATGAGGATATTGATTTCCTCTTTGCCAACGATGGAAGCCGTGACAACACTCTGGATGTGCTCCATTTGCTATGCCAAAAACACGAACGGATGCATGTGTTTGACATTCAGCCTAATGGTGGTAAAGCAGAGGCTGTACGCAAGGGTATGCTCTATGAAGTCGGAGGCCAAGCGGTCTTAGGAAGACAAG
>JAZUDW010000050.1:0-18506 GCA_045639845.1 Bacteroidales bacterium
TCGAGTCCGGATTCAAGAAGCACTACAGCTCCGACAACGGAAGGCCATCGAAGCCGATCCGCCTCATGACAGGCCTGCTCATGCTGCCAGCACACCGCACAGCTCGTGAGCACCCTCCAACAGCGCCACGGGCTCGACACAGCAGCCTTCCTCTACGTGTTCCCCGACATCAAAGGCATCGACAGCTTCTACACCAGGGCCAACAGCCACCACTACCGCGAGATAAGAATACCCACCGATGCCTACCTACAGATCACCCAGGGCCAGTTCCCACTCATCGTGCTGGCCGACCACGACACCATCGTGCAGGCTTTCCCCCACACCAGCCTCAACGAACAGCAGGTAGTGCGATTCCTCACCGTATCCCCCACGCCCTAAGGCAATACACACCCGCCGCACAACACACTCACCACCAACAAAAAGGTTATCAAACACACCAACCACCAAACCACACTCACCCATGAAACGAAAACACAACCTCCTCCCATCCGTCATCCTCGCCATGATGCTCCTCACCCTCGCCGCCTCGTGCAGAAAAGGCTGCACTTGCTACGCCTACAACGGCGACGTGTTAGCCTACTACGAAGCCGACCTCGAAGCGCTGGGCTACGACTGCAACGAGCTCGAAAAAGTCAACGGCGGTGGACTCTACTCCATCTGCGACAATAGCTTTTAATCCTTTTGTATTGTTGAAATGCTTATCTGATATATTATGGTATAGGCAAGCAGACAATAGTACTATGAACACTCAATAGGTTGAGCGACTTTCTATACACATTAAGTCCTTCAATCAACAACAGCAAGAGAAAGTCATCTCCAATTCCTCCATCGACAAGTTCCCTTTTCGTTCGACAAATGAAGAACAAAGGATGTTCCGTGCCCTCTTTTTGAATGTATGGTTATCTTAAAGCCATGTAGTTCTACGATACGTTGCACCAACGCCATCCCTATTCCATATCCATGGGCTGACGTAGAAGTTCCCCTGTAGAAAGGTTTAAATAGATGGCGTTGTTCTTCTGCCGTCATTCCTGCACCATAATCCGAAAATGTGACCGAGAGTCTCGTCCCATTGTGAATCACAATCTCACTCACATGGTCAGATGAATATTTACAATTGTTCTCTATAAGATTACGAACAGCTAGTGCCAACAAATAACGGTTTGCAATAAGAGTAACTAGACTATCGTCGATAGATCCACTCTCAAAGGAATCCCTTAATTTCGGCTCCTGAGAATCGTCATCGAAAGAGATATTGACGTGATAATTCGGATTCGCCCTCTGCAATTCCTCTACCACATCCATAATGAGTTCATCTATACGAAGATGCTCCATCTTTATTTGCGATGCATCATATTCAGCTCGCGCCATATTCAGCAAGCCTATGATTGTATCGGACATACGGGAAGCATCGTCTAGGGCTCGACTAATACGATCTTTATAATCATCAGATGTGCGATCTCGTTGAAGTGCCAACCCTAATTCACCCATAATTGCAGCCAAAGGGGTACGAAGCTCGTGTGAAACATTACTAGCAAACATCTTCTGGGATGAGAGGGCCCTTTCTATAGGTCTGATGGTCAACGAAGCCAAGACATAGCCTACAATCGCCATGAAGATGATTGAAACAAGGAATATTGTGATCAATGTAGATTGCAGTGCTGCCATATTGCATTCCCCATATCCGTCGAGGGCAGCTGCCGTCACGACATACCTGTCTAGATATAGAATACCGATGGCTTGATAACCCTTTCCCACATCGAGACACATCTCACCTTTCTGGCAGATATCCGAGATCATCGTTTGTGTTTCTTTCACCAAATCATGCTCAGCAGCATCATGATACAGCATTTGGAAATCGGGAGTATATACAGCCACCTCTACCTCGTTGATAAACTGGGTATTGTTAAGATAGATATGTTGCATCGTTGCCGCATCAACTTTGTTTTCAAGAAACAAATTGGCTTTTGTGATGGCTTCAGAACGCAAATTGCGATAGAAGGTGTTACGTTGAGCTTTGCGGCTCACCATATATATAATAATGAGCGATGCGACCAACACTACAGACATGAAAAAAGTATATTTTAACGAAAGTAATATCTTATTGTTCTTCATTGCTACAGAGGATAAAACCCACACCAGGCTTGGTATGTATCAATTTAACACCAAAAGGTTTGTCTATCTTTCGACGAAGATAATTGATATAGACATCGATAAAGTTAGTGCCAGTATCAAAATGGGTGTGCCACACATTTTCTTGTATCTCAGTACGGGATACAACTCTATCGGCATTCTCCATAAGATACTGCAAGAGAGTAAACTCTTTGGGTGTGAGATGCACAGCCACTCCATCACGGATACATTCATGGCGATCTATCGTGAGCACCAAGTCAGCATAGGTAAGTTCTTTCTTTTCCGGGAGACGTGGCGCAGAACCTCCTCTTCTGAGCAGAACGACAATACGAGCCTGAAGTTCTCTAAAGTCGAAAGGTTTAGTCATATAGTCATCTGCACCAGCATCGAAACCTTCCAACTTATCATCAGTCGTTCCTAGTGCAGTCAACATGAGTATAGGGACGTTGGGATGCTCTATTCGCACCTGCTTGCACAGCTCTATGCCATTCATTCCTGGAAGTACAATATCACTAATCAGCAGACTAAACTTTTCGTTTTTCAATAAACGCAAAGCCATCTCAGCATCGTAGGCCACGAGGACTTGATACCCCCATTCTTCAATACCTGCACGCAACAACGTAGCAAGCCTCATATCATCTTCTATAACTAATATTGTTTCCATAACAAAATGCAAAGATACTACATTTTTCACTTTGAGCAACCCAATAGTTCATTAGAAAACAATTAGAATTAGCTCTAATAATTCTCTAATTTATTACTAATGAGTCTATAACAAGCCATCCAAAACAATGTGTGTACTTTTGCAAATCCAATTGGACAATCACTTTGTATAACACTTTATTTGTAGAAGAAATGAGAATCACTATGTTAAAAAAACTATTTGGATTGAAATCAGGGGCCGAAAGGGCTATGTACAACAGCGAGTATGCCAGATTTGCATCGCGTCAGTCGTTAAAACATGTGTACTCTGCACTCTCTGCGAGAAAACATGGACTTGATGCTGACGAGGTAGCACAGAGACAAATGCAATATGGTCAGAACATCGTTGTACACGAAGAACGAACCAATCCTGTAAAACTCTTTGTGTCGGCGTTCATCAACCCATTTATAGGTGTGCTCACCGCCCTGGTTATAATTTCCTTTATACTCGATGTGGTACTCGCCGAACCCGGTTCACAGGATTGGACTACAATCATCATTATCACCACCATGGTTGTATTCTCAGCCATACTGCGGTTTGTACAAGAACTGAAAGCCGGTCGTTCTAGCGACGCATTACTTAAAATGGTTACAAACACATGCTATGTGGAGCGAGAAGGAGATAATAGTGGGGAGATTTCTGTTGAGCAGTTAGTTCCTGGCGACATTGTGCTGCTCAGCGCAGGTGATATGATACCTGCAGACCTACGTATTATTGAAGCAAAGGATTTCTTTGTTAGCCAATCATCACTCACTGGAGAAAGTGACGGAATAGAGAAGACTGCACAGTGCTATTGCGATGAAGGAAGCGTAGTGGATCTGGACAACCTAGTATTCATGGGTAGTAATGTAATCAGCGGAACTGCTACTGGCATCGTATACGCCACAGGCAACCAGACATACTTAGGTTCTATTGCGAAAAGTATAGCAGGCCATCGTGCCGAGACTGCATTTGACAAAGGTATCACAAAGGTATCATTGCTACTTATTCGATTCATGCTTGTAATGGTTCCTTTTGTGTTTATGGTCAATGGGTTCACCAAAGGAGACTGGCTCGAAGCATTCATCTTTGCTGTCAGTGTTGCAGTAGGCCTAACGCCAGAAATGCTACCTATGATCGTAACAGCCAACTTAGCCAAAGGGGCAGTAAGGATGTCTAAGAAAAAGGTTATCGTTAAAGACCTCAACGCCATACAGAACTTCGGTGCTATGAATATACTTTGTACCGACAAGACAGGCACACTCACTTGCGATAAAGTTGTACTGGTAAGGTATATTAATGCCGATGGTAGTGATGATGAAAGCCGTCGTATTTTACGTCACGCTTTTTTTAACAGCTACTACTCAACAGGATTGAAAAATTTGATGGACAAAGCGATTATTGAGCACGTGAACGAAACCGGTAAGCCCCTCGATGTTGAGATCGATAATTACAAAAAGATTGACGAGTTACCATTCGACTTCAACCGCCGTCGGATGTCAGTGGTGATGGAAGACTACAATGGGAAACAACAAATTATCACCAAAGGTGCCGTTGAAGAGATGATAGACATTTGCTCTCACTGTGAACTGGATGGCCAAGTGATACCCATCACCGAAGACATTAAACAGCAAGCTTTTGATATTGTTCACAATATGAATCACCAAGGTATGCGTGTACTTGCTGTAGCTCACAAGAACCTTAATCCCGAAGACGCCTCCTGTTCACCATTGTCGTTCTCTGTAACTGACGAACAAGATATGGTACTTATTGGATACCTCGCTTTTCTTGATCCTCCTAAAGATACCGCAGCCGAAGCCATTCAGTTGTTGCATGATGCAGGTGTTGAAGTGAAAGTGCTCAGCGGCGACAATGAAACCGTCGTAAGTACTATCGCCACACAAGTAGGCATTAGTCTCGAATCTACGAATAAAGAGCAATGTATTGTAGGTAGCATATTCGAAACCATGAACGATGCTGAAAAGCATTTAGCTGTGCAAAAGCACAACATATTCGCAAAACTAACACCTCATCAAAAAACAGAGATCATCACCATTCTCCAAGAACAAAACAACACCGTAGGCTTTCTCGGTGACGGTATCAACGATGCTGCAGCCCTTCGTCAGTCCGATATTGGCATATCTGTGGATTCTGCAGTAGATATCGCAAAAGAGAGTGCCGACATAATCCTATTAGAGAAGGATTTGATGGTGCTAGAACAAGGAGTATTGTCGGGTCGTGAGACTTTTGGCAACATCATCAAGTATGTGAAGATGACAGCTTCCAGCAACTTTGGTAATATGTTTTCTGTGTTGGCCGCCTCAGCCTTCTTGCCATTCCTTCCAATGCTCTCCCTGCATCTATTAATACAAAACCTATTGTACGATATATCACAGACGGCAATCCCCTTCGACAAAATGGATCCGGAATTTCTTCGGAAGCCTCGTCGTTGGGACAGCCAGGATATTTCAAGATTCATGATCTTCATCGGTCCCATTTCCAGTATTTTTGACATTGCTACATACTTGGTAATGTGGTATGTTTTCGGCTGTCAAAATCCAGAGTGTCAGACATTGTTCCAAAGTGGATGGTTTGTCGAGGGTCTCCTTTCTCAAACGCTTATCGTACACATGATACGAACTCGACGTATTCCTTTCATACAAAGCAATGCCGCTTGGCCTCTCATGCTGATGACATTCATCATTATGGCAATTGGAATCGCTATCCCATTCACTCCTTTTGGAAAATATATAGGACTCATGCCACTGCCAGCGAGCTACTTCCCTTGGCTAATTGCCATTCTGGGCTGCTATTGTATCCTCACCCAAGTAATAAAGCAGTGGTATATTCGCCGATTTGGCAAATGGTTGTAATGTAAAACACAGTACACCTAAAGAAATAAGATAATATTATGGCATGAAATGATGGTATCAAGCCATGAAACGATGGTTTCATGACATGATACCATCATTTCAAGGTGCCAACAAGCTGTAGAAGAAGAGTGATCTATACAGAAAACAATTGTAAATTGGTCACTCTACTAATACTACATGATTCATCAATAAGATCATAATATGGGAATGAAACGCTACAACATCGTCCTAATTGCCACTTTCCTTATGGCTGAAAACATTGTTCATGCACAGGACATTCATGCAGATTATACTGCAGAGTTACATACAAACACCAAGAATATCAAGTTTTCAAATTTACTACAATTGAAGTCTGAATCAGAGATCACTAAACATCTATCCTGGCACATTTCTACTATTAGTATAGCCAACTCAAATGAAGAACTTTTGGCCAATGATCTTCAATCATACTCCAATATTCAAGAGGCAAACCTACCTATTGCCTTGTCTGTATGCGGTCTTCAATACACCACAGAACAAAAACATAATCTCTTTATTGGTATAAGAAACATGAACGAAGATTATTTTTCCACACCCGTTGCCACGTTCTTTACTAATAGTTCTTGCGGTCTTCCTCCTACTATTGGTGCCAACTATCCCATTGCAAACTATCCTGTGGCATCAGTGGGCGTTCACTATAGCTATGAAACAGAAATATGCAATCTCAGGTCGTTGAACCAAAATGAGGCAACAACCGAAACAGAATCAAACCTCTTATCGAATTGCGTCCCTTCACCATTATTATTAGTACAAATTTCGATATACAACGGACACGCCTACAATGGTTTTTGGGGTAAGGAGAGCGTATTTCATTTCTCACCCTCAACCGATGGACTGTTCATTGTAGGCGAGATGATGTACAAGAATAAAAATAGTACCATTTCAATTGGCAATGCAACTCATTGGTACTATCAGTTTTACTCCACTCCATGGATATATATTGAACAACAGATCCATAGTCGTCTGGCATTGGCCACAACATACTCTTGTGTTTTTGGGGATCGTACCAAATGTCAAAACTTCGTCGGGGGCGGTATTCTATGCCGATTAGGGAAGGGTGAATTGGGACTTTTCACGGACTATGCGCGATATGACAATACCACCGAGAAGGCCACTGAAATATCATGGAAGATGGCAATAGGAACCAATCTATACATTCAAACAAGCACCCACTATATTGTATCGGCACAGAGGCACTACACCATTGTTTCCCTACGGGTTGGACTAAAGTGCTAATAGATGGTTGTACACTAGGATCTATCTAGTTTTTTCGAGCAGAATCCATCATATGGCGGATAGCGTCGAGAAGAACGTTCTGGTCGTGTTGCCAGCTGAGTTCGGTGGCGGCGAGGGAGAAGATACGCTGGCGCTCGGAGGGGTTAACGGAGTCCCAGTAGGAAAGGGCGGTACGGACGGTCTGGGCCAGGAGGATGGGGTCGAAGCTGTTGAGTGCGGTGAGAGACGGAGGCACGAGGGTGCCGATGCCGTAGTGATGCACCACGCGATGTATCTCGGGGAAGTCGGTGGCGAGCACGGGCACATGGCACTGGGCAAAGTCGGCTATGCGGTTGGGAAGCGAATAGTAGTAGTTGAGACCGAGGTTTTCGAGAAAGGAGATGCCTAGATGGGCCTGGATGGTGACGGACCGGAGCTCTTCGAGGGGCAGCCGTCCGAGAAAGAGGACGCGGTCGGAGAGCTGCTGGTCGCAGACGAGCTGACGCAGACGGTGGGACTCGTCGCCTTCGCCGGCAACGACGAAGAGGCATTCGGGCAGATGGTGCATGGCGTAGATCATGGGTTCGATGCCCCGACCTAAGTTGACGGCACCTTGGTAGAGGAGTATCTTGCGTCCGGAGGCTGGCAGTGCGACCGTGGCCGACGGTGGGTTGGGTTGGGCCAGTGGCACATTGCGAACAACATCCATGTGTAGATGGTAGCGATGACGATAGTGGTCGGCGATGGACTGACACACGGTGACGGCACCATCTACGCGAGGTATGAGGAGGTCTTCGATGCGGGTCCATACGGCTTTGATGCGCGGGCGCTGGGCGAGCTCGGGCACTTCGGGAAACATCTCGTGGGCGTCGAAGAAGAGGCGGCGGCCGGTGAGTCGGGCTGCGAGGAAGGTGGCAGGAAGGGTGTCGGTATCGTTGGCATACAGTATGGTGGCACGCGAGAAGATCATGAAGAGGAAGAGCCGTATGTTGTATTCGGCGTAGAAGAGGACTTTTTTGCGAAACAGAAGTTTCATGCGATGGGTGCGGTAGGGGCGCTGCAACGGGAGGCTGGAGGGCAGCTTGCGACCTACCAGGGTTACGGCGTAGCCGGCTTCGTGGAGTGCCAGGCAGGAGCGATGGACGCGCTGGTCGGTGACGAGGTCGTTGGTGACGGCAAGAATGATGCTCTGTTTCATGTCATGGGTCCTTAAAGAGAAAAAAGTGGTGGATTGTCCGGTTGTAAAGGGTAGTGGTCTGGCCATAGTGAGGCTCCCTTGGGTTGCTGTTTATTTGTTGATTTGAATACAGTGATGAGTGGACATTACTGAATTATTGTTGATTTGATGTTGAATCGTTTATTTGTTGATTTGAGGTTACGTGGCAATCAACGCAACAACTAAACTTCTACAGCCTCACCGATCACTTAAATTAAACAAATCAACAACTCAACAGCAAAGAAAAGGGGGCGGCTACCTGATGCCCAGGGGCGTGAGATACTGGCCATTGTGGCTTTTGAGGAGTGTTTGCCGGATCTGGGGGTGGAGCTCGCGCTTGTAGTAGAAAAAAAGCTGGTTCTGATCTTTCTTCTCGTTGGGCTGGGTGGCTACATACACGGGCTGCATGGTGGCGGGGTTGATGCCGGTATAGTACATCTCTGTGGAGAGGGTCATGGGGGTAGGGGTGAAGTCTTGCACCTGCTCTAGTCGGTATCCCAGCCGTTTCATCTGCAGAGCCAGCTCGGCCATATCTTTGATGTGGCATGCGGGATGGGAACTGATGAAATAGGGGATGAGCTGGTAGCGTAGGCCTGCCTGACGGCAGATGGCGTCGAAATCGGCCTTGGTGCGCAGAAAGAGATCGAAGCTGGGTTTGCGCATGGTGTTGAGCACTTCGAGCGAGGTGTGTTCGGGTGCTACCTTGAGGCGGCCGCTCACATGATGGAGCACTACCTGGCGGAAGTAGTCGAATCCGCCGTTGGCGTTGGTGAAGAGGTCGTAGCGTATGCCGCTGCCGATGAAGAGGTGGCTCACCTTGGGGTGGGAGGCTACTTGGCGATAGAGGGTTGTGAGATGTGTGTGGTCGCTGTCGAGGTTGGGGCAGTGGGAGGGGTGGATGCAGGAGTAGCGGGTGCAACGGCGGCAGAGGTCGCTGTTGCGTCCACGCATCTTGTACATATTGGCCGAGGGGCCGCCTAAATCGGTGAGTGTGCCGTGGAAGTCGGGCTGCTGGGTGATGATATCAACCTCGCGGAGTATGGACTGCTCGGAGCGGCTCACGATCTGTTTGCCTTGATGGGCCGAGATGGTGCAGAAGGAGCATCCTCCGAAACATCCGCGATGGGTGTTGACCGAGAATTTGATCATCTCAAATGCGGGTACGGCACCTCGTTTCTTATATTTGGGGTGGGGTTGACGAAGGTATGGGAGATCGAACGAGTGGTCGAGTTCCTGCTCGGTGAAAGGTGTGTCGGGGGGATTGACGACCACGAGGCTGTCGGCATAGGGCTGGACGAGGGTGTTGGCTTCGACTTTGTTGCTTTCAAGTTCGATGATATGAAAATTTTCGGCATGCCGGCGTTTGGACTTCATGCATTCGGCGAATGAGTGAAGCACCTGTGTGTGTGGCTGATGTCTCAGTGTATCGAGAAGGCCGAGGGGTGTACGATAGGCTACCTGGGGCAACGTGGTGAGCTGCTGCAGGGTGGCCCCTTGGTCGATCATCTGCGCAATGCGCACTATGTTGCGTTCTCCCATACCGTAGGTGAGCAGGTCGGCGGGGGTGTCGATGAGTATGGAGGGGAAGAGGGCGTTGTCCCAATAGTCGTAGTGTGCCAGTCGGCGCATGGAGGCTTCGATGCCTCCTATGATGACGAGGGTGTCGGGGTAGAGCTGTTTTAGGATGCGTGTATAGACATAGGTGGCACGATCGGGGCGGAAACCTGCCTGTCCCCCGGGGGTATAGGCATCGTCATGCCGAAGACGGCGTGCCGCCGTGTAGTGGTTGACCATGGAGTCCATGCACCCGGATGTGACACCGAAAAAGAGCCGTGGCTTACCAAACTTACGGAAGTCGCGTAGGTCGTCGCGCCAGTTGGGCTGGGGTATGATGGCAACCTTGAAGCCTGCATGCTCCAAGGTGCGTCCCAATACGGCAGTGCCGAAACAAGGATGATCTACATATGCATCACCGCTTACTATGACTACATCGACTTGTGACCAGCCGAGTTTCTTGACTTCTTCGAGTGTGATGGGGAGGAAATGGGACATGGGTGTGTTAGGGAGGGTGTTATGTTGAGTTTTTTTAGGTGCACAGTGAGGCTGTCGCTGATTATCTGTTGAGTTGTTTATTTGTTTATTTGTTTATTTGGAAGTGATTGTCTGTTTGAGTTTTTTGTGATTATGTTGAGTTGAGGGTGGGGGAATTGCTAAATTGTTTATTTGTTTATTTGCCGAGCAGATGTTGCTTCGTATCAAATAAACAAATAAACAATTCAACAATCAACCTGCCTTGGAAGGGGTTACTTATCGAGGATAGCGGCGATACCGGGAAGTGTCTTACCTTCCAGGTATTCGAGCATGGCACCACCACCGGTGGACACATAGCTCATCTGGTCGGCAAGGTGGAGCTGCTTGACAGCTGCTACGGAGTCGCCACCGCCTACGGCAGCAAAGGTGCCTTGGGCACATGCTTCGGCTACGCTCTTTGCGATGGCCTGTGTGCCTTTGGCGAAAGCGGGGATCTCGAACACACCGGCAGGACCGTTCCAAAGGATGGTCTTGGAAGCTTTGATCACGCTGTCGAGCATCTGGCAGCTTTCGGGGCCGCAGTCCATAGACTCCCAGTTGTCGGGGACCTGGTCGGAGGGAACGATCTGGGTGTTGGCATCGTTGCTGAAATCGTCGGCTATGAGGCTGTCGGTGGGGAGGTAGTATTTCACACCTTTCTCGTCCATGCGGTGCATGAGCTCGAGTGCGAGGTCGAGTTTGTCGTCTTCGCAGATCGACTTGCCGATCTTGCCACCTAAGGCTTTGGTGAAGGTGTAGCGCATACCACCGATGATAACCATATTGTCAACCTTGCCAAGAAGGTTTTCGAGGATACCGATCTTGCTGCTCACCTTGGAACCACCGATGATAGCGGTGAAGGGACGAGGTGGATTCTGCATGAGTTTCTCCAGATTGCGAACCTCGTTCTCCATGAGGAAACCGAAATATTTATCGTTGGGGAAGAAACGTGCTATCACGGCTGTGGAGCTATGCTCGCGATGGGCTGCTCCGAAAGCGTCGTTGATGTAGCAGTCTCCAAGCTTGGAGAGTTGTTCGGCCAACGCTATATCGCCCTTGGTTTCGCCTGGATAGAAACGGATGTTCTCGAGAAGCATTACTTCGCCGCCTTTGAGGTCTGCAGCCATAGCGCTGACTTTGTCGCCCAGAAGCTCCTGTGTGAATACAACGGGACGGCCGATGAGGGTTTCGAGGTGTTTGGCTACCGGTGCTAGAGAAAGAGCGGCATCGAAGCCTCCTTTGGGACGGCCAAAGTGGGCCATGATGATAATGGCAGCACCATCGGCGAGGAGTTTCTGAATGGTGGGGAGCGATTCGCGCATGCGGGTATCGTCGGTGATATTTTTATTCTCGTCGATAGGTACGTTGAAGTCCACACGGAGTAGGACTTTCTTGCCTGCAAAATTTACTTCGTTGATTGATTTCATAGACGTATGTATTATTATGTTTAAAGGTTCTTTATTTAAAAATGTTGGTGTGTCGTTGTCGATAACAACAATAATGGCCACGTTGGTGGCTGAAACCTATGCCTCGGAGGGTTCTGCTACAGCCATGCCTATATAGACGGCTGTGAGCATGGTGAACACGAAGGCTTGGATGTATGCCACCAGACATTCCAACAAGTCGATGAACACGGTGAAGAGCACAGCCACTACCGCGGTGATACCACCTGTGAGATTGCCAAAGAGATTGGAGATCACAATGATGACTACGGTGAGGCTGAGCACCATTATGTGGCCTGCTGTCATGTTGGCAAACAATCGGATCATAAGCACGAAGGGTTTGGTGAAGATGCCGATGATCTCGATGAGGGGCATGAGGGGGAATATCTTCAGCCATGCGGGCACGCCGTCGGCGTTGACGATATCTTTCCAATAGTGCTTGGTGCCATTGAGGTTGGTGATGAAAAAGGTGATGAGTGCCAGTACCATGGTGACGGCAATATTGCCCGTCACGTTGGCACCCCCCGGGAATATAGGGATAAGACCTAAAATGTTGCAGCCGAAAATGAAGAAGAAAAGTGTGAGTATGTAGGGTAGGTAGCGATCGTAGGTGGGGCCTATCATGGGGCGACATATCTCGTCGCGAACCATCACCACCAGCATCTCGATGAGCGACTGCATGCCATGCGGGGCTCCATCTTTGGTGATGCGATAGCGACGGGCGGCGTATAGCACGATGGTGATGATCACGATAACTGCAATGAAGATACCCAACACGGTCTTGGTGATAGAAAAATCGAGGGGCTTCACCACGGCACCCGTGCCGTCGGTGAGGATAGTGCCCTGGGTATCGACACAGACGATCTCTTCTTTCTCTAATCCACCACCTGTTAGGCGGTAGCCTCGGTAGTCGGCATGGCCGTGTTCAAACTTGCTGGACATGAAGAGGTCTAAGTGTCCGTTGTGATACAATATGACGGGCAGGGGTATGGAAACGGTGTGGATGTGACCCTTGCTAGTCTCGATATCGAAGAGGTGCCAGCTGTGTGCATCGGTCACATGGCCTATGATATGCGGACCCGGCTCAAAGGCCTCTTTCTGAGGTTGTATGTCTGATACGGCACTATCGGCTTGGGGGGTGGGGGGATGGCTCTGTGCATGGGCTATGAAGCTACAGCCCAAGAGTGCCAAAAAGAGTACTATTGGTTTTAACAAAGTGATATTAAATCGAATATAATTATTTATCAAAGTCATTTCACCTTCTATTGAATTTTGCAAAGGTACAAATAATGAATGAATTGGCCAAATGACAATGTATTTTTCTTTGTCTTTGTCGGCCTATGGCTAAAGGGTGGTGATGCGCGGAGCGTCTGTAGGCTATAGATTGTTAGTGTCTATGAACTGGTGCAATCTATGGCTAATTTTCTTATATTTACGTATTTGGCTCCTTTTGTGAAGGTCAATCACGAGGGCGTGAATCAATGGATAGGATGGTTGAAAGGCTCAAAAATGGCTAAAAAAATATTGCCAGTCTCTTTTTTTTATGTATCTTTGCAGAAATTTTGACAAGAAAGGCAATGGCTAAAAAAAAACAATCGTGGGGCAGAAAAGTGGTGATCACTTTGTCGGACAACGATATCGCGGCTTTGAAACAATATGCTGACGAACAGCATGTGGCTCCTGCTGTTGCTATTAGAAAGATCTTGCGATCCCAACTTGCCGACTACACCAAGCTGGCACCCAACACTCAACCTGCCAATCAGCTCGATATTTTCGACTCTTTCCAGATTGATATCTTCAACAATGTTTCGTTGGTCTCCGACGAGGACGAATAGCCGTGAACGGCTCCGCAATAGTGCTGCAGCCTACTTGTTGTTTGTTCGATGCGCCTTCGGCGTATGGTAGGCTCTAGTGCACGACGCAGCGAGTGCTCTTTTTTTCATTGATGCTGGAATACAACAAAAAAATGAAACAAGCGACAATATTTTCACTGTCGCTTGTTTCGAAGAGTGGCTCACTGTGGTGAACCTTAAGTGAGCGTAGGTTAGTATGCTACATAATCGGTGGCAGACTGTTGCTGCTGAGCTTCTTGGGCCTGATACAGTACATACTGATAGGGAAGATATGCTTCCTCGGCCTGCTTGGCAAGCTGCTCGCTGTGCAGATAGTTCTTTGCATACTCGCTGAGCGTGTAGAGTATCTGGCAGTCTTCGCGCAGACGAGCTGTCGCACTCTGCACATAATTGCGATTCTTGCTGTTGACGTATTGTGACAGATAATCTACATCTTGCTTGTAATAGGTGTAGATATCGTTCCACATCTCAGTGCCTTTATCTACACCAAACGCACCTGCATAAGTCTCAACCATGGAGAGGCAGTATTTATCGCGAACAAAGTTCTTCTTGGGGAAGTTCTCGTCGGCCATACTGAGGAGTTTCTGTGCGGTAGCGGTATCGTGTTGAGCCAGAAGGTCGCGAGCCAAGAGGCAGTACGACTGACGCTGCACATTGCCCATATTCAAGCTGATGGGATCTACATAGATATCGCGGTTCAGGTTGCCCCATTCGAGGGCATCATAGCTGCCATCATCCTGCTTTGCCCCATTCAGATAGTAATCGATGGTGTGGGGGGTGATGCGTGCCTGTGCCGGATGTGGTAGCAGCTTGAAGAGCATACCGTCTTCAATGCAGCAGGCATTGATGTTGGGTACCACTTTTGCCAACTCGCCAGGATTCATGGTGTAGATATCTCGTTCGAAACGGTTGGTACCGAGAATATCGATGAGCATCAGCTGATAACGGTAGAGATAGTCGCTCGACACCGTGAAGCGATACACTGGATCGATATACTGGGTGTCTTGGGCGGAAACCACACCGAGTGCCACCAGTTTCTTCAGATCGAGGGTGATCTTGAAACGTTTGGTGGGGATGTAGTGTACCTGATCGCCGCGACTGTTGACTGTGAAGCGAGCAGGATTGTCTCTTACGAGTGCCAGAACATCGGTTACTTCCAGATAGTCGGTCGAGTTGTCTTGCAGATAAACCATATCGTTAGCAAGACCATACCAGTCTTCGTAGGGCAACGTCATAGGCACGGGCTCGCTCTCGTAGAGCTTGTTGTAAAGTTGCTCTATGTACCAATGCATACCGGCAAGGGTATAGTTGAGAATACGAACATCGGTTCTCCATCCTTCTACTTCTTGTGCATACCAAAGAGGGAAGGTATCGTTGTCGCCATATGCTACAAGGATACTGTTTTTGGAGAGACCACCCAAATAGTTTTTAGCGAAATCGCGAGCGGCAGTCTTCTGAGAACGGTCGTGATCGTCCCAATTCTGAGCACACATGCGTACGGGTACAGCAAGCATGGTGACCACGAATACAACAGCCGTAACCACACCGCCCAGTTTGGGATTCTTGATAAGTTTAGACAGCCATTCTACAAGTGCGAGTACACCCAGACCGATCCAAACAGCAAAGAAATAGAACGAACCAACAAAAGCATAGTCACGTTCGCGGGGCTGACGAGGAGGCATATTGAGGTAGATACCGATAGCGATACCCGTCATAAAGAACATCACAAAGACAATGAAGGCTCCCTTCTTGTCTTTCATGCAATGGAACACCAGTCCTACGATACCCAGTATGAGGGGCAGAAGGAAGTAGGTATTACGGGCTTTATTGCTCTTCATCTCGTCGGTGAGGTTGTCCTGAGGTCCAAGACGAGCTTCATCGATAAATTTGATACCACTTATCCAGTTGCCGTTCAGATAGTCACGGCTGCCATCGGTGTTGAAATAATGGCCTTGGATATCGTTTTGGCGGCCAGCGAAGTTCCACATGAAATAGCGCCAGTACATCCAGCCCATCTGATATCCGTTAAAGAACTTGAAGTTCTGCCCCATAGTGGGACGTTCTCCACGAGGAGGCTCACCTGTCCAGTATTTATAGAACTGAGGGTGTCCGCGTCCGGCATCGTCGCTATACATACGGGGGAAGATACCTGTGTGTTCTGAACGGTACACAGCCTTGCGGGAACGACTCTTGGCAATGTAAACATCCTTGCCTTCGCTGTTGGTACCACGAATATATTTGGTGTAGCCCTCTTTGAAATCTACAGGATAACCAGCAGTGTAGTACTGACCTTTGAAAAGAGGTGTATCACCGTACTGTTCACGACCCAGATAAGCACGCATGGCAACAGCGTCCTTAGGTGCATTCTCATTGAGCGGTGTATTTGTATTGGCACGGATTATGAGGATGAAGAAAGTGGAATAACCCACGATGAGCATCAGCAGACCTGCAACAGAGGCGTTGGCTATGGGCTTGTTCTTCTTTGTGGTGTACCACAGCCCCACGATGATGGCTGCTGCAATAATCAAGAAGAAGATGATGGTACCGGTGTTGAATGCACAGTGCAACTTGTTGACGAAGAATACGTCGATGGCACTCGATCTGTTGACGATGCCGGGTATCAACCCCCACAAAACAATAGCCAATAGGGCTACCGATACAATACCGGTAAGAATGAAACCTTTGGTGTTGATTTCCTTCCATTTCTTGAAATATACCACATAGCACAAAGCGGGAATGGTAAGCAGGTTGAGCAGATGGACGCCAATGGCGATACCTACCAGGAAGCATATAAACACCAGCCAGCGAAGTGAATAAGGATCATCGCTCTGTTCTTCCCATTTCAATACAGCCCAAAATACTATGGCTGTGAAAAACGACGACATTGCATAGACTTCACCTTCTACAGCCGAGAACCAATAGGTGTCGCTGAAGGTATAGGCCATAGCACCTACTATACCAGAGGCAAACACTGCCCACACTTTGTAGTTGGTGATGCTGATCTCTGTCTTAGAAGCCTTGAGTATCAGTTTCCCGAGCAAGGTGATGGTCCAATAGAGGAACATGATACCCAAACCGCTGCATACAGCCGAGAGAATATTCACCGCACGGGCAGCATTGAGTGGATCGGAAAACATAGCGAACAGTCGTCCGAAAAGTTGGAATGTAGGGGCTCCAGGAGGGTGTCCCACTTGCAGTTTGACTGCAGTAGCAATATACTCGCCGCAGTCCCACCAGCTGGCCGTGGCTTCGGCAGTCATGATATACACTGCACATGCCACAATGCCTACGAGCCAACCGATGATGTTGTTGACCAAGTGATAACGTTTCATTTTTTGTTATTATTTAAAAGTATTAATATTTTTTAAGGAAAATAGAGAATCTCACTTAGAGGTTCCAGTTCACCTCGTCGCGGTTGATGGGACAAGTCATGCAACGAGCACCGCCACCACCACGGGGCAACTCTGAAGCAGCAAAGGTGACCACACACTTCTCGTAGTCCCAAGGATTGATCTTGCCTGCACACACATCTTCGGCCATCAGCACACTGAAGCCGGCCTTATCAAGAGCCTCGATAGTGTGTGTGTTGCGACGATAGCCTATGATGTGATTCTCGCCAAACGAGAAGAAATTGGCACCACTATGCCACTGCTCCCTCTGCTGTACCCAGCTGTCGGCACCACCGCAGAACACTGGTTCCAACTCTACGCCCACGCTTTGGAGGGCCTGAAGTATGTTGGGATATTCCTTGCGTTCTATCTTTTCGTTCGAAGCAGTGATCACGTAGGTATGCATGTTGGCAAAGATACCCTGCTTGCGGATCATGGGCTCGTAGCACATGCAGCGGTGAGGACCTAAGAAGGTGAACACCATGTCGAGATGGATGAAGGATTCGGGCGAATGAGGCAGTTCCTGTACCACGATACTGAAGCTGTCGCCGTACGACTTAAAACTGTCTGCTAGGTAGTCAATACCATGACGGTTGGTGCGGATGCCGTTGCCGATACAAAGCAGATTATCGCGCACTATGTGGATATCGCCACCTTCGGTACGTGCTAGATTGTCGTGTTTCTGTGCCCACAACGTGTTTACGCCGAAGTAGTTCTCAAAGATAGCCTTGTATATCAGAGACTCGCGGCTGCGTACATCAAACGACATCGAGTTGATGAGTGCGCGGCTATAGATACATGACGAAGCATCTCTGGTGAAGAAAAGATTGTAGAGTGGACGAAGTATGTAGCGATCTTCGGCATATCGGTCGGGATCTTTGCCGGTACGATACTCAAAGCCCTCTATCAGTTCGGCTGCCAATGTTTTAGGATCATGACTCAACAGCTCGTCGGCCAAAAACTCACAACCATCTAGTTGGCAAGAGGCACGGACAAGGCGTTCGGCTACATCGGCCTTCACGAGTATCTCCTCAAGCAGATTCTGCACATAGAAAACCTGGGTTATTTTCTCAAAAGTGCCAGAAAACAGCTCGTATTCACGATTCACGATATTGAGGTTCAGGATATCGCTGAACAAAGCATGCTGAGCGTTTTCGGGCGTCATGGCTTCAATCTCTCGTCCTGGACGATGAAGCAAAACAGCATTAAGACGGCCCACTTCGGAGCGCAAATTAACTGGTATCATATATTATATATTATTTACAACACATTTTATTGCAGTGCTTTCGACAGAGAAAACACCACAACAAGGAAATTGCAAATATAGCAATATTTTTGCAATACCCACCAAAAAACAATTTTATTATCTAAAACTGTGGAGCTATCGCTGTTTGGTTGTTTGTCTTTTAGTGATCAGTAATCAGTGATCGGATAATACTGAGTTATTGTTGATTTGAAAATTATCGTTGTTTTGTTATCCCCACTGCAACATGCGTGGCTGTTATCCCCACTGCAACATGCGTGGCTGTTATCCCCACTGCAACATGCGTGGCTGTTATCCCCACTGCAACATGCGTGGCTGTTATCCCCACTGCAA
>JAZUDW010000051.1:0-18109 GCA_045639845.1 Bacteroidales bacterium
TTGTCTTCCTAAGACCGCTTGGCCTCCGACTTATTTCCGACAGCAAAGAGAAGAGCCTTATCCTCGACAACGTAGGTCTTTACAACCGCTTCGGCACTCCTATGGCTAATCGTCATTGGCGTCACCATTTCAATGGTAGCGAGACACGAGGTGAAGACGGATGGAACGACGGCGGTTTGCTGACCAAGGACATTGAGGTGTATGATCGTGAACCAGACTACTCTGAAGGTGACGAGGAGATGGAGGTCGTTGAGCATGCTGATGGCAAAAAACAGGTTCGCTCCTCCGAGTCAGAAGATACAGAACAAGGCATTGGCGATTACTGCGTCTTTCGTGACCGCAAGACGGGCCTCTATGGTGTATGTGATCGTAGAAACCGTACCATAGTACCACCTATGTACGAAGAGATGCATCCATACTACAAGGGTTACATCCCCTTCAAACTCAATGGCAAATGGGGCATCATGCTGAAGAACGGAACCATAAAGGTAAAGCCTAAATACTTCTACATAGGCCCTTTCATCGAGGGCATCGCTGAAATCAAAAATACAGAATATTCACCCAGCTACCATATCAATGGAAAGCTCGAAAAGATCGATTAAAGAATGGCTACAGTAGAAAAAGACATAAAGGAGGAATCTGAAAAGATAAAGGCTGTCAAGAAGATAGTAAAGAAGAGAGTGAGCGAACTTGAAGAAAAAGAACTTGTTCAAACTCCACTTTCAGATGGCCCATCTTGGAAAGAATTGGAATTCTTACATCCAGAAAGGACTGTGAGAATTGGTACTTTGTTTAGTGGTATTGGAGCCATTGAACATGCATTCCAACGTCTAAACCTGAAACATAAGATAATCTTTGCTGGCGACATAGAGCCAAGATGTAAGACAAGTTATTTTGCAAATTACGAGATTAACGAAGATGATTGGTTTACAGATGTTCGTGAGTTTGATGCCACGAAATATAAAGGCAAAGTTGATTTCATCATTGGTGGCGCACCTTGTCAAGCTTTTTCCATGGTAGGTCATCGTCTTGGATTTGAGGATGCAAGAGGTACTTTGTTCTATGAATTTGCTCGAGTGGTAAAGGAAACTGCTCCAAAAGTGTTTTTGTTTGAGAATGTAAGAGGATTACTCAATCATGACAACCATCGTACCTGGCACGTTATGCATGATATTTTCGAGGAGTTAGGATATGATGTTAAATTCCGTGTTCTCAATAGCTGTGATTATGGTATCCCACAGCATCGTGAACGAGTATTCTGTCTTGGATTCAAGAAAAAAACTGATTTCACATATCCAGCCCCGATTAAACTAGAATACCGTATGTATGATTTCTTAGAGGATTACATAGATACAAAGTATTTTTTGAAGGAGAAAGGTATTAAGTTTGTTACAAGTCACAAAAATAGAGAAAAAAGCTATACTCAAATTAATGGCGACGTTGCTCTTTGCCAAAAGAGAAATCAGGAATTCAATTGGCATGGTGATTTTGTTTATCACCCAGACTCAGAATTAACTCCTTCTGATGAGAAATTTGATGAGTTTATTTTTGATGTTAAGGACGTTGAAGAAAAGTATTATCTTTCGGATAAAGTTGCAAAATACGTCTTAGCAGGTGGAACTAAGAACTTCAAAACCTCTACAGAAACAGATCTCGAAATAGCACGTCCTTTACTCCAATCTATGCATAAGATGCACAGAGCTGGAGTTGATAATTATGTAACGCACAAAGGGAGAATAAGGAAACTAACCCCTCGTGAGTGCCTCAGATTGATGGGCTTCAAAGATACATTTAAGATTGCAGTTTGTGATACTGCAATGTATCAACAAGCAGGTAACAGTATCGTTGTAGATGTGCTTATTGCAATACTGAAACAGATGGACATTACTCAATACGGTGTAAACGATGGCAAATAGAAACTTTAATTATCTTGACGACTGGGCATCTATACGCCTGGTTGATAGCTTTGTAAAAGAAAACAAAGCAGGTACAGGCAATGGAGAAGCGAGCTTGTACTTAGGAAGTAAGTACGATCCTGACATTTTCGACTTCTTTGGCGAAGAGGCTTTTGATGCGCATTGTACATTGTTGCGTGATGACATCTTAGATTACCTAGAGGAAGTCAAGTGGGAATATACCTCACACAGGTTTTCATACCGTAACAAGGTTGACATTGAATCATGGAAGATGAAAGTTGACGAAGTCATGTCTCTTCCTGAAGAATTAAGCTTCAACCTGACGAGAAAACGAATGCAAGATAAGAATGGTCGTGTATATGCTCAGGAGCTTTCTTATAAACGAGGAGGTTCGGGATTGACCATAGAATCTAATCCCAAAGCTTACGTTTATGACCTAATAAGAAGAATTGCCATTCCAGAAGTGTCGTTTCTGATGTTGACCAAAACGGGTGATTGGGGTGAATACATGGCAAGATTATACTATGATCCAAATTCAGAATACTAATTTGTAGAACATTATAACTTTAGAAACTATGAGTTTAATTGAAATTTACAACAATACCGACAACACCCATAGACAAGGAATGTTCTATGAGTACTTAAAGAAGTCTGGCCTTAAAGAATCATCTTGTAGGCAGTATGCTATGACTCATCCAAACAATGAGGCTATACTTACTGTTGTTAATGATGTTGCAAAAAAGAACAGTTTGTTTGAAGTAGTTGATTTGCTTCATGTTAATAATATTTACAACAAAGTTAAGGAAACAGATGCAAATAAGAGCGTAAACAACGCTTTGTCGGCTACCATATATAATTACAAGAAGTTCTTGGATTATCTTGAAACTGGAACCTTGGAAACGAACACTAATGTGGATGAGGGCATAGAAGATAGAAAAGAACAATTCAAGGTCTTCTGTATGATCGATTTAGCAGAGAGTACAGCAAATAACTACAGTGTTCGTTTGATTACAAATCCCGTTATAATGTATTCTTTATCGGAGGTTTCTGATAAGGAAAACTTATATCAAATTACTTCATTAGAGACTATCCAAGAAATATTGGATAAAACTATATTGTACAATGTAGAGATGCGAGATAATGGCATTCGTATTAACGATTTATCCGGAAAAGACATAAAGGATGCGCCAAGTATAGTTAGGAAGTACTATGATTTTACTAAACATACTCAGAATAGTAATCTTCCCGAGTCAGATAGTTCTTCTGCCGAACAAATCTCTCCTAGTATATGGGTATATTCTCCTGGTGAAGGAGCTCGCAAATGGAAGGAATGTCAAGAGGAGAAGCTGATGTTACTAGGTTGGGATGGTATGGATAATTTTCGTGACTATGAGACTCGACAGGACATTGTTGAACGCCTCCGGGAAGTATATGGAAATACAGAAAATGCTTACACCAACGATAGTCTTGCTATTTGGCAGTTCAGCAGAGAAATGCGCCCTGGGGATATTGTCTATGTAAAGAGGGGGGTGACACTTATTGTAGGACGTGGTGTTGTTAAGGGTGATTATACTTACAATCCAGAACGTTATGAATACAAGAACAGTCGTGCCATAGAATGGACAAACGTAGGCGAATGGGAGTACCCTAAGAAGTTGCCTATGAAGACACTCACCCGCATAAACGACTATACCGAAATGGTAGAACGTCTCGAAAAATTGTTTGACCCTGAGGTAACCGTTGAGCAGATTCCATTTAGCATGTCATCCCTCATTTCCGCCATCAAACGCACAGGTCTTCTCTATGAAGATAAACTGATTCAGCGTTATGCTTGTTCGCTCATGACGAAACCCTTCGTGATACTGAGTGGTTTGGCTGGTTCAGGTAAGACTCAGCTGGCGTTGGCTTTTGCCCGAGCTATGAGCGAGAACGTGGATCAGCAGTTGTGTGTGGTGCCTGTGGGTGCCGACTGGACAAACCGAGAGCCGCTGTTGGGTTATCCTAATGCCTTGAAGCAAGGGGAATACATGCAGCCGGAGAGTGGTGCACTACAGATCATGATGCGTGCGCAAAGAAATCCGCAGAAGCCTTACTTCCTCGTGCTGGACGAGATGAACCTGAGCTATGTGGAACGTTACTTTGCCGACTTTCTTTCGGCGCTGGAGAGTAACCAGAAGATTCCACTTTGGGAGAAGCCAGACGAGTGCGACTCGGAGGTGGATGCCAGCATCGCTTTGCCGAAGAACCTCTTTATAGTGGGTACGATAAATGTAGATGAGACAACCTACATGTTCTCTCCCAAGGTACTTGATCGTGCAAACGTGATTGAGTTCAAAATTTCGGACACGGAGATGGAACAGTTCCTTAGTCAAGATATGAACATCGATGTGCATGCTGCCGATGGTGATTGTGCCAATATGGGACAGGACTTTGTGCTGAAAGCCACAAATAAGGCAACGGACAATAGCGAGTTGGCACAGCAGACATTGCTGGAGTTTTTCAAGGTGCTGAAAAAGGTGAATGCTGAGTTCGGCTACCGTTCGGCCACAGAGATATATCGTTTCATAGCCAACGCCAAGGCTTGTGCCGCGGGCATGACAGAGGATGAGATACTGGATGCTGCCATTGTTCAGAAACTCTTACCAAAGCTGCATGGAAGCCGTAAGAAACTGGAACCAGCTCTGAAAGCTCTGTGGGGATTGTGTATGACGGATGATCACAAGACGGAAGCCATCACCCGAGAGAATGCCGAACAGTATGCCAAGTTTAAGGAGGCCGCCGACAAGATTCAGCGTATGATGCAGACTGCCCTCGACAATGGTTTCACCAGCTTTGCGGAAGCGTAATTAATTTTTTCTAGGCTGTTATGAATTGGAAAGAAAAAGCAATTTTACTGTTAGAGAAGAGTCTTACACCTATTCCACAAGAACTTAACGAGATTGATTGGAAGGGTGGCTTGTCGGATGACAAAGAGCGACTGGCTCAACATATTTGTGCGTTCTCAAACATATCTGGAGGCGGCATACTCGTTTACGGAGTGAACAATGACGCAACATTTTCCACTCTATCGCAAGAACTTATAGAGCGTACGGTGACACGTTTGGACAATATAGCACAGAATAGGATGTATATGCCAATACAGCTCGACCATGATGTCTTGGATTTTCATGGTCATAGCCTGCTATTCATATATATACCCGAATTCCGTGAGAAACCGATGCACCTAAGAGGAACTGATATCTATGACTGTTATGTTCGTTCTGCTGGCCATACAGTCAAAATGTCACGACAGCAAGTGCGTCTGATGGTTGCTGATTCTGAAGGTATTAATTACGAAGATAGAATAGCAAAACATGGTCTGGAGGCAGAAACTGTTTTGGGGTTACTAAACTATAAGAAACTGTTTGAGCTCCTTGATCGCCCAATTCCTAGCAGTCCAGAAAGAGTTTTGTCTTTTATGGAGGAACTTGGAATTTGTCATCAAGATAATGTCGGATATAGCATTACGAACCTTGGTGCGCTATTGTTTGCCAATTCACTTGCTTCGTTCGATACGATGAGAGGACGAGGTGTTATTGTACGTAGATATGTTGGCAATAACAATCGCCAATTGATGCTAGAACATGAAGGGCCTATGGGATATGCAGTAGGACTTGAGGGATTGTTATCGTTCATCATGACAAATACCAGCACAGAACATATTAATGATGCTGAACGCGAACTGATACCTACTTATCCCAAGGTTGCAATCAGAGAGTTCGTGGCAAATGCCCTCGTTCATCAAGATTTTGCGGTCAAAGGGATGCCTATAACTATAGAAATCTTTGAAAACCGACTTGTTATCACAAATCCAGGATATTCGCTCAATGATGTTACTCGACTAATTGATCTGCCGCCGCATTCTCGAAATGAACAGATGGCTCAACTTATGTTGCAGTTAGGACTTTGTGAGCGACGTGGTAGTGGTGTAGACAGAGCTGTAGAAGCTATGGAAAGTATGCTGCTACCAGCTTATAAGGCAGAGAGCGGAAATGATTTTACCCGTGTCACATTATTTCCTAAGAAATCTATAACGGAAATGACACGTGAAGAAAGAGTCGAAGCCTGTTACCAACATTGTTGTTTGATGTTTGCTGACAGAGAGACAATGAACAATCAGTCTGTACGTGAAAGATTCGGACTTAACAAGAACCAAAGTACTATTGCTTCGCATATAATCGGGGACACTGTGGTGAAAGGGTTAATCAAATCCGCGAATCCTGAATCGGAGTCTCGCAAGTTTGTTGCTTACGTTCCTTTTTATGCATAGTTTTATCTTCGCAGAAAATCCTACGTCTTTGCAACATTTTGAATATCTGATATTTCTTATCTTCGCAGAAAATCATAGTTAGTGATAATCATACTTTTTAAGGTGAAAATCTCATGCAAGTAGAGACACTCGAAATACCCATAGCAGGCAACTTCGGTGAAGTGAAGTTGTGCATATATCCTGCATCTGGCAACGCAATGTTGTTTGAGGAAGAGGATGCTGTGGATTATGGCGAATCGAAATGGCAGCTGCAGGAGGGGTGTACATACGAGTATGAACTGGTGTCGGAAGACGGACAGACGTATCAGTTCATGCAGGAGGACGAGATAGTAAGGTTCTCGCACTCGCCACGTCATCCCAATGCAGGTACGCTGAAGACTGGCATCTATGTGGGTTCGCTCACGCTGCACATCAGAAATCTAGAACTTGATTGCGAGGTGGCAAAGATGTGCTTGGAAATACAGTCGGTAAAAGCAGAATACCGTACCGACTACCGTAAGATGCTGGAAGACATTACTGCTTATTATACCGATCTGGTATTGATGCAGGGAAGTCCTGTGACGCAGAAGCTGGAGATAGACAACGACACACCACAACAGACGCTCTACCAGAGATACGCATTTGTGAGGAGTATCGTGGAGAGCAGCACCTTTCAGGAGGCGATACAGAAGATAGTGTCGAACCCCGTGAGGAAATGGGAAGAGACGATTGTTGACCGCAATGTGAGCAATGTAAAACGACTCTCACGCAGGAACATGCATCAGATAGCCACATCGCGCGACCGCATACCTGTAGAACATGGCGAAAGAATGGGGTTGCCACAAGGCTTGAACTCGGTACCAAAAACGCTGACCGTTGCTTACAAACGCGACACGTTGGACAATCAAGAAAACCAGTTTGTGAAATTTGTGCTGAGGTCGTTCTGCTCATTCTGCTCTGATCTTCGTGAAAAGAAGAATGCCAACGACCGATTGAAGGCTGAAATAGACAAGACGATGGATGTGCTGAACGGCAATCTGAATACGCTTTTCTTCAAGCAGGTGTCGATGCCTTCAACACTGAACCTCAACAGCCCTGTGCTACAGAGGAAGGAGGGCTATAGGGAGATCCTTCAAGCCTGGCTGATGTTTGACCTTGCCGCTAAACTCTCTTGGACGGGTGGCGACAATGTGTATGAGGCTGGCAAGAGGAATGTGGCGATACTGTATGAATACTGGGTGTTCTTCAAGTTGCTGGAGGTTATCAGTCGTGTGTTTGAGATTGATCCAGTGAGCATCAATAAACTCGTAAAGACGGATGCCGACCAGATTAACCTGGAGATACAACAAGGCAAGATGACGATGATAGAGGGTGTGTATGACGCAGACAACCGTAAGTTCAATGTCAGATTCTTCTACAACCGAACCTTTGCACATACGCGTGAGGACGAGGAACTCTACAAGGCTGGTTCGTGGACAATGAACATGCGTCCTGATTATACGCTTTCGGTATGGCCTGGAGAGATAAGCATGGATCAGGCTGAGAGGGAAGACCTCATCGTACACATCCACTTCGACGCCAAGTATCGTGTGAACAAGATTGACCTGGGGGCAGACGATACGATGAGCGAGGAGCAGATGTCGGACGCTTTGCTCAACGAGAAGAAAGAACATGAGGAGGGCATCTACAAACGTGCCGACCTCCTGAAGATGCATGCCTATAAAGACGCTATCCGGAGGACGAGTGGCGCTTATATTCTCTATCCAGGAACAGTACAACGCAGATTGAAGGGCTTCCATGAGATTATACCGGGATTGGGTGCATTTTGCTTGAATCCTTCCGATGTGATGGTTGATTTGGCTAATCTCGAAGCGTTCCTCATTGAAGTTGTCAAACATTTCGGAGATAGGACGAGTCAGCGTGAGAGAATATCCTACTACACAAATAATGTGTATAACACGCCCTCGAAGCGAGTACATAAACAGATGCCTGAACCGGCAGGCGAGAATCGTGACTTCCTGCCCGATGAAACGTGGGTAATATTGGGTTATGTGAAGGATAAACGACAGTTGGAATGGATTCGAAAGACGGGTTTTTACAACTTCCGTACTGGTACGCAGAATGGTTCGGTACGACTGAGCCGCAACCTTGTATCAAGCCGCTATTTGCTGATGCATGCTCATGGCGAGAGTATCCAGTTCGTGCGTTTGGCAGATGAGGGTCCTCGTGTGTTCCGTCGTTCTGACCTTTTGAAGATGGGTTATCCACCAGCGGATAATGAGGAGAAGAAGAAGGATGACATCTACATCGTCTATCGCCTGGAACCTGACAATACAGAACCCGAATGGCAACAGTACCATTGGCAGATGAATGAAGTGACCGACAAGCATGGCAACCAAATGGCCGTACCAGAGCCTGTGAGGCTTAGCGAGCTGATGCTGAAAGCAAGGAGATAGTACATTATCTTTATAACATCTATGTTATTATGAAGATACAACGAAAAACAATAGAGGTTGTAGCAGCTATCATCGTTCGCGATGGTAAGCTTTTTGCTACCCAGCGAGGGTATGGCGAATGGAAAGACTGGTGGGAGTTTCCCGGGGGAAAGATAGAACAAGGTGAGGCTCCAGAGGAGGCGCTGAGGCGTGAGATCCGTGAGGAACTGGACACGGAGATAGGGGTAGGGGAGCGTATCACCACCGTGGAGTACGACTACCCGAAATTCCACCTGACGATGCATTGCTATATGTGCTCGGTGGTGAGCGGCGAGCTCTCGCTGCTGGAACACGAAGATGCTCGCTGGCTGTGTATGGACGAACTGGATAGCGTGGGATGGCTGCCTGCCGACCTGGAGGTGCTCCCGAGGATACGCTTGATGGTGGCCGACGATATCAGATAGACTGTTCAACAAATAAACAGCGCCAGCCTCACTGTTCACTATTACTTTTTCACATTTATTTCCATGTTTGTTTTTACATTTATTCCATATTCTTTTTACATTAATTACCATGTAATTGTACATTAATGTTTCATTATTTTTTTTGTATGTGCTGGCGCCTTTGTTTTTTTGTAAACTCCACTGCGGTAAGTGTAGCAGTTAGCTCCACTTCGGTCGCCGACCTTCGGTTGTTTTGTTTATTTGTTTATTTGTTTATTTGTTGATTTGTTGATTTGTTGGCTCCACTTCGGTAAGTTAGCAGTTAGCTCCACTTCGGTCGCTGACCTTCGGGTTTTTTGAGAGGACATATGTCTGTTCTCGGATCACTCGAAGGAAAACAATTCACGAAAAATTCACGGGTTAATTCACGGTCATTCACGTGAAAAACAACAATGAACGTGTCGTGTACTTGACACTTGAATGGCCTCTGACTTTTCTTTGCCTTCGGCGGAACGCGAATTTCCGTGAATGGACCGATAACTGAGGTCGGCGACCAACGTGGGGCCAATTTTCATAAATTGTTCGATGCCGACGGCATCGTGATATTTGTTGATTTGTTAGCTCCACTGCGGTCGCTGACCTTCGGGTAGCTCCACTGCGGTAAGTGTAGCAGTTAGCTCCACTTCGGTCGCTGACCTTCGGTTAGCTCCACTTCGGTCGCTGACCTTCGGGTAGCTCCACTTCGGTCGCTGACCTTCGGTTGGCTCCACTGCGGTAAGTGTAGCAGTTAGCTCCACTGCGGTCGCCGACCTTCAGTTAGCTCCACTGCGGTCGCTGACCTTCGGGTTATTTGAGAGGACATTTGTTTGTTTTCTCGTCACTCGAAGGAAAACAACTCACGAAAAATTCACGGGTTAATTCACGATCATTCACGTGAAAAACATATTAATGAATAATTAATGGCTGATCAATGGGAATGAATGTTTTTACAATAAGGTGATGAGGTATGTTTGCTTATTGCTATGAAAACAAGAAAGGCTGTCGTCTTGGAGGACGGCAGCCTTGTGCGATAAATAATAGTCTATGGAAGGTTATTATTTGTTGATCTTTTTGGAGAGAGCCTCTGCACCAGCTTTGATGGCTTTGTTGCCAGCTTCTTTAGCAGCCTCGGTAGCTTTAGCCTTAATGCAGTTGTTGAACTCTTCGTTCATGGCTTTCTTGAAGGCCTCGTTGTTCTGGTACTGAGCGAAACGCTCGCTGATGATAGCGCGGATGCACTGTTCAACGGAAGCAGCGTCGGTCTTGTAGCAGTTGCATTTAGCCTGGCCGGCCTCTTTGGCAGCAGCAAGCATAGCGGCGTCGCATTCAGCGGTGGCTTCAGCCTGGCACTCCTGAGCGCATTCGGTCTGCTCTTCGCAGCAGGTGGGTTCTTCTACTACTTCCATGGTGTCGATGATGGAATCCTGGTTTTCTTCAGTAGCGTTGTTGTTGCAAGCAACGGTCAAGCCAGCCATAAGAAGAGCTGCACTTACGAATAATAAAGCTTTTTTCATTGTTTTATAGATATTTATTAAATATTTAATTCGTTCAAACGATTTGCAAAAATACTATTTTTTTTTGATTGATGTATAAATTTTTGCCTTTTTTGATTGTTTAGCGATGATGAATAAATAACTTGGGACGCTATAGTTTGACAGTTTGACATGCTTTTACTTCATCTTGTTGGCTGTTTTAAGGCTGTGCCTCAGTCACATAGCCCGCTGTGCTTCCTCGCCTCAACACCAGAATGTCTCGACAATCTAAAGCTAAATCGTACCAATTGATTTTTTTCATCACTCAACGATATTATGACTGTGATCACCTCGGTGTCTTATGAACGGGATCACCGATCACTCAAAAGGAAATATTTCACGGTCATTTACGTGAATGGCATATTTAATGAATAATTAATGGCTGATTTATGGGAATTAATGATAAGAGAAGAGTTGAGTGAACACTTGTCTGATCGCTATTTCTTTTCACATTAATTACCATGTAATTGTACATTAATGTTTCATTTATTTTTTTCTCTTGGTGGCTGGATTGCTGCTGGGATGGGGGCGATGGCTTTAATCTTCGTCTTTGAAGTAGTATTGTCCTTTGCCGAGGGTCTGTTTGCCGAAGTGGATGGCGTTTTGCGGGCAGTGGTGGTAGCAGGCCATGCAGCCGATGCATTGGTGCTGCCACTGGGGTCGGCCGTTGACGATCTTGATGTTGAGAACGGGACAGGAGTCCTGGCATATGCCACAGCTCACGCAGCTGTCGAGCACTCGGAACGGACGGTCGGTGATAAGGAGGCTCTCGAACAGGGCTCGCACTGGGTGCGACTTGAGCCAGGCCATGGAGCCTTTGGTGAGTCGCTGCTCGGTGGCACGACGGCGGACGGCGTCGGCTATCTGGGGCAGCAGCTGGCGGGCGGCGTCTATCTTGCGTCGTTCGCCTTCGGGGGTGTCGAGCTTGAAGCCGGGCAGGTTGATATAGGTCTCGGGCATGATGACGCTGTATGCCGACGAGAGTGTGAGGCCTCGGCGGGACAGTATCTTGGACATGATGTCGGCTGTGCATCCCACATCGTCGCCGGCAGTACATACCATATATACATAGCTCGGACGGTTCTTCATCACGAGGTACTCCACGAACTGCCGCACTATGGCCGGTGGTGCCCACGAATAGACGGGAAAGACCAAGCCCATGGCTTCGTCGGCGGCAAACTGATAGCTCTCTGCCTTACCGTCGCGCATCATGTGGGGGATGAAACGTGTGTCTTCGCCTAGGAGTCTTGCGAGTGTCTTTGCCACGAAAGCACTATTGCCACAACCAGAATAATAGTATATCATATCGTTTATAATCAGCGTTTTGTTAACAATAAGGGTTCTCTTTTTACTGATGCAAAGATAAGGAATAATGTTGATTCGGTCGGGAAAAGAATATTTTAGCGATGAGGGTTGATGAGTTGAGAGGACACTTGTTGGAACGCTCATTAGTTTTTTGTTTTTTTGTTAGCTCCACTGCGGTCGCTGACCTTCGGTTGATTTGTTTATTTGTTGATTTGAGGGCTCCCTTCGGTCGCTGACCTTCGGGTAGCTCCACTGCGGTCGCTGACCTTCGGTTGATTTGAGAGGACATTTGTTTGTTTTCTCGTCACTCGAAAGAAAATAATTCACGAAAAATTCACGGGTTAATTCACGGTCATTCACGTGAAAAACATATTAATGAGCAATTAATGGTTGGTTAATGGCAATTAATGTTTAAAAAACAAAGTATAGCTTGGCTTGACGAGAATAATATGTATAATATGTCGCTTCGCTAAACTCGAATTGTCGTGAATTGAACGTGAATTACCGATAATTATCGATGCCGCTGGCATCGCCCAATTCATGAAAATTCGCGTAACATTCACGAGCATTTGCGTTTCGCCGAAGGCACAAAAGAACATTAATGAAAAAGTAATGGCTGATTTATGGGAATTAATGTTAAGAGAAGAGTTGAGTGACGCTTGTCTGCTCGCACTTCACCGCAAAGATCAAATAAACAAATAAACGATTCACCAATCACCTCGACAGCGCCTGCCTCGTCGCAAAATATTATTTGCCGTTCCAAGAAAAGTTTGTATCTTTGCATTCGAATAGTTGGTGCTTATTTTTGATAAGCGTCTAACATTCAGAAAACTAAAAGTACAAAACATTAAAACATATAACATGAACGAACTGAATCTCGATTGGAAAAACCTTGGTTTTGCCTACCATAAAACAGACTACAACGTACGTTGCTACTACCGTGACGGCCAGTGGGGCCAGATCGAAGTAAGCTCTGACGACAACCTCTCTATCCCCATCGCTTCTACCTGTCTGCACTACGGTCAGGAGAGCTTCGAAGGCCTGAAGGCTTTCCGTTGCAAAGATGGTAAGATCCGTATGTTCCGTCCCGACGAGAACGCTGCTCGCATGCAGTCCACCAGCCGTGGTATCGTTATGCCCGAGATGCCTACCGACCTCTTCGTAGAGATGTGCAAAAGAGTAGTGAAACTGAACGAGCGTTTCATTCCTCCCTACGGTCAGGATGCCAGCCTGTATCTCCGTCCTCTGATGATCGGTATCGGCAACAACCTCGGCGTTAAGCCCTCCAGCGAATATCTCTTCTGCATCTTCGTAAGCCCCGTAGGTGCTTACTTCAAGAACGGTTTCGCTACCTCTAAATATTGCATCCAGCGTGATCACGACCGCGCATGTGCTGGTGGTACCGGCCGCTACAAAGTGGGTGGTAACTATGCTGCTTCTCTCCGCGCTCACGTTGACATGTGCCACGGTGGCAAATACAGCTGCGAGATCTATCTCGACGCCGCTACCCACACCTATATCGACGAGTTTGGTGCTGCCAACGCTTTCTTTATCAAGAACGGCACCTACATCACTCCTCAGTCCGACTCTATCCTTCCTTCGATCACCAACAAGTCGCTCATGCAGGTGGCTGAAGACCTCGGCTTCAAGAGCGAGCGTCGCCCCGTATCGGTTGACGAGATGGCAGAAATGGAAGAGGCTGGCGCTTGCGGTACCGCTGCCGTAATCAGCCCCATCAGCCAGATCGACGATATCGACACCGGCAAGAGCTACATGTTCACCGAGCAGCCCGGCCCCGTTAGCACTCAGCTCTACAATCGTCTGCGCGCTATCCAGCTTGGCGAATACGAAGATACTCACAATTGGAATGTTGTTATTGACTAATTCTGTCTTGTGAATATATAAAATGAATAACCTCTTTCACCTCGGTGGGAGAGGTTATTTTGTTGATTTGTTATTTTGTTGATTTGTTGATTTGTTGTAAACAATAATCACAAATCAACCCCTAAACACCCCTCACTCATGACTCTTTCAGGATTAGACCCTCAACGTTTTGAAGGCTTTGTGGATGGCAAGGCCACTCATCTCTTTGTGCTGACCAATAGGCAGGGCGCTGAGATGACTGTATGCAACTATGGCGGCGTGATAGTGACGCTGATGGTGCCCGATGCCCGGGGCACGATGACCAACGTGGTGCTGGGTATGGAGGACCTCGACGGGCTGGTGCATGCTCCGGAGCCTACCTTCGGTGCTGCCATTGGCCGCTACGGCAACCGTATAGCCGGTGCCCGTTTTGTGCTCAACGGCAACGAATACCATGTGGGTATGAGTCAGGCCCCTAATGCTCTGCACGGCGGATTCAAAGGCTTCCACAAAGTGGTGTGGGACGCTTATAGGATCGACGAGAGCTCCTTGGTGCTGCGATACACCTCGGCCGACGGCGAAGAAGGGTTCCCCGGACAGCTGCAGGTGGTGATGACCTACACGCTGACCGAGAACAACGAGCTGCGTATAGACTATTCGGCTGTGACCGACAAGCCTACCATCTGCAACCTCACCAACCACTCGTATTTCAACCTCGACGGCGTTGACCATGGCACGGTGAGCCACATTGGCGACCACAAGATGCAGATTCGTGCCGGCCGCTATGTGCCTATCGACGAGGTGTGCATACCCCTGGGCTGGAGAGCCGACGTGGAGGGTACGCCGTTCGACTTCCGTCAGCCTCAGAGCCTCGGCGCTCGTATAGATGCCGACGACGAACAGATACGCCGTGGCGCTGGCTACGACCATTGCTACTGCATAGACCACGACGCCCCTAGATATGAGGGCGGCCGCCCTGTGGCTGGTCTGCGAGAGGCTGTACGTGTGGAGAGCCCCCGCACGGGCATTGCTATGACGATGTACACCACCGAGCCGGGTGTGCAGCTCTATACCGCCAACTGGCTCGACGGATTCAAGGGCTACCACGGCTGCAGCTTCCCCCGTCGCTGCGCTTTCTGCCTCGAAGCCCAGCATCATCCGGATTCCATCAACCAGCCCGATTTCGAACAGCCTATACTGCTGCCGGGCATGGTGTATGCTCAGACTACTATCTACGCTTTCAGTACCACCTTATAATATTATTATCGTATCATGATAGACACATCGATTTTGAACCAACATTTTGAGGAGCGTTTCGGCACAGCACCTGCTGCCCTGTATGCTGCTCCCGGTCGTATAAACCTGATAGGCGAACACACAGACTACAACGGAGGCTTTGTTTTCCCCGGCGCCATTGAGCAATGCATAGCCTGCGCTATCCGTCCGAACGGTAGCAGGGAGATAAGAGCCTACAGCATTGACCTGAACGACGAGGCCCGTTTCGGCATAGATGACGACAAGGGTCCTGACGCCAGCCATTTCCGCTACGTGTTTGGCATTGCCCGCGAGATGATGAAACTGGGCGTGAAGGTGGAGGGTTTCGACACCGTGTTTGCCGGCGATGTGCCCCTGGGTGCCGGCATGTCGTCGTCGGCCGCCCTGGAAAGCTGTTTCGCTTTTGCCCTCAACGACCTCTTTGGCAACGACGGACTCTCGCTGATGGATATGGCCAAAGCCGGCCAAGCTACCGAGCACAACTACGTGGGGGTGATGTGCGGCATCATGGACCAGTTTGCCAGCATGCACGGCCGCAAGGGTCAGCTGATGCGTCTAGACTGCCGTAGCGGCGAGTTTGCCTACTTCCCCTGGCAGCCCAAGGGTTACCGTCTGGTGCTGATCAACTCGTGCGTGAAACACGAGCTGGTGGGTTCGCCCTACAACGAGCGCCGACTGTCGTGCGAAAGGGTGGTGGCTGCCATCAACGCTCAGCATCCCGAGCTGAATGCCCAGACGCTGCGCGATGTGGAGTGGTGCCATCTGGACGAGGTGAGACAGACCGTGAGCGACATAGATATGCAACGTGCCACCTTCGTGATGGGCGAGAAAGACAGAGTGCTGTCGGTATGCGAGGCTCTGGAGAACGGCGACTACGAAAGGGTAGGGCAGATGATGTATGAGACCCACCGCGGCCTATCGAAAGAATACGAGGTGAGCTGCGAGGAGCTCGACTTCCTGAACGACATAGCCCGCGAATGCGGTGTGACCGGTTCACGCATCATGGGCGGCGGCTTTGGCGGCTGCACTATCAACCTGGTTCGCGACGAGCGCTACGACGATTTCGTGGCTACGGCTTGTGCCCGCTTTGAGGAGCGCTACCACAAGCGGCCTGTGGTGATTCCCGTGGTGATAGGCGACGGCGCACGCAAGCTGTGACATCCCGCTCGGCATCGGCATACGGCAGATATGCCATTATGATACTCGGGTCGGGCTTTCTTGGCACACATACGGGCTCGGAACAGGGGCATGCTGTCAGTGTGTATGACAAAATGTCACCGTTGTGCCTCCAATTGTTTTTTTGGCACAAGATTGGATATGTGGGAAAATGTTTTTTGAAAACAACTTTTGAAAATTAAAAAATAAAAAAACATAAACTAAATTTAAGCTACTATGAATATTAAACCTTTAGCAGACAGAGTACTGATTCAGCCCGCAGAGGCAGAACAGAAAACCGCTTCCGGTATCATCATCCCCGACACCGCAAAAGAGAAACCTCAGCGCGGTACTGTGATCGCTGTTGGCAATGGCACCAAGGATCATGAGATGACCGTTAAGGTAGGTGACAATGTGCTTTATGGTAAATACAGCGGCACTGAGATCAACCTTGATGGCACTGTTTATATGATAATGAAAGAAAGCGATATCTACGCTATCATCTAATAACTTGTTTTTTTCGTCTCTGCAACTATAGGCCCTTTCTCTTAAAAGCATTCACTGAACAATGGCGGCAGCAGAGACCTGTATCGAACAACTTTTAATACTTGAATCACAATGGCAAAACAAATAGTTTTCAATAATGAAGCTCGCGAACAACTCCGCAAAGGTGTTGACGCTTTGGCAAACGCAGTAAAGGTTACCCTCGGCCCTAAAGGTCGCAATGTTGTTATCGACAAGAAATTCGGTGCTCCCCACGTGACCAAAGACGGTGTTACCGTGGCTAAAGAGATCGAACTTGAAAACGGTATCGAGAACATGGGTGCTCAGATGGTGAAGGAAGTGGCTTCCAAAACCAACGACCAGGCTGGCGACGGTACCACCACCGCTACTGTTCTGGCTCAGGCTATCGTGAACACCGGCCTCAAGAACGTGACCGCTGGTGCCAACCCCATGGATCTGAAACGTGGTATCGACAAGGCTGTTGCCGCTATCGTGGCCGACATCAAGAGCCAGGCTCAGGAAGTGGGCGGCGACATCAACAAGATTCGCCAAGTGGCTACCATCAGCGCCAACAACGACAGCCAGATCGGTGACATCATCGCCGAGGCTATGGAAAAAGTGACCAAAGACGGTGTGATCACCATCGAGGAAGCTAAGGGTATTGAGACCAGCGTGAAAGTGGTAGAAGGTATGCAGTTCGACCGCGGCTACATCAGCCCCTACTTCGTGACCGATACCGAGAAGATGGAATGCACCTACGACACTCCTTATATCCTTATCTTCGACAAGAAGATCAGCTCTATGAAAGACCTTCTCCCCGTGCTCGAGAAAGTGGTTCAGACCGGCCGTGCTCTTATCATCATCGCTGAAGACGTAGAGAGCGAAGCTCTTGCTACCCTCGTAGTGAACCGTCTCCGCGGCTCTCTGAAGATCGCTGCTGTGAAGGCTCCTGGCTTCGGTGACCGTCGCAAAGAGATGCTCGAAGATATCGCTATCCTCACCGGTGGTACCGTGATCAGCGAAGAGAAAGGTTACAAACTCGAAGATGCCGACCTCAGCATGCTGGGCCAGGCCGAGAAGGTTTCCATCGACAAAGACAACACCACTATCGTTAGCGGTAAGGGCTCCAACGAGATGATCCAGGCTCGCGTGAACCAGATCAAGGCTCAGATCGAGAAGACCACCAGCGATTACGACCGCGAGAAACTGCAGGAACGTCTGGCTAAGCTGGCCGGCGGTGTGGCTGTGATCTACGTAGGCGCTGCTTCCGAGGTTGAGATGAAAGAGAAGAAAGACCGCTTCGACGATGCTCTCCACGCTACCCGCGCTGCTGTGGAAGAAGGTATCATCCCCG
>JAZUDW010000052.1:0-7019 GCA_045639845.1 Bacteroidales bacterium
CTATTAAATGAACTTGGAACTTGTATGAACTGCAACAATGGTTTCTGTTTGAGCCACCAAGACGAGGTGAGCGACGAAAGCGTGTTGTTTATTGTCTCATCGTATGGGCAGAAAATCGACATCTCTAATTATGTTTTACAACAACACAACAATGTAATCTGGGATTCGACCGGCAACTTAAATAAGTTACTGCCAATAAACAAATGCGAAATCATCAATCTCTAATTTAATCTAAAAAAATGAATTGCCATTTATTGGAATTCCGAGTGGATTAAGTGCATGGTTAGCCACCTCTGAACACCATTATTATTGGACCGAGATACGCGCTAATAAGTGGGCAAAAGGTGCTTCGGAAAATATTATGGAATAGATTGGAATGGCTCTGCGGGAATGTACTATTGGTGCTATGATTCTGTTGAGGAAGTCTATCCAACGAATTGTCAATAATTATATAAATGACAGTTATGAAAAAGACTTGCATCTTAATGTCACTTGCAGCTATTCTGTGGCTATTTACAAGTTGTGACCCATTGTATGATCTGATTGTGCAAAATAACTTTGATTACAAAGTTGTTATTATTTCTCAAAAATTCGACGGGTTGGAGTCTAGGTATAATCCAAATTATGACCACCACACCGGTTCCTCGGCACAGGTTGCATTCCCGAGGGAGTGGGTTAACATATGTAGTTGGGGGCATTGGGATGTTAAGTGTTCCCTGCAAGACAGTGGATATATTAAAATATTTATATAGACTATAGACACTCTCACTTCGAGGGATACCATACAAATATACTATATGGAAAAATGGTCTGTAAAACAAAGTCGTAGCAAGATTTCCTTTCCACCAACGGAGTCAATGTCTAGATTTAGAATGTGGCCACCATATGGAACATACGATTCTTTAGGCCACCCAAACAATTCATTCCACACGAAATAAGAACACTCGAACCATGACTGAAGATAAACGATTATTTGAAATCGCGCTTTGGCCTGAAGATGAACTGCTCAAGTTGGAAAGGAAAATGCAGATTGCTCTCACAATAATCATGCTGGAACATATAGACAAATACGATTATGCAAGGAGTTTGTTAGGAAAAGTGAATCCAAGAACATTGTTTGCCAAGGTACTTTTGGAATTATACGAGTTGATGTTGGCGGTATTAGATGGGAATCGTTCTCCCCGTGAAGTGAGGGATTATTACCGCCAACAAAAAAGCATTTACAGCTAATCCATTTGTGCCCACATGTATATTACTCAGAGCTTCAGATGATAGCGACAAGGCGATAACTTCAAGGTCCTAAAACCTGGGCACGACACCTCTTCTAGGCACATTTCCTAGCTATCTTTCAAATGTCGTTTTCTTGTCTCGGAAGAGCCTGCATGCAGCCATTTCTCTCGGATTAACGAAAACGGCCGTTGACGAGATTTTTCGAGTTAACAGATTAATTCATCCAACAGGTTAATGCTATTTGCACCTACTTTTTCAGGTTACACTTTCGATATGCCTTCGTCATGCTTTCGTCGTACCTTCGTCATGCATTCATCCATCACTTCGGCATTGACACAATCACGACTGAGGAGCTACGAAAGCATAATGTCCCAATAACAGCAACTGTACAATGGCACAAGATTAACAATTTATAATAACAAAAGGTAAACCGTAATGTGAGAAAAAAAAGACAACCCTGCATTTATAACAGTCGGTTCGTTTATCACCATACAAAAACAAACTGATTGGGTATCATACACGATGGTATATATATGTGAAACAAGTAATACCATGTATTTCACCATGGATTATTATATCTCCAATAATTCACTTCATTTACCCAAAAAACAAAACCACTCGTTCCCTGATATCAAAGGGAAAAACGAGTGAAAGATGATTAAGTAGGTTTTACTCCCGTTTGATGAAAAATGCGGATCTTTTTTGTTTTCGAAGTGAGGCACTTTACCCTTTTACCCCAAACGTATGAACCACGGGCAAACCCATCTCGGTTTTGCCGTCGAAAGGCTTTCGGCGGTAAGCCTTTCATAGTCTATGTTGATAAAAATGTGGATTATTTTCGCATCACGAATATTGTATATGGAATATTATTGCTATATTTGCAAAAATTATGTGAAAGTTCTTTCTTGCATAAAACTATGAGAATGAACAGAAACAGAAATTGAAAATTATATAATATAAAATATTAAGATAATGAAAACTACTCCCTTTACCGATTTGCACATCGCTTTGGGTGCAAAGATGGCCGAATTTGCCGGCTACAACATGCCTATTCAGTACGAAGGTCTCACCGTTGAACACCACAACGTTCGCAACAACGTTGGTGTTTTCGATGTAAGCCACATGGGTGAATTCCGCGCCAAAGGTCCCCTCGCCAAGGCTTTCATGCAGTACTGCACTGTTAACAACGTAGAAGACCTCTTCGACGGTAAAGTACAATACACCTGCCTCCCCAACGGCCAGGGCGGTATCGTTGACGATATGCTCGTTTACCGCGTTAGCGACGACGAGTACTTCATGGTTCCCAACGCTGCCAACATCGACAAAGACTGGAACTGGATGAGCCAGATCGCCGACAAGATGGGTATGACCCTCGGCACCGACTTCGTTAACGAGAGCGAGCAGTGGGCTCAGCTCGCCGTTCAGGGCCCCAACGCACTGAAGGCTATGCAGAAACTCACCGAAACCACCGTTGTTGACATGGAATACTACACCTTCAAGGTACTCACCTTCGCAGGCGTTGAGAACGTGATCTTCTCCACCACCGGTTACACTGGTGCTGGCGGATGCGAGATCTACATCCCCGTACAGTATGCCCACAAAGTATGGGACGCTGTTTTCGAAGCTGGTAAAGAATTCGACATCAAGCCTGCCGGTCTCGGCTGCCGCGACACCCTCCGTCTCGAAATGGGCTTCTGCCTCTACGGCCACGAAATCGACGATACCATCAGCCCTATCGAAGCCAACCTCGGCTGGATCACCAAGCTGAAAGCTGAAAACAACAACTTCATCAACAAAGACCTCTTCACTGCTCAGAAAGCAGCTGGTTGCAAGCGCAAAATCGTCGGCTTCGAGATGATCGACCGCGGTATCGCTCGTGGCGGCTACGAGGTTTGCAACGCCGAAGGCAAGAAGATCGGTGAGGTTCGCAGCGGTAGCCCCAGCCCCAGCACCGGCAAAAACATCGGTACTGCTCTCGTATGCGCCGACTTCAGCAAAGCCGATACCGAGATCTTCATCAAGGTTCGCGAGAAACTGCTGAAAGCTGTTGTTGTTAAAATGCCCTTCTACAAAGGCTGATAAACACCTCCGTGGGGACGGCACTCTGGCCAATACCGCTTAGCCGCCCCCGCTATTTATTATAGAATACTTATTAATTAAAAAATAAAGACATGTCCGTAATAAAACCTTTCAAGGGCTTCCGCCCTCCTCAAAGCATTGTTGAGAAACTGGCTTCTCGTCCCTACGACGTACTGAACTCCGAAGAAGCTCGCAAAGAGTGCGAAGGCAATCCCTACAGCCTTCTCCACGTGACCAAGGCCGAAATCGACCTTCCCGTTGGTACCGACGAGCACGATGCTTCCGTTTATCTCAAAGTGGTTGAAAACTACAACAACTTCAAAGACTACGGCTGGCTTGTTCAGGATCAGGAAGAGAAACTCTACATCTATGCTCAGAGCATGGACCAGAAGAAATGGCAGTACGGTATCGTAGCTTGCGCCGCTTCTGAAGACTACGTGAACAAGGTGATCAAAAAACACGAGCTCACCCGCAAAGACAAAGAGGAAGACCGCATGAAACACGTGCGTTGGACCAACGCTAACGTTGAGCCCGTATTCTTCGCTTATCCCGCTGTTGAGCGTATCGACGAAATCGTTGCCAACATCGTTAACAACCAGAAACCTATCTACGACTTCGTAGCTAAGGAGGATAACTTCGGTCACCGCTTCTGGGTTATCGACGACAAGGCTACCATCGCCGAACTCGTTGAACTCTTCGACAAGAAAGTTCCCGCCATGTACATCGCCGACGGTCACCATCGTAGCGCTGCTGCTGCCCTCGTTGGCCAGGAGAAGAAAGAGAACAACCCCAGCCACAATGGCCAGGAGGAATACAACTTCTTCATGACTGTTATCTTCCCCGACAACCAGCTCAATGTGATCGACTACAACCGCGTAGTAAAAGACCTCAACGGCCTCACCAAAGAGCAGTTCATCAACGCTCTCGGCGAAGCTTTCGAAGTGAAAGACATGGGCACCGAGATCTACAAACCTACCAAACTCCACGAGTTCAGCGTTTATATCGATGGTCACTGGTTCTGCCTCAACGCTAAGCCTGGCACCTACAACGACAACGATCCTATCGGAGTTCTCGACGTTACCATCCTTTCCAACCTCGTTCTCGACAAGATCCTCGGCATCAAAGACCTCCGCACCGACAAGCGTATCGACTTCGTTGGCGGTATCCGTGGTCTCGGCGAGCTCAAACGTCGCGTTGACAATGGTGAGATGAAGGTGGCTTTCGCTCTCTATCCCGTATCGATGAAGCAGATCATCGACATCGCCGATACTGGCAACATCATGCCTCCCAAAACTACCTGGTTCGAGCCTAAGCTCCGCTCTGGTCTCGTAATCCACGAGCTTCACAACTAATAATTGCTGATAGCGGCAGACTCATAATGTGGGGATCTTCCCAAACACACGACGAGTCTGCTGCTATTGTGGCTTTCATAAGCCGATATTACCCACAGAGAGTATCTCGCACTCGTAATATCGGCTTTCTTTTTTATTTTGGATATACCCTATTTCCGTTAACTGATTATTACTCATCCCTATGAAATTAATGCTTATTCAAGACGACCCTACCGCGGTAGTTCCCGAGGGTCTCAAAGCTTTAGATAGCAATATGACCACAGTGGCCGAAACGGTGAAAGATATGCGTATCACCGATCTCGCCGACGTGGTGACTGGTAAAAACACCGTGATCAAAGACGCATTCGTAGGTCTGCTCGACCTCAGTGTATCGTTCCTCCCCAAGATACTGGGTTGCATACTCGTGCTCTGGATTGGCTTCAAGCTCATCAAGATGCTCAAGAAAACCATGGCGAAAATGTTCGACAAACAGAACATGGAGACTTCGCTTCGCGGTTTCTTGCTCAGCTTCGTTGATGTGCTTCTTAAAGTGATGCTTATCATCATGGCCATGGACATCATCGGCATCAAGGCCACCTCGTTCATCGCTATCTTGGGTGCTGCCGGCTTGGCAGTAGGTATGGCTCTGCAGGGCACCTTGCAGAATTTTGCCGGCGGTGTCATCATCCTCATCATGAAACCCTTCAAAGTGGGCGACTACATCTCGGGCGGTGGCCACGAGGGTATCGTTCAAGAAATCAAGATATTCAGCACCATCCTCGTTACCGTTGACAACAAGACCATCATCGTACCCAACACCGACCTCGCTACCGGTTCGCTCACCAACTTCTCCAAACAGGCTACCCGTCGTGTGGATGTGAACTGCGGTATAGCTTACGGCCAGTCTGTTGACAAAGCTCGTGAGATTATGGTAAATCTCGCCAACAGCGACGCTCGCGTTCTGAAAGATCCCGCACCCATGGTTGTTGTTACCACCCTCAACGACAGCTCGGTTGACCTTCAGCTCCGCGTATGGTGCAAGACCGAAGACTACTGGGGCGTAATGGGATTCCTCACCGAGAATGTATATAACGAGTTCAATAAACACGAAGTTGACATCCCATTCCCACAGATGACCGTTCACATGGCTCAGAAATAAGAGTTCATAACGATCATGATACAAGCGTCCCGAACGTAAGCGTTTGGGACGCTCTTCATTTATCATCGATAAAAGCAGATAGTTGAGAAAGCAACCATTTGATCACTCAACAATCTCTATCCTCCACTTGAACGTATCAGCCACCTAGTTTCAAAAAAAAGTACAAACAACACTCGTCAATGAAAAGAATCATTATCTGCACCTTCATGCTTCTGGCTACCACCAGCACAGTGCTGTCTCAGAGCCTAGACTATCGAATCCTCTGCAGTCTGCAACAGCACCGTACCCCTCAGATGGACCGAGCGATGCGCTTTGTGAGCAACACATTGGTATTGGCTCCCTCTGTTGCCGCAGGTCTAACCGCCGGTGGATGGGCTACCAACGATGCCGCCTCCTTTGAATACGGAAAGACGACCTGCATATCCCTGCTCTCGGCCACAGGCGTCACCTTGGGGTTGAAATATGCAGTTCACCGTCAGCGTCCCTATCAGAAATACTACGACGACCTGGTGTCTGTGACCACCGAATTCGACCCTTCATTCCCTTCAGGCCACACCTCGATGGCTTTCTCCACTGCCGTATCGTTAAGTCTTTGTTATCCTAAATGGTATGTGGTAGCACCCAGCATGATATGGGCCACTGCCGTAGGCTTCTCTCGCCTCTATCTAGGAGTGCACTATCCCAGCGACGTGCTCACGGGTATGCTCATAGGTTCCACAGCCGCCATCATCACCTATATGGCACGCGAACACCAGAGGGAAGAGCTGGGCATTCCCCAACCTAAGGGCATCGTGATACCTATCACCATCAGCTTTTAGGAGACCTGTAAGCGTTTGCTACAAATAGTTGATTTGTTTCAACATCACCCCCTTTGCAACCATACATTCAATCAAGCCATAGAATCCATTTCTTCATTACCACAACATCAACTCATTTACTCACATACTTATGAACGAAAGAAACTTAGTGACAGCCGACAAAGACACAGAGCTTTTCCCCGAAGTAGATGAAAACGGCATGGTGCTGGGCTCCATCAGTCGCGCTCAAGCCCACGACGGATCGAAAAGGCTACACCCTGTGATACACCTTCATCTCTACAACTCCAGCGGAGACCTGTACCTTCAGCACAGAGCACAGTGGAAGACCATACAGCCCGTCAAATGGGACACCGCCACCGGAGACCATGTGGATTTCGATGAAAGCATAGAGGAGGCATTGGC
>JAZUDW010000053.1:0-2243 GCA_045639845.1 Bacteroidales bacterium
ACAGTGGCCCTTGTTGTAGCCCGCAGCCTCAGTGCTGCCACCAAGAATCCTGTGGAGTCAATCAAATCAGAATAATCGCCATATCTCCGCTTCGGGCAACATCGAGGCGGAGATTGTTTTTGCTATTTAGGATGCTCAAAAATCTCCATTTGGTGCAATCAGTATGCAAGAAATTTCTCGTTTTAGTGCAATCTGCTGTTTAGAAATTTCTCGTTTTGGTGCAATTGGGTCTAAACAATATTCATATTCTTTTGCCGAGTAAGTGCGTTAGGGAAACGACAATCTTCCTCAAAAAGGTTGATACAATAAACCTTTTTGAGCATTTTTCTGCATTTTATAAAATAATTGTATATCTTTGCATTTGATTTCTAACGAACCTTTTTATGAGTTATCTTGCTAAAAGACTGGTATCATGAAGACTATTGAAAACATAATGAAAGAGTGGAATGCCCTGCAACCATTGTCAGACAGAGACCGGGAAATGCTCAGTCGTAGATTCTCCATCGACTTCAACTACAATAGTAATCACATTGAAGGCAATACGCTGACATACGGTCAGACTGAGATACTACTGCTGTTTGGCAAAATAGTTGGTGAAGCCGAAGTACGTGATGTCCACGAAATGACCGCCAGCAATGTGGGACTTAAGATGATGAAGGAAGAAGCGGTACTGAAGGAGACGCCTCTGACGCAACACTTTATCAGAACCCTGCACAAGGCACTCTTGCGAGAGGACTATACAATATATCATACGCTTCCAGGAGGCGTTCAGACAAGTTATGTGATTCACGCCGGACAATATAAGACTCGTCCCAATTCTGTAATCACTCGTTATGGCGACCGCTTTGAATATGCATCCCCAGAAGAGACGCCTGCATTGATGGCTGACTTGGTAGATTGGTATAATGAGGCAGAGCGGTCTGGTAAATTCACGCCCATTGAGTTGGCCGCCATTTTCCATTATCGCTACATCCGTATTCATCCATTTGAGGATGGCAACGGCCGCATTGCCCGTCTGATGGTCAACTATATTCTCTCTCGGCACGACTACCCTATGATTGTGGTACGCAGCCGAAAGAAAGGAGATTATTTGGAGGCTCTGCATAATGCTGATCTGAAAGTTGGGTCAGCCCCATCAATCGGAGCGCATGCATCGAAACGGGATATTCAAAGTTTTTTGACATATTTCACCAAACTGTTCATTGATGAAGTGTCGTTCGACATTCAGTTCCTTACCGAAAGAGGTGATAATGTATGGTGGTTTGATGGTGAACGTGTGAAATTCCGAAGTGTAACAACAAGCGTGATTCTAAATCGTATGATAGAAGATCCGAATGCTACAATACCTCAACTTGCCAAAGCCGCGGGCATCAGCCTTACGGCTGTAAACAAGCAGTTACGACTTCTTTCGGATAAAGGCTACATAGCACGGACCGAGAAAGACAATTCGTGGAGACTTATTATTACGCCATCAGTATGAAGAACAAAGGTAAGATACTTGTAGTAGATGACAATCTAGGCATCCGAAAGACGTTGCAGATGCTGCTGCCTCCTCATTTTGCCGAGGTGGAGATCATTTCTTCGCCCAATAGCATCGAGTCTACCATGCGCCGGCTGCACCCCGATGTGGTGCTGCTGGACATGAACTTCTATGCCGACATCAACACCGGCAACGAGGGTCTTTATTGGATTGACCAGATCAAGCGGACGTACCCCGACGTGCAGGTGGTTCTGTTCACGGCCTACGCCGACATTGCCCTTGCCGTAGAAGGGATGAAGCGTGGCGCCTTTGACTTTGTGGTAAAACCTTGGGATAACGATCGACTCATCGAGATACTTCAATCGGCCATACCTTCCAAGACCAAAAAAAGCCAGCCCCAACCGGCTGCACCTAAGATGTATTGGGGTGAAAGTCCTGCTATGATGCTGATCTGCGACATGGTACGAAAGATTGCCCCGACCGATGCCTCCGTACTCATCACCGGCGAGAACGGCACCGGCAAGGACGTGCTGGCCCACGAGATCCATTCTCAAAGCCTACGCAGTGGACAACCGATAGTGTGTGTGGATGCCGGAGCCATCACCGAAACCCTTTTCGAGAGCGAGCTGTTCGGCCATGTGAAGGGCGCCTACACCGATGCCCACACCGACCATGTAGGCAAGTTCGAGCAGGCAAATGGCGGCACCCTCTTCCTGGACGAGATTGGCAACATACCCCTCCACCTTCAGGCAAAACTACTGCG
>JAZUDW010000054.1:0-6929 GCA_045639845.1 Bacteroidales bacterium
TCCGTTGTCGGAGCTGTAGTGCTTCTTGAATCCGGACTCGAACACATCCCAGTCTATCAGATTTGCGAGGATGTAGAGCGAATGTTTCTGGTTCAGCATCGATTCGAGATCTCCGAACAGGGTTGCCTGGTGGCTGTCGGCAGGCTTGTTGTACTTGGTATTTCCGCAGGTTTTGAAGGGTTATCAATAAAACTTTGTAGAAATAATGCAGAATTGAACTATTTATTATATTGAATAATAAGTATTTAAATACATTTTAAAGGCCAACTATTTACATTTATCTTGTCAGTTTGTTATTTCATTTTCGTCAACTATATTGCGAAGAAGAACAAAAACCACGACATGAAAAGATATAGTAATAGTAGGTACTTCCTGATTTTTTTATTGGGTTCATCTTTGAATTGCTCTTTTAAGACCTTATATCTTTCTTCTGTGAACCTAAAGCAGTTGAAGATGATGATAGGTATGTTGACCCAATATTTAGCCATACCTCTTGTGAACTCGATATCAAAAATAGTACATATTATGCTTATGATAGTAATGAAGTTTAATACTTCAGCTATAGTCGTCACTCCAAAGCCTCCTTGACAAAAGGTTCTTGGGGCAACTTTTTGATAAAAACGAGAGCTGGCTACTCGATAAAAAACATAATCATAAAAACGTAACATAACCATCAGTTTTATTTTGTCTCATTCCAATTTTTAGTGTTGGATACCCAGTCTGCATCAATCTTGCTCTTTCAATTTCATCATGTATCATATATTCCATCATCTCAGTTCCGTAATTTCTAAGCAATGAGTATGTTGCCGATATAACCAACCCTGGGGGGACCAATGTTCCGACATAACCCATTCCAATATCAACTAAATTCATCCAATCGTCAGCCGACAACTTGCTCGAATTTAATAATAGCAGACCCAAAATCCAAACCAGTGTATGAAGGACTTCTGTGAAGCTCGATAGCGTTCTCAAAGAGATTGCGGGCAGAGCGAAGCAAGGCGGAGAAAAGGCTACACGACTGATGACGAAAAGGTTTAGTAAACCTTTGACCATTTTGCCTGCAAGTTCCCACTTGCAGGCAAAATGGTCTATATAGCCGATACGGTGGTCTAAAGCATCCTTATGATAAGAAACATTGTCTCAAGTTGTTCTTGTCTTCACTGTATTGGCATTATCTTATCAGTACCACGGTGCCTTTCTGTCTGTGTATTCCGGTAGTGGCATCTTTGTATTCGATAATATAGACATAGGTGCCCATGGGCATGTCGCTGCCTTTTAGTTTTCCATCCCAACCGGTGTTGATATCGCGAGTGCTGAAAACCAGTGCTCCCGAGCGGTTGTATATCTGCATGAAGAAGGAAACGATATGACTGTTTTCTGTTGCCACGGGTTTGAAAACGCGTACTTCCGTTGAGGCGTCGTTCGGGGCAAAGGCATTGGGGATCATGAGGCATAATGCTTCCGTGGTGTTCCCTTTACTTTTTATCGTCGGTAGGTCGGGCTGCTCTTGTGCAGGACTGGCGGTAGATGATGTCGTGTTGTTGGTAGCAGCGGGTATTGGATTGCTGTTGGTGACGACACCTTGATGGTTTGTACCAAGGGCGGTGTTGGCTGCAGCGGGCTTGGATGCAATGATCTCTGCGGGTGTTGCTGCAATTAGTTGGGCTGTGTTGCCATGCTGGGATCCGGTAAGGGGGGTGTGAGTGTGGCGGACCTCGGCTATTGGGGTGTTTCCATTTCGGATCTCCTTTGTGTCAGGTAGTGTTGCTTCGTCGAAAGTCTCGTTGTTGCAGATGTTGTCGTTCCCCTTTAGGTTGGCAGCCTGATGAGTGTCGGACGTGGTTTTCGAAAGCAGTTGTACGCAAGCGACTATGCCTATGGTTGCTAATATTGCACCACCCCATCTTTTCCAGCGTCGCAGTTTCCTTTGGCGGTAAAGTGTGTGCTCAATATGGTTCCACACCTGGGGTGAGGGTTGGGTATGTTGGTTCTCAAATCTATCTTTCAGTTCCATGGTAAAATACTTTAAGGTGGTCTTATTGTTGTTCTCTAAAATGGGCGAGCTCTTGTTTTAATATATTTTTTGCTCTAAAGAGGTATCCTCGCACGGTGGTCTCCTGTATGTTCAGATTCTCGGCAATCTCTGTAAACGAATATCCTTCTACGTCGTGCATGTTGAACACGGTTCTGAGGTAGAGGGGGAGGGCTTCGATTGCCGATTGGATCACCTGAATGTCGTAGTTGTTGTAGTCGATACTGATTGGTTCGATCAGCATGTTGTTGTCGAGCGTACTGCTGTCTGCTACCATTTGCATTTTCGACTGTCGGCGTATGTGCTTCAAGGCTGCATGAACCATGATAGAGTACATCCATGCTTTGAGCGAATTGTCGTTTTTCAGGTCTTTTATTCGCTCAAAAATAGTAATAAACCCGTCGTGAAGTACATCTTCGGCTTGCTGCCGGTTTCCTAAATAGCGCATACACAGGCTGAAAAGCATGGGCGAATATATGTCGTAGAGCTCTTTTTGAGCTCTGCGGTCGCCTTTGCGACAACCAGTCAGTATGTCTGCGTGCTTATCGTCCATTTGTGGTTATAGATACTTTAGGATAGAGATTTGTTGTGTGATGTCGGAAAAAAATCTTGAGCAGGTATATATGGTCGTGGTGTTTTCACGATGATTCTCTTGTTTCACATCGGGGTATAGGGGGGGCGGCTTAGATTCGATTGTTTCGGTATTGAGAAAATGATGGTTTGTATTTTGAAGATTACTTGGTTTTCATTGTGTACCAAGTTGTTTTTTTCATCATCACTATTCTTCCTTGTCGGTTGCTTTCAACTCTTGGATGATTGCTTCAAAATGCGATCTTCTTTGCGCTGGGTCTGCAATAATATCACGCAGTAGTTGCAATTGGTGTGCGTTGGGCGATTGGGGTACGAAGAGTTGGATATAACCGCCTTCTGCATATTTTTCTTTCAGATGGTTGCAGTATCGTTGGTATTGTTGCTCGAAGGAGAGTTGGGGATAGTGGCTTAGTCCGTATTGTATGGTCCGTCTAAGTATGATAATGGGTTCGATATCCCTGTCGGCTTCGGCTACGATGCAGCCGTATATAGAACGAGGGTGGTATCGTAATGATGCCCTGTGGTCTTCGGCTGCTTGTGCTATTGTCTCTATCTGTAGAGACGTAAACCATCGCGACAGCTGCGGATCGGTACGAACAATTCGCCCCGACACCAGATGGTGCAGATCGCGGCCCTCTGCAAGTCCTGTGTCGTGAAAGGCGGCGGCTGTATAGAGCATGGCATGGTTTACTTCATAATACTGAGCGAGGTCCATGCTATTGTGTATCACTTTATAGGCGTGATCTTGACGATGGGCGGTGTCGAAATACTGATATAGGGGTATTATCTGTTGCTCGATATATTCTTTGAGGGTCGATGAAATCATAGATTGGTATCGATAAAGGTGTTTATTTGTTTATTTGAATGATCCCTTGGCTCCACTTGATTATAAGCGACCAAAAAGAGTGAATAGTGAGGAGTGTGCAGTATGATGCTAATGCTGGCATCTCTAGTCACTCTTCACTCTTCACTCTTCACAAAAATATCAATAGATAATCATCACTTAGAAGATGCTGTCACCGAAGTGGCATTCCCGCTGGTGGTAACGGTGGCTCCATGGTAGAGCCCATGCCAGTTTGTGCCGCCAGTGATGGTTACCGAAGAATACACTGAATACGTTCCGCTGACAATGTCGGGAGTGGTTACAGCAATCCGACTGTTGTTACCAGAACCACCACCGCCTGGAGGTTTGGTGCCTGCTCGGCTGGGTGTGTTTTGGAAGTTAGAACCGGTGTTGGTAGTGGAAGACTTGAAAGCCACAATAAGTTGGTCGTCCTTGTAGATGGCGAAACCGTTGGCGGGGGTTACGTTCGAAAGAGAAAGATTTTTCTGTGAGCCGGGGAATGTAGGTGAGTCTAGGGCTCCCATAGCGCCACCGAGGGCTACGATGGTGGCACCGTTGATAATAAGGTGTCCGCCTGCATCGGCGCTGGCATCGATACCTTGTTCGGATCCCGACTGAACAACGATTACACCGCCATTGAGGTAGGTATAATTGCCGTTGTTGTCGATACCGTCGTTGCCGCGAGCGTAGGCCCAGATAAAGCCGTCGTTCACTTCCATGTAGGTGCCCACATTGATGGCATCGTCGTACGAGTTGGCTTCTATCACTCCGCCGTTTACATACAGGGCACTCTTCGTTTCGATGGCTTCGCCATTGGGGTCGCCACTGGCCTGAGAGCAATACACGCTGAGGTATCCACTATTGATTGTGAGCGTGTCTTCGATCTTCACACCCTTGGGTAGTCCCTTCCAGTAGTCCACCTGCGATCCGGGACCATGGCCACCGCCACCGCTTGTAGTGGTGTTTACGGGAGCTCCGCTTGTATATACATGGATATGAATGTTGTTGTTGTCTGCATTGAGCAAACCTTGTGTGTATGTTCCGTCCACTACGATGCCACGTCCGCCTTTGCCGGTGGCTGTTGCTGTGATATTGGCACCGTATATCTCAAGGTTGCCGTCCACATTGATACATGAAGGTGCAAAACCATCGGTTACGGATGTACCTGTACCGCCGTAGGTGAAGCCAATTCCGGAATTATCGAGAATTATGGAATCTGTTGCCGAAGCATCTACATACATGTTGGCATCGGTGGCTATGTTTGTGCCTGTCGAAGTGGCTAGGATGCGTCCGCCAAAGATATTGATATTGCCATCGGCTTTGATACACGAAGGTTTGTAGTCGTTTTGTGCACCATCAGCATCGGTGTAAACAGCAGCGCCGCCTATGGTGGTGAGGTTTATTGAACCACCGGCAATGGTGATGTCGCCTGATGCAGAGAGTGCTTTGCCTCCATTATTGGTTTCGGGGCAGATTACGGTAAGAGATCCGTCGGTGATAGTGATGTTGCCGTCGGTCTTTATACCAGTGCAGTACGAGGGGTCGTAGCCAGAACCGCTCTCTTCGAGCACCACATTGCCCGACGCAGTGATGTCCAACATGCCCCCCATCATATAGAAGTCACCTGAACATTTTATGGCCTTCGACTGATCACCACTCACGGTGATATGTGTAGTTCCATCGGTCACATAGATGTCCATGCCGCCTTTTAGGGCCTTGGTGTCTTTGCCGCCGAGGATTATGGTGATGTTTCCACCAAAAATCTCCATTACGCTGTCGCAAACCAATGCGCTGGCTTTCTTGGCCGACGATGAAAGGTTGAGTGTGCCACCTTTAATGAGGATATAGCCTTGGTCGCCATCAATGCAATCGCCATCGGTGTTTGTGACGTTGATGCTGCCGCCCCACATGATGAAGTTATCGACGTTCATACCGTCTTTAGCAGCACCTAAGATATTTATAGCGCCATCCAAGATAGTAGTCGATCCGCTGCTTTGGATGCCGTGTTTTGCCAAGCCGTTGATGTTCAATAGTCCTGAGCCTTGAATGATGAATCTTCCGTCGCTCTGCAAGGCACCTTTTTGTGTGCTGGCAGCACCGTCCCACAATGAGTTTAGTGTGTTGGCAAGCAAATGAATACAGGCGCGTTTGTCTCCGCTAATCAATAAGGCCGGTCCTTGCGGGTTCACGATGTTTACGCCCTCAAGCAGTACTATCAGTTTCTTGTCTGTGTTGATTGTAAGTGAACCGTTGTCTGTGTTACCACTCAGTATGTACACGATGTCGGCAGTATTGGCGTTAGCGGTAACAGTCACATGGGTGCTGTCGGCAGTGATGCTTACACCTTGGTTTGCTCGTGGATTTACGATGCTAGCCTGGTTGCCGTTCCATACTATCCGTATGGCGTTGTTGGTGTCGATGGCAATGGTGTCTTCTCTCTCAATATCGTCGATGGCTTGTTGCCATCCAAAGGTGACGCTGTCCATTGCATTTATTGGTCGCGACCAAGTGTTGGTACCATAGTGGATCACTGCGTTGCCGCCTACAAATTTGATACTGTCGATAGACTGGGTGGCCTTCGAGAAAATGTTCATTCCACCGCTCATGGCGTTGAGTGTGCGTACCTCTTGTGCCGAAGCCCAAGAAAGGGTTGCGCAAGCAAAAATTATGAATAATACTTTTTTCATTGCTGCTAGAGTTTTTTTACTGTTTGATGAGTTTCTCACAATGGTTGCCTACTTTTACGAAATAGATACCTCGGGGTAGGCCTGCGAGGTCGATCTTTTGTCCGTTGTCAATGCTGCCTTGGAATACAGTAGTGCCATCGAGAGCGAAAACTGTCACCTTTTGAATGCCTGGTTCCATTCCGTCGATCACTACAGATCCTTGGGTGGGATTGGGGCTGAGTTGGAACGAAGCATACTCTGATGTGGCTATGTCGTTGTTGGATGCATTGAAATGCAAAGAGCGTATTGATTCTAGAGCTATCATCGAATGTGTGGCATTCGTTTCCGTTACGACCACGAGGTTGTCATTGTCAAAATATAGTCGTCCAGATGCCGCTATATGATATGTAGATGTGCTACCATCGTTGAGGTTGATTTTGACATCGGCTTGAGCCATTGATGCCCAACCATACATGAGTGCTATTATGAATAATAGCATTTGTAAAGCGTTCTTTTTCATTTTTATGTATTCTTGTTGTTTTATTTTTTTTACATTGCAAAAATAATAAAAAAAATAATATACCTAAATTCCGCAAGTGAAAATCTTGCATAGCCAAAATAAAGTCCTATTGGGGTCACGGGCTATTTTATCGACCAGGTAAAGCCGCCGAGGTCACAAAACGGTACAACAAGACACGCCAGCCCCCACCCAGTATCGCATGGGGCAGGTAAGAGCCAGAAAGTGCATCTGTCAGACCTGCAGCTGGAGATAAGCAGGGTTGGAAGAATAGAGCCT
>JAZUDW010000055.1:0-8567 GCA_045639845.1 Bacteroidales bacterium
GCCTATCTCCACTGTTTCTCCACTCTGTCTCCACTGTTTCTCCACTAATAGCAGTGGAGACACACTGTAGGCACCATGGGAAAACGATGCACCATCGACCCACCCCGCCCCCATATGCCGCCCCTCCAACAGGGGTCCAGCCTATAGGCACAGCAGCCACACAGCGAGAAAACGAAAATATACCCAATAGCCTTCGCACGACAAGCCACCCCCCACCCCGTTCGCCAGAAAGCGGCAAGCCCACCAGCGCTATGCTGCAGCCATTTTCGGAAGCCGACAACAAGGCCTGCGGATCTACCTCACAAGCAAAACACAATTCGACACGCACCTATCCATAAAGCACCCCCAGGGCCACAATACGATCCACGATCAAAGAGCAGCAGAGCCACAAGTTTGGGCATCAACCCTCAAATCAGCCACCCTTGATTAGACTAAAAAATATTTTTCCGCGTTATAGAAAGTTGGAACAGACTGTCGGTGCAGCCCTCAGGCCCACCCAAACGTAGCCACGAATAGCCCGCCGACAAGCAACGATATAAAAAAAACTGCAACATGAAGCCACACTTCCTCGAAACGGTGATGAAAAACATCAAGATCGTATTCCTGCTGATAGGCATACTCGTGATCTTCGGCATATATGGTCTCGACAAGATGAACAAACAAGAGTTTCCCGAGTTTGTGATTCGCTTCGGCGTAGTGGCCGCCGTATATCCCGGTGCCTCGGCCACCGAGGTAGAAGAGCAGGTCACCACCCCCTTGGAAGAATACCTTTTCACCTTTCAAGAGGTGAACAAAGAGGGCACCTACAGCTACACACGTGAAGGCATCACCTACATCTTCGTAGAGCTCGACAAGCGTGTGATGAACCAAAACGAGGCATGGTCCAAACTGCGCCACGGACTGGAGAGCTACAAATCACAGCTGCCGCCAGGCGTGCTGGCCCTAGTGGTGAAGGACGACTTCGGCAACACCTCGTCGCTGCTCATCACCATGGAGAGCGCCGACAAGACCTACCGCGAGATGGACCACTACATGGATATGCTCAAAGGCCGACTGCGACGCATACCGGCCGTGGGCAATATCAACTCCATGGGCAGCCTGCAAGAAGAGATAGACATCTATATCGACAAGGAGAAGATGGCTACCTACGGCATAAGCAACCAGACACTTACAGCCTCGCTCTTCACCCAAGGCCTCGTAAGTCTGGGCGGCACCCTGCAAAGCGACGACCTCTCCACACCCATCCATGTGATAAGCCCCTTCCAATCGGAAAAAGAGATAGGCGAAGTGGTGGTGATCACAGCACCTACAGGGCAGAACATCAAACTCAAAGACGTGGCACGGATAGAACGGCGATATGCCGAGCCGCAGAGCTTCGTGACCAAGGACGGCAACAAAGCCCTGGTGCTCTCTATCGAGATGCGACAAGGCAACAATATCGTGAAGTTTGGCGAAGCCATCGAAAAGGAACTGCAAGACTTCCAGCGCACCATCCCCGACGGGGTGAGCCTCTACCGCATCACCGACCTGCCCAAGGTGGTGGACGACTCGATATGGGGTTTCCTCAAAGACCTGCTTACCGCCATACTGGTGGTGATAGGCGTGATGATGCTCCTTTTCCCCTTCACAAGCGCACTGGTGCCCGCCATCGAGATACCCCTCACCACGGCTATCACCATCTCTATCATGTATATCATAGGCTACGAGATGAACACCGTGACACTGGCAGCCCTCATAGTGACGCTGGGAATGATAGTGGACGACTCCATTGTGATGATAGACGGATATATGGAGAACATACGCCACGGCATGGGGCCGTGGGAGTCGGCACTCAAGAGTGCCAAAACCTTCTTCACCCCGCTGGTGATAGCCACCATCTCCATCAGCGCCATTTTCTTCCCATTCCTATTCACTATGGACGGCCCGCTGGGCGACTTCGTGAAGTTTTTCCCCACCACTATAGCCATATCGCTCTTCATCTCGCTCGCACTGGCCATGCTGCTCACCCCCTATCTGGAATTCAAGATGATCAAGCCCGAGCACGACAGCCAACGCACCACGGCTTTTGCCCGAATGCAGAGCCGATTCTTCGAATGGCTGCAAACCACCTACGAAGCACTGCTACACAAATGCTTTGCCCATCCATGGGCCACCCTTGGCATAGGCATAGGCAGTGTGGCACTGGCCGTGCTCCTCTTCCTCCACCTCCCATTGCAGCTCATGCCCAAAGCCGAACGCGACAGCTTTGCCGTTGAGATATACCTGCCCCAGGGCTCCACACTGCAACAGACCGAGCGTATATGCAAGGCTATGGAAGAGAAACTGAGAGAGGACGAGAGGGTGGAAACCATCACCACATTCGTAGGCACCTCGTCGCCCCGTTTCATGGCCGCCTATTCGCCTCAGATGCCCGCCAAAAACTATGGGCAGATGATAGTGAAGACACCCTCCTATGCGGCCACCGAAGCCTTGGTGAAGAAATACAAAGACACCTATATCGACTCCTTCCCCGAAGCCGTGGTGAGGGTGAAACAACTCGACTACCAAGCCGTGACCAACCCCATAGAGATACGCCTGCGCGGCAACGACAAGCAGCTGCTACGCCAATACGGCGACACGGTAAAAGCCCTGCTGAGATCGCACGACGACGACATGGTATGGGTACACAGCGACTTCGACGGCTATATACCCACCGTGAAGATAGAGCTCAAACCCGACGAAGCATCGCGCCTGGGAGTCACCAAAGCATCGCTCAACACCTATATGGCAACCCTGTTTGGCGGCCTGCCTATGACCACGCTGTGGGAAGACGACTACAAGGTGCAGGTGCGTCTGCTCACCGAACGCCACGAAGAGCAACCCAACTTTGCCGACATTGAGAATGCCATCATACCCACGGCACTACCCGCCGTGTGGGTGCCCCTGCGACAAGTGGCCACCGTGAGCGCCGACTGGCAACCCGCACAGATAGCACACCGCAACGGTATGCCCTGCCTCACCGTGGGCGCCGACCTCCGCTATGGGAAAAGCCAGCCCCAGGTGATGAAAAAACTACGCCCCTATCTCGAAGGTCCTTTCAAGGAGATGCTGCCCGACGACATTCACATGACCTATGGCGGCCTCGACGCTGTGAACGAAGACAATATGGGCAACATCATCGTGGGCCTCATAGCCGCTGTGCTCATCGTGTTCTTCTTCCTACTGTTCAACTTCAAAAAGATACGCCTCACCCTGCTGGCCCTCTGCGGCACCTCGCTGTGTCTGCTGGGAGCCTTTGTGGGACTGTGGATATTCCATCAAGATGTGAGCCTTACCGCTATCATAGGCATAGTAAGCCTCATAGGTATCAACGTGCGCAACACCATAGTGATGTTCGACTATGCCGAAGAGCTGCGCGGCCAAGGCATGCCGCTGCGCGATGTGGCCTTCGAAGCAGGACGCCGCCGCATGCGGCCTATCTTCCTCACCAGTGCCACCACCGCTGTGGGCGTGATACCGATGATACTGCACCGCAGCACACTGTGGATGCCTATGGGTATAGTGATCTGCTTCGGCACACTGATGGCCATACTCCTCTTCGTCACCGTACTCCCAGTAGCCTACTGGAAACTTTTCGACAAAAAAAACACCACCGTACCAACCACGAAATAAGATGAAAAAGATAATAACCACGCTACTCTGCCTGGCTTTGGGCACTGCCACGCTTTGGGCCCAAAACCATGTGTTAACCCTCGACAGCTGCATATCTATGGCGCTGCGACACCAAGCCACATTGAAAAATGCACGCCTCGATGTGGAGCAGGCACGCCAGACCCGCAAGGAGGCTTTTTCCCGCTATTTCCCCACCCTCTCGGCATCGGCTTCGTACTTCACTTCGCTCAACCCTCTTATCGACCTCCATTCGAGCGAAGCCGAGGGCGCGGTGACGGTACATACACAACTCGACGACAATGCCAACTTCCCCTTTGATGTAGATCAGGCACTCCATGATCTGGCAAACAACCTCGATATCGACGTGGGTATCCAAATGCTCGACCACGGCACCATGGCAGGACTCTCGGCAATGCAGCCGCTCTTTGTAGGCGGCCGCATCATCAACGGCAACAAACTGGCACAACTGGGCATCGATGCCGCCGAACTGCAACTGGCCATGAGCAGCAACGAAGTGGTGCTCAGCACTACCCAACGATACCAATTGGTGCTATCGCTGATGGAGAAACAGAAGGTGGTAGAGCAGGCTCTGCAACTGATAGACACACTGCAACGCGATGCCCAGTCGGCTTTCGATGCTGGGATAGTGGGCCGCAACGACCTGCTGAAGGTGCGTTTGAAACGAACCGAGCTGCTATCTCAACAGCAACAGCTCAACAACGGGTTGCATCTGGCCACGCTGGCACTGCGACAGTTTGTTGGCCTATCGATGACCGATACTAGCACCTGGATACTGCAACCAGTGAAACTGACCGAAAGAGAGCCGCTCCCACTGATGATGACTGATGCGGTGGAGTGTTTGTGCAAACGTGCCGAATCGCAACTTTTGGACCTTCAAGTAGAGGCCAAACGTATTGAAAAGAGAATGCAGCTGGGCGAGATGCTTCCTCAACTGATGGTGGGTGGCACCTACGGATACAGCAACATGCTGGGCAGCAAATACTCGCAAAACGGTATCGCTTTTGCCACGCTCAACGTACCGCTCACCGCTTGGTGGAGCGGAAGCCACGCTTTGAAACAGAAAAACATTGAGATTCAAAAGGCCGAAAACCTACGCAACGAACTACGCGAACAGATGGTTTTGCAAACGTTGCAGGCCCACAGCACCATGGTGGAAGCTTCATTGCAACTGAAAATGAAACAAGAGGCTGTGGCCCAAGCCCATGAGAATCTTGAAGAAAACAGACACTACTACCAAGCTGGGCTCTCCTCCATATCGGACTATCTGGAAGCCCAGACACTATACCAGCAATGCTTGGACAATCAGGCCGAACAGGAACAGGACCTGATACTGGCCATTCTTCGCTACAACCAGCTTTGCGGTAACAATTGAGAATAGGCATTGAAATGAAGAGTGAAAAGACATTGCTTCTGTCTGATTACCCTTCACCGAACAATAGTTGACAACATCATTTATCTGATCGCCAAAGATATCACTCTTTGGCATCGTAGGTTCGATACACCAACACGTGGGGAGGGATGTTGGAGCCCGGCAAGGCGTTGACTTCTATAGTAAACTCGTCACCAAGGGAGGCATTGAGAGTACCTTCCCACCACTGTTCGAAAGAGCGGTCGAAGAAGGGGTATTGCAAGCCTTTGCTGCTGAGGGTGGCAGCGTTGGACCGAAGATTGAAGATAGACACCTGTTGACGTGCAAATGACTTAAAGCGAGTGGTAGATTGTATGGGAGTGAAACTGCCATAGTCGGTAAACAATCGCAGATAATAGAGGTCTGAGTGATGGGCTAGCAGACTGATATTGCCAAGGGTATGGTCTTCGCGAAGCCCTGTGGCTCCAACGATATCGATATTGCGAACACCCTGATTGGCGGCATAACGTATGGCTTTGGTGAGGTCGTTGGTCTCTTGATCTTCGTCGGAATAACGCAAAAGAGGAGAACCCGCCTCGGCAAAAAGCTGGTCGATAGAGGTATTGGGATGGAAAGAGTCGCCATCGCCTACCACTACCACAGTGATAGGATTGCCCTGTCTGTGGGGGGCATCGCCCTGCAAGGCATTGGCAAAAGACTTATCGACCATCAGATGGGTGGCAAGCTTATTGACAGCACCATCGCAACAGATGATGAGATCGGATTCACACAACAGCCGCAAAGGGATAGGATGGCTGGGAAAATCGCCATTGGCGAGGATTACAGTATTCATAATTTATTGCTGTTCTTTCTCAAAGTCTTTCTTCCATTTCAGATAGCCCATAACGGATATCACTATATACACGGCATACATGACCGCCAGGGGATAGCTGCCGCCTAAAAGAAAGAGTACCACAGTGATAGGATCGACCACAATCCAACAGATCCACTGCTGATAGTATTTATGGGCCAGCATCCACATGGCTACGATGCTGATGGCCGAGGTGATGGCATCGAGGATAGTGAGGTCGATACCGAGCACCACATTGTTTTCTCCAACGCTATGCAACAAGAAATACAATCCTGCACTGAGCAAAAGCATGGCACCTATCACCCAAGGCACCAACTTGCGAGGGATACTCTGCATAGGTGCCTCGGCAGTATCAGTTGGACCCACACTCTGCTCTATTTGAGCTAGTTTGCTACGACTCAACTTGCGCCACTGATAGATACCGTATATACCCATTAGAACATAATAGACGTTGATGGCACCATTGGCATAAAACTGGTTCACAAAACAAGAATAAGCCACACACACTCCCATGGCTATGCAGAAAGGCCACAGCCATCGGGAAGCTTTGTATTCGAGTATTATATAGATAATGCCCAAAATGGAGCCAATAAGGTCGATAACGGTCATATAGATACCGAGGAAATGGAGCTGTTGATTCAATAGATCGAACATGGTTAATAGTATTATAAGATATGCAATAAGTGGTTAGGAAAAAGTTTGTGTGGGTGATCTGCTATGAGCAATAAGACATTAAAGATGTTTCTCCCACAGTCACTCTTTACTGGTGCTTTACATATTATATCGCTTATAGAATTTCCACCAAAGTTCAGGAAGCTTGTTTTGGAGAGCTTCGAGATAGTCGTCGTAGGAGCAGGGAATGAGGAGCTGACGTATGTAGCGGGGGTCTTTCTGATTCTTATGATCGGGCACCTCCATCCACCAGCGATCGCTCTTCTTGCTCTTATAGAACATGACTTCGAGATTGTCGTCGCTCAGTGTGACGCAATAACGCTGATAGTAGGCAGTGTCGCGATAGGGGGCATCGTCGCGACGGAAATAAACGCCTTCGATAAAATACCACAAGGCATGAGCCACCATGTGGGCCGTCTGATGATTGCTGTCGAACGATGGGTTGAGCTCGTAGAAACCGATAGAGGTAAGTTTGTCGCTCATACCAGCATAGCGAGCCATCTGGCAGAGTTCTTCACCATAGAAACCATGAGGCGATGGCGACGCCTGTGCCGGTGCATCGCTCTGACGCACTGCAGAAAGGTCAACACTGATGGTATCGGCACGACGAATGATGGGCTCTGCCTTCTCAAGATTGCGCTGAATATCGCCTAAGCGGAAGGCATCGAACTGAAGGTCGTCGATGAGCTGCAAGAGATTGCGATGACAGAAATAGGTCTGATAACCAAGGGTGACGTGGTCGAACAAATAGTTGGGTTTCTGCTGTATGATATGATTGAGATAGGTGCGGGAAGAGAGGGGTCCATCGTAAATATCGAACTGAGAGTCGATGCTCAGCATGGTGATGATACGACCTAATATCTCGTAGGCTTTGTATTGTGCAAAAGAGAGACCCTGACTGCCACCCAGTACGATTACCACGATATTCTTCTCTATAAGTTTGTACATCACCTCGGCAAGAGCATAGATGGTGTCGTTGGCACTATTGCCAGGAATGAGATTGCCCAAATCGACCATCTTTAGTCCATCTACAGGACATGCCAAAGGATAGAGTTTGGCACGCACCTCATTGGATGCAAGGGCGCAACCCTCGTTGTCGGGACTCATGCGGTCGTCGCAAACGCCTATGAGGGCTACACGAGCACCTTCCAAATTGGGGAAGGCGGTTCCTTCTGTATAGATGGTGGAACATTGCCCTAATGAGGGCATCTGATCGTCAATGGGATAAAGAATGCTATCGGCGGCTATTGGTTCGAAATACTGAGAGAGCTGCATATGATTGTTGATTTGTTGAACTGTTGATTTGATCTTTTTTTTGATCAACGGAATACTTTATTTACCCCAAGATAGTTTCTCTTGGATGGCTGTGAAGAACGATTGGTTTTCCATACGGAGCAACCGCACCGTATAAGGAGCTTTGGTGATGGTGACGGTGGATTCGCCTGCCAAAGGCTGTAGGATAGAGTCGGTGCCCAAGGCGCATTCCTCAAGATCGTCGGTGGTAACCAAGCGGAGGGTTGCCGTGTCGGGGACGATGATGGATCGTAAAGTCATCGTGTGCGGGGCAATGGGGGTTATCACAAGACAACCACAGTTGGGAGTAAGCACAGGGCCACCACACGATAGGTTGTAGGCTGTGCTTCCTGTTGGTGTGGCCACAATGACACCGTCGCCAGTATAGGTGGCCACATATTGGTTGTCAACAAAAAGGTGGGTTGTCATGGTGCTGAATGCCGTGCTGCGATTGAGGCACACCTCGTTGAGACAACTGGTCTCAAAATCAGGCAGGGTATCAACCTTTACGGAAAGCAGCGTACGTTCCTCTTCTTTGAGTCGTCCTCCGAGCAACGCATCGACGAGTACGCCCACATCAGTGGAACGGCCTGCTGCTGTAAGGAACCCCAGATGACCAAAGTTGACACCTACCACAGGTATGCCACGACTGCCGATCTGATGAACGGCACTGAGGAGAGTAAGTCGGATCGTAGCCATGTCGTTCTGTGA
>JAZUDW010000056.1:0-44944 GCA_045639845.1 Bacteroidales bacterium
ATCTTATGTGTTTTCAGACTCTCGCTTGCATCTTTCTTCCTAAGGCTTTGGACAGTAGCTCGCTACAGCCCTGCATCCTTGGAAAGAAATCTGCTGCGCGATAGCCTCGAAACCATCAAAAGCTAATAATTAGAAGTTACCCGAAAACGAACAATGAAAGACTTTGCAGCCATCGATTTCGAGACAGCCAACCGAGAACCCTCGTCCGTATGCTCTGTAGGCATAGTGATAGTACGCAATGGCGAGATTGCAGACAAGTTCTATTCCCTCATCAAACCCGAGCCGGAATACTACAACTATTGGTGCTCGCAGGTCCACGGCCTTACGGCCGAAGACACTGTCGATGCCCCCGTTTTCCCCGAAGTGTGGCGTCGGGTGGAGCCATTGATCGAAGGGCTTCCCCTTGTGGCCCACAACAAAGCGTTCGACGAACGCTGTCTCAAAGCAGTGTTCCGTGTCTATCAGATGGATTATCCCGACTATGCGTTCCATTGCACCTGCATAGCCTCCCGCAAGGTTTGGCCTGGGGGACACCACAACCTCGATATCATAGCCGCACGCTGCGGTTATGATCTTACCAACCACCACCACGCCTTGGCCGATGCCGAAGCCTGTGCCGCCATCGCCCTACAGATATTGTAGGCAACCTATAGAAAGTGATTTATTTGCTACTCTGTGCGTGCAAAGCAAGGCCCAACGGCCATTGCACATGCCAATAAAAACTAATTTTTTTTTTATGATTATCTGCAAAGCTGTGTTTTGCTGGAGCGTGTGGCGGAGTCGAGCAATCGCCTACAGGCGAACATAATCTCTTTATATCCCGCAGAGAATTATTATCTCTCGAAGGCTGTATCTCTGTATATTTATTGTCTCTACATCTTGAATGCTTTGGATCTAGAGACCGATGGTGCGTGCACCATCAAAGATATTCTCATTAATTCAGCAACTCAAACATGTTGTGTTCCGAAAAGAGAAGTCGCTGATCCACTAATTCGGGATCGCTTATGGGTTTCTTGGCGGGGCGTGTGTGTGGCTGGGGGCTGGTGTTGGTGTTTGCTGAGGTTGGTGTGGATGGGGGGTGTTTTCGTGGTGTGTCCGTGGTGGGTAGGTAGTAGCTCCGAGGTAGCTCCGACTAAAGTCCGAGGTAACTATGACTTTTTGTCGGAGTTGTGTCGGTGACATATCGGTTTGTCTTCGTGGCTTTTATGGAGCCAGGTGCTACCCACCACGGGGGCGGCTGGTAGGGAAAAGGGCCTGAAGATTGCTGATAGGTGGAAAAAAAGTTGTATATTTGCAGTAGATAAAGCTCCTTTGGGCAGGCTTTGCCGAAGGGGATAATACGACTAAAACACATTTATTTATGGCACGAACAGTAGGAAAAGACGGATTGGGATTTTCGGGCAGTATAGGCAAGATTACTTTCCGACAGACGAAGCATGGCACCGTGGTGTGTGCTAAGAGCGAGGAACCTAAAAACAGGCGTACCCCTGCCCAGCAGCGGGGCAGGCTCATTATGCGGCACCTGACCTCGTTTTTCACGAAGTTGAAGCCGCATCTGCCCCTGGCTTTCGAGACCAAGGCTTCCAATCTCACCGATACCAATGCTTTCGTGTCGGCCAACTATCATGGCAAACATCCTGTGTTTCTCTCGCTTACGTGGCGGGAGCGGGGCGCTGTGGTGCTGGCTCCCTATATCATAACGGATGGCACGCTGCCCGAGGTGGAGACCGAGCTTTGCCAAGGGGCTTACCGTACCGATATACGGGTGGGCGACGCCCCTCTTTCGTCCTATGGGTCCATGGGCCGTCTGGCACGGGAGCTGATAGCACGCAACAGCGGTTTGCATAATGGCGACGAGATTATATACATAGCTGGCTGCCAGACGATTGATTGTGAGGGTGTGCCTCGTGTGTCGTTTAGCCACCAGCGGCTGGTGCTCGACACGATGGATCCTTCGCCTGTCGATGCGGCTGCCTTGGGCGAGGGTTTCTGCAACCACGGGGGCTTCCTGGGTCAGGAGGCCGGCCGCGAGCCTATGGCCGATGGCTTTGCGTGGGTGCATCTGTCGCACGGGGGTAGGCGAACCCGTGTGTCGTCGCAACGCTTGGTATTGAAAAGCACCACGTTGTGCGATATGATGGGGACCGACGAGGCGCTGATGGATGCCATTAAGGATAAGGAGCCCGACCTATCGGCCTTGCAGATGGATAGTGAAGTCCTGGGTCGGAGCTGCGATAAGGAGTGCTGTGCCGTTGGGCTGACTGCGGAGAGGTGGGGCGAAGTCTCGTGCTCGTCGTGGACCACTATGCTGCGGGGTGGCTTCGAGGCTTCGGTGTCGGCAATGGGCGATCCTATGCTCATGGAATCAACGGCTTGCGATGCCGATAGCGAGGAGCGCATTGCCGATGGTAGGCAGGCTGTGACTGACGAGTGTGCTGTGCGGCATGTGGGCGATGTGTGTGCCGACGGTTTTCCGCAACGGCCTGATAGCATGGTGGTTTGCAATCATGATGTCGTTGGCCGTTCGGCATATGAGCCGTTGCCGAGGGGCTACGAGGCACTGTGCGGAACGCCGCCTTTGGTGCGGAGTGGCACTGAGAGGTATGCCTCGCAAGCGAACGATGGGGTGGATGCAGTGTGCGGCTATCGCCATACAGATATTGTAGGAGCTACCAATACATACTTTGGGATTTAGCACATCCTTAATTACTTCCTTATTATAGCATTATGGTTAGATATTATAGATTATCTCATTCCACAGATACGAAAGTAGTTGGGTCTTCGCCATATGGACCTCTTGAACTTAATGCGCCTTTGAATTTCAAAAGTATTATCAAATTCAAAAATATGCTTCCCAGACTTGCTGAGTTTAGACTGAAGGGCAACGCAAGGATTACAGATTGGACTTACTGTATGAATATTGATTTTAATGTCTTTATTGTTAGCCATAAGATGCGTACCATTCTTGAACAATTCAATCTTCAGGAACATCAATGGGCAGATTGCAAGATTGTTAAGAAAGAGCGTATGTGGGATTACAATATGCTATTGTTTTCAAGTAAAAGAAATCTGACAAGGCATCCTGTTGTATTCATACCAGAAATGATTGACTGGTCTCGATCTGAATTCTATGTGGACGAGCGTTGCGGTTTGCCTATAAAAGGAGACGAACCTGTAATTAAATTCGATAGCCACCATGCTTATATTAGTGCAAAGGAAGAATTATATAAAAAAGATTGTACAATGGATATCGGATTTAAAAAATTGGAATTCGATGAGACATATCTTGAAAACAATAGGGTAGATATGTGTTGGCCTTTCCCATTGGAAGGGTATCCATTAATATCCGAAAGATTAAGAACCGCCTTACTAGAAGGTGGAATTACAGGAATGGACTTGATGGATATCAATGATTATCCAACTCGTAAGGAGTGGTATAAATAATCTTACTTGGTTATGGAACAAGAAATCAAATTGAACGAACACAATATACAAGAATTTGAGCCTGTTCATAGTGGTATTTGTCCTTTATTGTTTGAACTGTATTAGCTCGATAATCCATTTTTCATGTTATCATATGATAATCTTTCCATAAATAATACTATGACTTATGGCATTGCATTATACTCGTAGAAACGATGAACTGAATAAGGAGACCTCGTTCCAAGTGACTGAGGATATGGTGCTTCCTGGACAGACCACCAGCAGGCCTGTGGCTCCCGATCGGGAGATGGCACAGTATCGTACCGAACAGCCGGAGGCTTCTTTGGTTGAGGAGACTGCAAAGGAGCGTGTGGAGTCCACACCACGTAGGTACTCATGGTTGCGTTTTCTGTTGTGGGTGGCTATTTTGGTTCTGCTCATAATGGCGTGTATAATAATAGGAAGTTGATATGAGGATGATAGAGAAAAATACAGGACGTTGGGCGTGGAACACGCCGAGGATGTGGGTGGTGGTGGTGTGGCTGTTTGTGGTGGCATGGGCGGTGCTGCTGCTGAGTCAGGCTGTGTTTGCATGGCTCAATGGCGACCTTTTCAGCGTGGATGCGTCGGATAGGTGGCTGCTGGTGGTTGGCAATATGAAGTTTGCCGCTTCGGCGGTGGCTATGTGTATGTGGCCTACGCTCATGGTGGCTACTGCGGTGGGTGTGATCGGACGGGGTATGTGGGCAGTGCGGGCGGTGTATGGCATGAGTATGGCGCTGATGCTGGCCGCCAATGTGATAGATACTTCTTATTATCGATGGACGTTCCGCCGTATGACGTGGGATATCTTCCAGTATGCCTCTTCCAACTTTTCGGGCGGATGGGGGGCGCTGGTGGTGCAGTTTGCGCGTGATTTTTGGCCTTACTTCTTGCTTTTTTTCGCCTTGTTGGGGTTGACAGTGTGGGTGGCCTCGTGGGTGAGGTATGTGGCTGATGGGAATAAAAGATATGTGTGGTGGATGCAGGTGGTGGTGCTTCTATTGGTGGGTTCATCCAATGTGCTGTGCCAGCGTGGTGGCATAGTGCATCAGCACAAACCGCTCAAGGTGGTGGATGCCAACCGCTATGCCCAGGGGGGCAACACGGCATTGGTACTCAACACTCCATTTAGTATATTCCGCACGCATGGCCATACGGGCCACCTGACGGCGGCTGTGTTTTTTGATAGCGAAGAGGCTTTGGATGGGGTGTTCACTCCTCGGCACGAGCCCGACAGCATGGCTGCATGTATGGCTGTATCGGCGGGTGCTCCCAATGAAGGCGGATCTCGCTATGCCGTGGGGGCGGGCAGCAGGCCTAACGTGGTGCTGATTATACTGGAGAGCTTCGGCGAGGAGTATTTGGGCAGTGCCAACGGAACGGGAAGGGGCTGGACTCCTTTCTTGGACTCCTTGGCCGACTATGCTACACTGGTGAGGGGCTTGGCCAACGGCAAGCGGAGCATTGAATCGGTGCCTTCGCTGCTGAGTGGCATACCTTCGCTGATGGAGGAGGCGTATATCACTTCGCCGTATTCGCAAAACAGGGTGGTATCGTTGCCCGAGATGCTGAAACGGTGGGGCTATAGCACGGCTTTTTTCCATGGGGCTTACAATGGGTCGATGAATTTCGACAGCTATGTATGTAGCATAGGTATAGAACATTACTACGGTATGAATGAGTATAACAACAGGTCGGTGAACCCCCTGGGTGCTGCCGAGGGCGACTTTGATGGCACGTGGGGTATCTTCGACGAGCCTTTCTTGGCTTTTGCGGCACGGCGTATCACGGCCGACTGGAAGGCGTCGGCTTCGCAGAGGGTGTTTGCCACGCTCTACACTATATCTTCGCACCATCCTTATACCATACCGCCGCAGTATAAGGGGCGTTTCCCCAAGGGACCTCAGCCTATTTTGGAGTCGGTGGGTTATGCCGACCATGCGTTGCGTGGTTTCTTTGCAGAGGCGAGTCAACAGCCTTGGTATGAGAATACTATCTTTGTGATAACGGCCGACCATGCTTCGCAACCTATTGAGGAGCGTTACCGTGTGGGTGTGGGGCAGTATGCCGTGCCTATGATATTCTATTGGCCTGGCCATACGGTGTGGGTGCCCGAGGCGCACATTAATGCCAAAGGTACAGGGCTGGTGTGCGGTCGCACTATGCAGCATGCCGACCTTTTCCCCACGCTGGTGGATATGCTGGCTCTGCCCGAGGCTTGCTATGCTTTTGGCCGAAGCCTCTACGATGCGGCTGGATCGTTCCACATGGTATATACGGGCAACGGCATCTACCAGTTTGCACGCCAGGGGCGTGTGGTGTGCTTTGCCCCGCAGGATGGCGGTGTGCCCGAAGGCGACAGCCTTGCGGTGGCCGACGGATGGATGGCGAGGGCGGTGCTGCAGCAATATACGCAGCGGCTGATGGACAACCGACTGGCCGACAGGTAGGTGCCACGGCCGCGGCTGCCCGAGGGGCGGTGGCGTGGGGATGCGGAGCGGTTACATGGAGAGTATCTTGAACTCTACGCGGCGGTTTCGGGCTCGGCCTTCTTCGGTGTTGTTGGTGTCGATGGGCTGGCTTTTGCCATAGCCTTTGTATTTGAGGCGTGCGGGGTCTATGCCTTTGGATATGAGATAATCTACTACGGCTTTGGCACGGCTCTCGGAGAGGCGCAGGTTGTAGTCGATGGAGCCGCGGCCGTCGGTGTGCCCTCCTACTTCGATCTTCATCTTGGGATATTTGCGAAGTATCTCTATGAGCCCCTTGAGCTCGTTGTACGACTGTTGGAGCACGGTGCTCTTATCGAAGTCGAAGAATATGTTTTGGAGTATGAAGGTGCTGCCTACTTCGAGGGGCTTGTCGGTGCCGAGCACGCGGTGCTCTATGGTTTCGGCGGGGGTGGTGTCGGCTACGGCAAGGGCCGTGGTGTCGCCACAGGTGAGGCAATATACGGAGACGTCTTCAATATAATAGTATGCGCCTGGGAGGAGGTAGGTGAGCGAGGAGAGGTCGGTGACGTTGGATTTGGAGGCGGGGTAGAAGTTGCCGATGGTGAGAAACTCTTCGCCGCCTTCGGCCACGAAGCGTCCTGTGATCATGGTCCATCCTTCGTAGTCGGTAAGCACATGGTCGTAGGGGTTCACCACCTGGGGCTCGAAATAGGTGGCTACGCTTTGCGACACCTTGGGCGATATTTTCCGTACCTCTTTCTTCATGAGTATGCTGCGCGAGGTGTCGGACACGCGGTCGCGTGTGAAGAGTCCGCCTATGGTGGCTACCGATCCCGATGAGTATTCGGAGAGGCTCACGAAGAAGGTGAGCTCGTAGGTCTGGCCTGCCTGGAGGGGTTTTTTCAGTTGGGTTTGAAGGTATTCGCGATAGTCGGTCTTGGAGCAGTAGATGCCGCAGTAGCCGAGACCGCGGTGGGCGTTCTGGTAGCCGAGCTTGTTTTTGGGCACACCGCAGTCGCGCGAGCCGCAGATGTTGAAATAGTCGGCCGAGCCTGCCGTGGGCTGAAACCAGGCATCGACGATGGTGAGGGTGCCGAGAGCGTCGATCTTTTTGGGGCACTCGCGGTATTCTTCGAAAGAGGGGTTATATACGAGGTTTTCGCGTTGGGCCTTGGGCGTGCCTTGTGCCATGAGGGCCGAGGCTGCTGCAAGAAAGAGACCGAGGAGTATGGTTATTTTTGACTGCATGATTGTTGATGGGTTTTGAGGAGGCTCTGCCACAGGCGCTCGGAGGTCTGCTCCCAGTTGAAGAGAAGGCGGCGCTGGCGTCCGCGTTCGATGAGGGTATTGCGAAGCTGTGGCTGTGTGGAGAGTTGTGTGAAGGCGCGGGCTATGCTGTCCACGTCGTGGGGATCGACCAGGAGGGCGGCGTCGCCTGCCACCTCGGGCATGGAGGTGGTGTTGGCGGTGATGACGGCTGTCTCGGCTGCAAAGGCTTCGATGATGGGGATGCCGAAGCCTTCGAAATAGGAGGCGTAGGCCAGGGCTATGGAGGCGCTGAGCATCTGGGCCAGCTCGTCGGGCTCGACGCGTCCCACGAAGCGGACGTCGTCTTTGTGGCGCATGCCTTCGTAGGCCTGCTGTAGCTCTTCGCCCCACCAGTAGCGGTTGCCTACCACGATGAACTGGGTTTGTTGGGTGTCGTGGTCCTTGAAGCGGTCGAAGGCTAGGAGCTGGTGGGTGAGGTTTTTGCGTTTGGATATGGTGCCTATGAAGATGAAGTAGGGGCGGCCGTCGGTGTATCGCATTCGGGTGGCTTGCTGCATGGCTTCGTCGCAGGGCTGGTAGTTGTTGTGCGAGCCGTTGAATACCACGTCGATCTTGTTGGGGTCGATGTGGTAGAGGGTGGCTATATCGGTGCGTGAGAACTCCGACACGGTGGCAATACGGGTGGCTTTGCGTGCAAAGCGCGGGAAGAAATGGGTCATGTAGCGCTGGTGGGAGGGCCGCAGGTAGTCGGTGGCGTGCTCGAAGTTGAGGTCGTGGATCACGGTGAGTGTGGGCACGTGGGTGCGTAGCGAGAGCCATCCGTCGGTGGAAAGGAAAAGGTCGGCTTTGTGGCGCTTGAGGGCGCTGGTGATGCTCCATTCGAAAAAGAGGTACCACAGCACGGGGTGGCGTGCGGGGGGCATGAGCACCACCTGCTCCATGTTGGGCGCGGACCAGGGAAGGTGTACCTGGCGGTCGAAAAAGAGGATGAAATGGTGCTCGGGGTGCTGCTGCACCATGCGACGTACGGTCTCGGCTGTGAACCACCCGATGCCGTCGAGGTGGCCTGGTAGGAGTAGTCGTGTGTTGATGGCAATGCGCATAATGGAGGGGTTGGTGTGTGGGGTGATGGTGCCGAGGCTGGCGACTATAGGGTGGCGAGAATGGTGCGTTCGATCACTTGCGGATAGTGCTCTTTTTCCAACAGATGCACCTTGTGAGCTACATCGTCGGGGGTGTCGGTGGGCAGCACGGGGCAGGTGGCCTGGAAGAGTATCTCGCCGCGGTCGTAGTGCTGATCTACTTTATGGATGGTGATGCCTGTTTGGCGTTCGCCGTTGGCTACCACGGCTTCGTGTACGTGGTGGCCGTACATGCCTTTGCCACCATATAGGGGGAGCAGCGCGGGGTGTATGTTGATGATATGGTCGGGGTAGCGTTGCAGTATGCTGGGGGGGATGAGGAGCAGGAATCCGGCGAGGATGATGTAGTGCACCTGGCGCTGGGCCAGCAGATCTACCACCTTGGTGGTCTCGGCAAAGTCGTGCTTGTTGAAATAGAAGGCGGGGAGGCCTAGTTGCTGCGCCCGCTGTGCCACGTAGGCATCTTTCCGATTGTAGATCACACAATCGACTTCTATTTGGCTATGTGTGGCGAAATATTCGGCTATCTGCTGCACGTTTGTGCCGTTGCCCGAGGCAAAAAGAGCCAGTTTCACTGTTCCCATATATTTTTGTACTATTCTTTTTTACACAATGTTATTCAACGAAACGCTGATTTTTCCAACAATTAATCGGCGGCAAAAATAAGAAGAAATATCGGAATGGCAGGTAAAAAAAACCACTGAGAGGGTGTCAAAGCTGGATAACGTTAAAAATTATTTAACATTTTCAGTTGCTGAAATTCAGTATTTTGTGGTTTTAAGAGGGGCTTTGACAGAGAAAAAATGTTGCTATGTTCTTTTTTTTTCGTTTCTTTGCAAAATGTTTAACTCAAAAAAATAAGTAATATGTCTGAAATTGAAAACAAAGTAAAGGCTATTATCGTTGACAAACTCGGTGTTGATGAAAAAGACGTAACTCCTGAGGCAAGTTTCACCAATGATCTCGGTGCTGATTCTCTCGACACCGTTGAGTTGATTATGGAACTTGAAAAAGAATTCAACGTTCAGATTCCTGACGAAGAAGCCGAAAAAATTGCCACCGTTGGTGACGCTATTCGTTTTATCGAAAGCAAACAATAATCATTTCTCATTCATTTTTAATGAATCTGAAACGAGTAGTTATTACTGGTCTAGGATCACTTACTCCCATAGGAAACAACGTTTCCACTACATGGGATTCAATGCTCAGGGGGGTAAGTGGTGCTAGCCTAATAACAAAATTCGACCCTCAGCATTTCCGCTGTAAGATAGCCTGTGAGCTCAAAGGGTTCGATCCTTTAGATTTCTTTGATCGTAAAGAGGCCAACAAGTTGGACCTCTTTGCTGTTTATAGTATGGTGGCCGCCCAAGAGGCTGTGGTGGATGCTACCCTTGAAGATCAGCGCCTGGATCGTGGTAAGATCGGCGTGATATGGGGGTCGGGCATCGGCGGTGTGAAAACCTTTGAAGACGGGGTGGTGGACTATACGGAACGTGGTTTCATTCCGCGATTCAACCCTTTTTATATTCCTAAGACGATCACCAATATAGTGGCAGGCCATATTGCTATACGCTTTGGTTTCCGTGGCTTGAACTATTCGGTGACGGCGGCTTGTGCCTCGTCGGCTGCTGCTTTGGCCGACGCTTTCAATATGATACGTCTGGGCAAGGCTACGGCTATCGTGGCTGGTGGCGCCGAGTCGGCTATCATTCCCAGTGGCATAGGGGGCTTCTCTGCCATGCATGCTTTGAGCACGCGAAACGACGACCCTGCCACGGCGTCGCGTCCTTTCGACAGGGACCGCGATGGCTTTGTGCTGGGCGAGGGTGCTGCCTGCATGGTATTGGAAGAGTTGGAACATGCCAAAAGCCGCGGCGCTAAGATCTATGCCGAGCTTACGGGCTCGGGGCTGACGGCCGACGCTTACCACATCACGGCGCCTCATCCCGATGGCGACGGCGCTATGGAGGCTATGCGCATGGCGGTAGAGGAGTCGGGTATGGCTTTGACGGATGTGGACCACATCAACACGCATGGCACTTCTACTCCGATGGGCGACAGTATAGAGCCCAAAGCCATCAAACGCCTGTTTGGCGATCATGCCGAATGTATCAGCCTCAATTCTACTAAATCTATGACGGGACACCTGATGGGTGCTGCCGGATGTTTGGAAAGCATAGCTACGGTGCTGGCTATCAACAATAGCGTGGTGCCGCCTACAATAAATCATTTTAACGACGATCCTCTTATCGAACCGTTGGACTTCACTTTCAATGTCGCTACAAAGCGCAACGTTGATTTCGCATTGAACAATGCGTTTGGTTTTGGTGGGCACAATGTGTGTTTGGCTTTTAGGAAATACAACGGTTAGGATTACTGCCTTTATATCATGATATCGTTATTTGGTCGCTATAAGAAAGAGAATAAAGAGTTCTACGATTTCTTTCGCAATGTGTTGGGCTTTACGCCTCGAAACACTGAGGTGTATCAGTTGGCTTTCATCCATCGCTCTAAGTCGCAAGATTTGGGCCATGGTCATCGTGTAAATAATGAGCGCCTTGAATATCTCGGCGATGCTGTGTTGAGTGCGGTGGTGGCCGAATATCTGTATAAGAAATATCCGTTCCAGGGCGAAGGCTTCCTGACGGAGATGCGCTCCAAGATAGTGAGCCGTGCCAGCCTCAACAAACTGGCCCAGAAGATAGGTCTTTCGCAGCTGATACAGTACAACAAGGAGTCGCAGGGTGTGTTCAAATCGATAGATGGCGATGCCATGGAGGCTCTGGTGGGTGCTATATACCTGGAGAAAGGGTATAGGTTTACCCGTCGATTGCTGGTGAATCGTATCTTCGCCACTTATATGGATATAGAGGGTATGGAGCACACCGATTGGAACTACAAAGGCAAACTGATCGACTGGGGCCAGAAAGAGGGCCGCAAGGTGCAGTTTGAAGTGGTTCGCACCATCATTCAGGGTCACAACAATCGTAAACAGTACGAGTGTCGCGTAGTGGTGGATGGCCGTGCTTTCTATTCTGCTATCGACTACAATATCAAGGCTGCAGAGCAGCTGGCTGCCGAGAAATGCTTCAAATGTATCAAAGCCAATCCCGAGACGTGGATGGATTTTCTGGCAGAGGCGAAAAAGAAAAACAAGAAGGCTGATCATAATGCTCAGTCGGAGGGTGCTTCTCAGGATCAGGCAGCGCCTGCCCAGGATGCGTCTGCCAACGAGGTGGTGGCCGAATCGCTGTCTTCCAATGAACCGGCAGGTGACGTAGAGGCCTCCAACGAAGTTGCGGAAGCCTCGGTGGCCGATGCTGGTGAGCCTCAGACCGACCTGGAAGATGCTGTTGAGGCTGAGGACGTTGACTCTAGCAATACTGAGTCTATGGATGATACAACCGAAGGTGTCGTTGACGAAGCTACTGACGACGACGAACTGGAGGTATTGCCCAACGAAGCTGAAGCATCAACTCCTGGCGCCATTGTTTAGGTGTGGCGTCGTGACCCGTGCCTACGGTTTCTCGATCAAAATAATATGTTAATCCCCATCGGAACGTTCCTTTGAGCGTTTCGGTTATGTCCCATCGTGTAAGCAGATAGGTGCGTATTCCTTTGCCTTGCAGCATCATGGAGGAGCTCTCCAATGCGGGGCCTTGCTCCGAAAGATAGATACGGCAGTCGTAGTCGTCGATGTTGAATAGGGCTATTCTTCCCACAAAAGAGATGTAGGTGTTTTTCCACGAAGGCGTATATGAGATGTCGTGTGCCAGAGCCCAGCCCCAGAGATCGTCGTGGAGTTGGCAGTGGAATCGGGTGACGGTGGCCTTGGTTTGAAAATAGAGGCCTCCCTTTGTCTGCAGGGTCCATAGGGCTTGTAGTCGCTGGTTGATAATCTCTTCTTGGATATAGTGGGACGAGCCTTCTTCGGTGGTGTTTCTTTTGCCCATGCGATAGAAATAGTAGAGCGACAAGGTGTTGGTTCTATTGATGTTTCTGCGAAGCCTTACCGAAAAGTCTTTGCCCGACGAGGGTGTGTAGATGCGGTATTTCATCTCGGGAAACTGGTAGAAATCGGCCATGATAGATGCTTCGACGGCATAGGGCAGTTTGGTGTCCCAAAGGAATTTGATGCCTCTTTCGTTTTGGTTTTGACTATTGCGACCCAATGCCGAGGCGTAGAGATTCTGGTATGTGGGTGCGTAATTGCGATAGGTGAGGGCTATCTTATTGTCGGCATCAATATCCAGAATGGCGCCTGCAAGTCCCGCCAGGGGTAGGCCTGCCCACGTGGTGTCGAGGGCTCTTGCATAGGAGAGTTCGCCAAACAGATGGATCTGATTCCACAGATAAGACACATCTATGCCAGTGGCTGCACCCCTCGATCCTCTGAAAGCGTTGTAGTTATACACGTATTTGATGGGGCGTATCGGCTTGTCGAACCAGATGCCGTAGCCAGTGAGGCCCAATGTAAGATGGGTGGAGGCCCATTGCAGGCGGCCACCTGCCACCTGCTCTACAACTCTGTTCGCCTTCTCTATCTCGTTGGTGCTGCGATGATAGCCTGTGGTGTTGATGCTTTGAATCCACAGATAGTCGCCATTGTCGTCGAAGGCTTTCTTGGGTACGGTGGCATCGCGATGCTGTATGGAATAGAAGGGGGTGATCTCTAAGTGTTTGTGTGGCCTTATCGATGTGGCGATGCCGTTGAAATATCCGTATTCTGTCATGGAGCCAGCACCTTTGTTTCCCGCACCGTAGCGCCATAGCGAGGCGGCGTCTGAGCACCACGGTGCGAATCCGTTCCAGAGGGTGAGGCCTTGCCCCCACTGAAGATTGTAGTGGCCTATGACGATACGAGTGAGAGGACCTATGTCCGATAGTTGCAAGTGCCATCCGTAGTGGTCGAAACCTTGCTTCTGGGCTCCTCTAAAGAATTGCTCTCCTGGGTCTTTCTCGCCCGATAGCTGGAATTTCACCCTGTCGTGATAGTGGAACTGATAGCGGAAATAAAGCCGATAGGGACTGCCGAGATAGGTGCTGTCTTGATAGCCGATGGCTTGTGGGTAGGCTCGTCGGGTGCCTATCAGCAGGTGGCTTTTTCCCCATTGCAGTACCTCGTTCAGTCGTAGTGGCTCCCTCTCTTCGATGGGGGCTACGGTGACGAAGGGTCGTATGAGTTGTAATGTTCTGCTATCGAATCCGTTGAGAAGGTATATCTCATAGATAGAGGTCATGGCTCCGTGTTGGAGAATATAGGCTTTGATGATCTCGGCCTGCAGAGGGCTGATGAAAGGTAGGGACAGAATCCGCAACGAGGCGGTGTCGTTGAGGTTGATAGGATGCTCCAGGAACTCCTGTAGTAGCTCCGTGAGCTCCTCATTGTCGCTGTTTTCGTTTTCTTCAAGCCATTGTCCGTAGAGGCTCTGCCACTGAGAGCTTTCGATGGACTGTGCGTGGCTCACGGTAGGAAATATCCATGCACAGCAGCATAGGATAAGTGCTGTGCTATACAAAACAACGGACTTCCTGCATACACAGAAAGCCCGTTGCAATGTAGCGATAACAAATATTGCCAATGGATTATTCACCGATTTGGCGAACCAGTCCGTTGATATTCATACGACGGCTTTCGATGTTGCCGTTGATGGTTACGCTGGGGAAGAAGTTCTCAGGACGATAGCCCTGGAGGAACATGATGGCTTCCATGTCGCCGTTCTGTGCGCGGTCGGTCACATTCGACAAAGAGTCGAGCAGGGTTTGGGTGAGACGGAAAGCGCGGGCGTTGTCGGCGCTGGCTCTGATATAACCGCCGAAGTTCTCGAAATCGTTGATAGTGAAGTTGCCACCAGTGGAAACAACCCAAGAGGTGTCGCTTTCAACGAGGATGATACGGTTGGAAGAGATAAGTTTCTCGATCGAGAAGCCAGTGGACCAGCTCTGAAGATATTCGGGGGTGAGGGTATCCAAAGTGTAGGCCTGGGTGAGGGTGTCTTGTACGTAGAATGCAAAGTAGGGGGTAGAGAGGATAGACTGGGTCGAAGTAAGGTCGATATTGGCGGCGATAGCGAGGGTGCCGGTAGCGGTAGTATCGTAGAAAGCGTCACCAACGCACGATTTCACCTTAAGGGTGTCAACGGTTATTTCGGAACCGTTCTGAGTAGTCATCACAAAATCAGCGCTTCCGAGGAGTCCGTTGATTCCGAAACCTTCGCAAGCAGTGAAGAGCATTGCAGTGCAAGCCATAAGAGAGAGAAAGATCTTTTTCATGATAATTGTTTCTTAAAAGTATTGATATTGTTTATTATAATTCCTCTTTGAGGTTGACAAGAAACTGACGGAGTTCGAGAAGGGAGTCTTGCATAATGGCATTCTCGTCGAACGCGCCTTGACGGGCTACGGCATTGCTTTCGTGGCGATCCAACTTGATCTGCTCACGGGCGCCTTCCAAGGTGTAGCCGAGGTCGCGGGTGAGATAGAGTATGCGTTTCAGAAGTGCTATGTCGTCGGTAGTATAAAGGCGCACACCGCGAGCGTTCTTGTGGGGTTTGATCCACTTGAACTCTGTTTCCCAGAAACGTAGAGTAGATGCATTGACCCCCAGCGCTTTTGCTACCTCGCCAATACCATAGTACATCTTGTCCATATTCCGATTCTTTTGTTTCAAACAACGCTTTCTGCCATTTTTGACAAATAAGCCGATAATGGAAAGAATATCCATTTTTTTCTGCAATTGATTGTATCACAAAATGTAATATCCTACCAATTGAAGAAAATGTTGAATGTGTTTCCAATGCAAAAATACATCTTTTTTCCATAGTAGAATGCCCTTGGGGGTATTTATTTTGATTGTTAACCATTTTTATGATATTCACGGGCCTTGGATGGGATGCTTGTGGATTGATGTGCCTAAGATGAAGGACAGCCTGTGAAGGTATGGGCAAAAAATCTTTTTTACCATTGGGATGCACTCAAACACACGCTGCTTCTTTTGCCATACAACGTCGGTCGATGCGTGTTTCATAGCGTTGATAACAAGGTAAGTGCGTTGTCATTTAACATTGTTTCATCATAAAAAGACGGGTGTGTGGTTATAAATCCGTATCTTTGCAAAATGAAACACCGCATGGATGGCACGCTGCAGAGCATACTTTGCAGCGCAAGTGTCTCGCACTACTATGCCTGACATACGGTGGAAGATCATACCCCCGAGGCACTGCCGTGCGAAGGCTGTTGCCATACGGGGCATGGATACGAAAAACGCTGATTGTACAAACGAATTGATACTGTAATGTTGAAGAAGATCATACTGTTGGGAATGGTGCTGATGGGATCTGTGGCTCTATGGGCACAGACAGATACAGCCCGCACCTTGAATTCGGTGTCTGTGAAAGGCACCCGTGGTGGACTCACACGTCTCAATGTGGCCGAGAATGTGGCGGTGGTGGGGCAGGACGAGCTGTTTCGTGCTGCTTGTTGCAACCTGGGCGAGAGTTTCGTTGCCAATCCCAGCGTCGATGTCAACTATAGCGATGCCGCTGTGGGTGCCAAGCAGATCAAATTGTTGGGACTGAGCGGCCTGTATGTGCAGATGCTGACCGAGAATCTTCCCAACATCACGGGCGCTGCCACCCCCTATTCGCTGAGCCATGTGCCTGGTGCCTGGATGAAGAGCATCTCTGTAAGCAAGGGCGCATCGTCGGTAAAAAACGGCTATCAGAGCATTACGGGCCAGATCAATGTGGAATACCTCAAGCCCGAAGACCCTCAGGGCCTGGTGCTTAACCTCTATGGCGATATGATGAATAAATACGAGGGCAACCTTGTGGCGAACTATCTGATAAATAAATATCTGAGTACTGAGTTGCTGGCTCACTACGAGAAGGATTTTGGTCATGGCGACGTTGATGGCGACCACTGGATGGATCAGCCTGCCGTTACGCAGCTCAACCTGCAGAACCGTTGGAAATATCGCAAAGGCATCTATATCTTCCATGGCGGTGTGGGTTTTCTGGATGAGACTCGTCATGGTGGACAAATGGCGGACCAGTCGGCCAATCCTTTCCATGTGCATATCAGCGACCGTCGCTACGATGGCTATATGAAGCATGCCTTCATTATCAACAAAGAGCACAACACCAATATTGCCTTTATGGCCAATGTGACCCATTTCGACCTCGACGGTGTGTTTGGCAACCTGGCTCTGGATGCTTCGCTCTTTCCTACCAAGCAGTATGTGAACAGCCACAACAATATGAATGCGCAGCTTATGCTCGAACATGAGTTCGACTATTCGAGTTCCATATCGGCTGGTCTGAGCTGTTTCGCCGATATGTTCCACGAGCAGTACCCTTATTCTACGCTGCTGCATCAGTCTCAGGAGTTTGTGCCTGGCATGTATGCGCAATACACCTACAAACCCTCTCATAAGTTTACTGCCATGGTGGGCCTCCGCGGCGACCATAGCAGCCTCTATGGCTCGTTTGTGACGCCCCGTATGCACCTGAAATGGATGCCTAGCGACTGGCTCACTCTGCGCGTGGCTGCTGGCAAGGGCTACCGTTCGCCTCATGCCTTGGCCGAAAACCACTATCTGCTGGCGTCGGGCCGCACGCTTTCTATTGCCCCGCTCAATATGGAGGAGGCGTGGAACTACGGTCTCTCGGCTGCTTTTGTGCTGCCTATTGTGGAGAAAAGATTTCTCAAAATCAATATTGAGGATTACTACACCAACTTCCTGGAGCAGGCTGTGATCGACTACGACACCGACCCCTCCAAGATCATCGTCTCCAATCTCGATGGACGCTCTTACTCCCATACTCTGCAGGTGGATGCTACATACCCCTTTGCCGACCAGTTTGAGGCTACGGTGGCTTTCCGCTACAATGATGTGAAGTGTACCTACAATGGCCAACTGCGTGAAAAACCGCTCACCTCGATGTATAAAGGTCTCTTCACCGCTTCGTGGAAACCTTTTATGGGTCGCTGGCAGGTGGATCTCACTTTGCAGATGAATGGTGGTGGACGCATGCCCGACCCCTATCTCTTGGCCGACCAGACCCCCTCGTGGGACGAGCGTTTCCCCGCCTACCCCATGCTCAATATGCAGGTGACTCGCACCTTCCGCCATTTCAGCCTCTATGTAGGCGGCGAGAACCTCACCAACTACCGTCAGCCCATGGCGGTGATCAATGCTGGCGATCCTTGGTCTGCCACCTTCGACCCCACGATGATCTGGGGCCCTGTGCGTGGCGTTATGGTGTATGCAGGCATCCGTGCCAACCTGTTTGGCAAAGAATAGCCCGTGGCCTGTGCCCGCAGGCTTTGAGCAACGTAATAGTTTAGTATAAATAGTTTAATAACTTGTCGATTATGAAAAACATCATCAATGTTCTTATGATTTCCTTGGCGCTCTTGTTGGGTGCCGTACAGCTCCGCCAGCTGGTGGTGAAACCTACGCCTCAGATGCATTGCGAAAAATGTGAAAACAAGATCAAGAAGCAGCTCTCGTACGAGCGTGGCGTGCGCAAGGTGGATACCTCGCTCGATAAACAGACTATCACTATCACCTACGATGGCTCTAAAACCAATAAGGAGAAGCTACAGAAGAGTCTCTCCGATATCGGCTACACTACCCAGGTGGTGAAAGACGAGGCTGTGCAGCAAAAAAAGAAGAAATAGTTCTCTGCTGGCACTGCTGTTGACACCAGAAAAAGTGCAGGGTCCTCGCAAACACGAGGACCCTGCATCTTTTTTGGGGTGATTATTTCTTCTTGTTGCCGCGGCTTTCTACCCACTCCCACAGTCGGTACATGAGGAATCCCCATCCAAGGAAGAGGACTATGCATACCCACATAGGTGTTTTGCTGTGGTAGGCGTTCCCGTTGTCAAACCGTTCGTAGTTGGGTATGTCGGCATAGTAGTAGGCTCCTGCACCAAAGTCGAGATTGTCGGCCAGTCCCAGTCGGTGGGCCATGATATAGAGGGCGCACGATACAACCAAAATGGCCACTGCAATAGTGGCCATTCGGTAGAGTATCTTATGTCGTTTGGAAGCCATAAGGGGCTTATATGTTCAGCGTGGGTATGGGGAAGAACACGCCAGAAAGCAGGAACCACACGGCAAAGAGGGTGAGCAGTATGTTGAACACCTGGCCTACGATATAGAGCCACAATACCTTGCCACCCTGCATTTGCTTCACAATCTGCTTGAAGTTGGTGTCGAGACCTATGCTGGCAAAGGCCAGAACGAAGGCCCAGTTCTTGTATTGGTCGAGCACTTTGTTGATGGCGCCTACCTGATCGGCACCGCAGGCGGGCATGATCACAAACGAGGCTACGAGCGAGGCTACGAAGAATCCGATGATGAATTTGGGGAAACGGTACCATACCTCGTTGATGCTTACTTTGGCACCATGCTCTTTATCTACCTTGGTGGCAAAGAAGAGGGCTACGAAGAAGGCGATGAAGCCAATGAGGATATTCTGTATAGACTTCACGAGTACGGCTGCCTGCTGGGCTTCGGGACCGAGGGCGGTGCCTGCCACCACCACGGCGCCTGTGCTATCGACGGTGCCGCCTATGAGTGAGCCGCCCATGAGGGGGGTTATGCCGAAGAATTTGATGATCATAGGCTCGAACACCATCATGAGGATGGTGAAGATGATAGAGATGGATACGGCCATGGAGAGGTCGTCCTTTTTGGCTTTGGCTGCAGCACCAGTGGCTATGGCTGCCGAGGTGCCACATACGCTGGTGGCGGCTGCTAGGGTGATAACCAGTGGTTTGTTGTTCATCTTGGGCACTCGTGTGCCGAAATACCACATAAAGATGATCACCACGGGGGTGACGATCCATGCTATGCCGAGGCCGTAGAGGCCGAATTTGGCTATGTTGGAAAACAGCACGGAGAAGCCCATCACTACGAGACCCGTCTTGATGTAGAATTCGGTCTTGACGGCGGGGCGGAGCCAGTTGGGTACCTTTACCGTGTTGGCTATCAGCAGGCCTACTATCAAAGCCCAGAAAGCCCATTCAAGGTAGTGGTTGAGGGTGTATTCGGCACTGATGAGGCGTACCACGATGGCCAGCAGATAGAGCACTCCGAAGGCGGGGGCAAAAGAGCGTATCTTTTCGCCCATCAGCTTCACGCCTGCTGAGAACAACACGCCCAACACCAATCCGGTAAGCAGCAGCTTGCCTATGAATTTGATGGTAAACTGTTCTGCCAGCGGCACTATCTTGGCACCTTCTATCTGTTCGGGGGTGAGGTTCTCCCACATGGTCCAGGTGTTGAACTTCAAGGCTGCGAAATCGTAAGCGCCTGTAAGCACACCTATCATTCCCAGTCCGATGATGATAAAACCAATCCATACGGCAAGCCAGTCCTCTTTCTTCCATAGGTTGGTCCAGTTAAATTTCCCTGCTTCGGCAGTAGGGGCGTTGTCTTTTTTCATGTCTTTAATTGTTGTTTCTTTAAACTCTTCAATGAATCAAAATAATGATTCAAATAATAAAATGCAAAAATATACAAAAAATGGCACATTTTCGACGTTTGCTGCGTGCGTCGAATGTTTTTAACATTCCATGTTTGTTAAAATCTATTTATCTTGGTTTGAAATATAACACAATGGAGTGGCGATTCTTTAGCGTCGAAAAAATGGCGAAATTGTTCTGGCGGAAAGCCCACTTGGGTGACTGCGAGACGATATGGCATCACTCTTTTGCAGTTTTGCCGTGTCTTGTGTGGGGCAGTCCTCGGGTATAAGAGACTCGGAGCTGGGGGCGCCGCTGGCCGTCGGGCGAAAAATGCAAGGGTAGGGCTGGTGTTGGGTGTGGCTGTTGACGGGCCTTCGAAAGCTCGATGGCAGTGTGGTTGGCATGCCTCTGGAGGGCGGCTGTCGCCTTTGCGGTGCAGGGTTGACCAAGGGGGCTCCGACGGTGTTGGGCTGCCTGCCAGATGATGCTCTTTCGGCAGCGGTGCGGCCGTCGGTAGCGAAGGGTGTGGATAGGGCCTATCTCCACTGTTTCTCCACTGATTCTCCACTGATCCTCCACTAAAGCGAGTGGAGACACACTGTAGAAGGCATGGGTGTAAGGTGGCAGCGGGTGCTACGATGGAGGGGCGTCAATGCCCATGGCGAGGGGGCTCCACGGGGCTGTACATGGCGGCGGAGAGGGGCAAAAAAAGAAGCAGGGGCGATGGTGTTGGCGATCGCTCCCTGCTATGGTGAGGAGGTGATGAAGCCCGAGGCTTCGTACCTTCATGTTTCGACGGCCAGCGATGTGGCCTAGATGTGGTCTATCGGCTGTCCGACTCGTGGCTTGTAAGGCTCTTCAGAGCCACATAGTAGAAGCCTATGAACAGGAGGGTGAACATGATGTCGCCTATGCCTAAGGCGGCTCTGCCTACAAGCAGCAGTGCGGTGACTATCATGAGCAGCTGGGCTATGGAATAGTAGTGGAATCCGTGTTTGCGGAGCTGCCACATCAAGATGACGCCTGCCAGCGAGATGCCGTTGAGTATGCCTGTGATGATAAAGAACGACTGGGGCATATCGTAGAGCATCGACTCGTAGTAGGGCTGCAGGGCTTCGGGTACTTCTATCATGCCGCGTTCATACACTGTGCGTATGGGGCCTATCATAAGTCCGCTCATGAGATTGGAGAGGCACGAGATACCCGAGCCGATCATGCTGAGCACCAACACCGAACGGAACATCACCAACTGGTGGTGCAGATGGCTGGGCTGCTGGTCGCGTTGGTTGGGCTCGTAGTCGTTGCCTGGGGTCTGCTGCCGAGGCTCCGACTCGGATTGTGAAGGCTGTATGTTTTTTTCTTCGTCCATTAGAATCCTATTTTGTTAAGCTCGGCGGCCATTTGCTGCTGCAACTTTTGGGCTTCTTGGCCAGCACGCTGGGCAAAGTCGGTGTCTTTAGAAGCATAGATGATGCTGCGCGAAGAGTTGACGAGCAGACCGCACTCTTTGGTGAGGCCGTAGCGGCACACTTCTTCGAGGCTGCCACCTTGTGCTCCTACGCCAGGCACGAGCAGGAAGCTGTCGGGCACGATGGAGCGCACCTGGGTGAGCATATCGGCCTTGGTGGCACCTACCACGTACATCAGATTGTCGGGGTTGCCCCACTGCAGCGAGGTGGAGAGCACCTGTTCGAAGAGGTGTTTCTGGTTTTCGCTGTCTTTGATAAACTGGAAGTTGAAGGCGCCTTTGTTGCTGGTGAGTGCCAGGAGTATGGCCCACTTACCTTCGTAGGTGAGGAAGGGGGTCACGGAGTCTTCGCCCATATAAGGAGCAATGGTGAGGGCGTCGAAGTTGAAGTCGCCGTCGGGCGAAAGGAATGCCTTGGCATACTGTTGCGAGGTGTTGCCGATATCGCCGCGTTTGGCATCGGCAATGAGGAAGGCGGGTTTGGAAAGGGAATGGAGGTAGTCGGTGGTCTTCTTGAGCTGTACAAGACCTTCGATGCCCATGCTTTCGTAGAATGCCAGGTTGGGTTTGTAGGCCACGCAGTAGTCGATGGTGGCATCGATGATGGCTTTATTGAAAAGGAAGGCAGCGTCGGGCTGGCCTTTCAGATGATCGGGGATCTTATTGAGGTCGGTGTCGAGGCCAACGCAGAGGAACGATTGGCGCTCGCGAATCAGGTTGATGAGTTCTTGACGGTTCATGATTGAGAATATTTTAGGGTTGATTGTTCGTGGATGGGGTGCGGGTGTTATTGGCCTTGGGTGAGCGAATGGAAGCGTTTGGTCATCTCGCCAGGGTGGAAGTTCTTGAGGAGCTCGTCGTCCACAATCTTGCCGTGGTTGATGATGATGGCACGGTTGCACATGGCTTCCACCTCTTGCATGATATGGGTGGAGAGGAGCACGATCTTGGTCTTGCCAACATTGCGTATCAGCGAGCGTATCTCTTCCAGCTGGTTGGGGTCGAGGCCCGTGGTGGGCTCGTCGAGAATAAGCACCTTGGGGTCGTGTATCAGGGCCTGTGCAAGGCCTACACGTTGGCGATAGCCTTTGGAGAGGGCGTTGATGCGCTTGTTGCTCTCGGGGGTGAGACCTGTGAGGGTGATCATCTCTTCTACACGCTGTTTGGCGTTGGGCAGCTTGTAGATGCCTGCTATGAAGGAGAGGAACTCACGCACATACATGTCGGTGTAAAGAGGGTTGTGCTCGGGAAGATAGCCTATCTGGCGGCGCACCTCGATGGGATTGTCGAAGATGTCGTGGCCATACACGGTGGCGGTACCCTCGGTGGGAGGGATGAAGCAGGTGATGATTTTCATCAATGTGGATTTGCCAGCACCGTTGGGACCGAGCAGACCTACGATCTCGCCAGGTTGGATAGTGAAACTGACGTTATCTACGGCACGCTGTTCGTCGTATATTTTGGTTACATTTTTAACTTCAAGCATTGCAGTGGGTGGTGTATGAGTGTTGGAATGAGAGAGATATGGTGATGTGCGGTGTGTCTTGAGATCGGGGTTACTGTTCGTTGAGCATCTCGCGGGCTTCCTGCAGGCTTATGCGTTTGCCATTGTAGAAGGCAATCACGAAGGCATCTTTGAAGCCTTTGCCTCGCATCTCGTTTTGAATGATCACGGCACGTTTGAGGGTGCTCTCGTTGCCCATGGTGTAACGATACACGCCGTTCTGTTCGTACATGTCGTAGCCTGTCACACCCTTGAAAAGATTGTCGCCGTCGGCAAGCTTCTTGTCGCTGGTGAGGAATTGAACTCTGTAGAACACACCTTCTACAATGCCGGCTTCCTTATCGGAGGGAACATCCTCTTCGGCACCAGTGGTGGGTACCGTCTTGGCAGGGTCGGGAGCGTCGTAGTTCACTATGGGGAGGACCAGCGGTTTCTCGTTGGTCTTCTGTTCTTTGGTAGCGGCAGGTGAAGGCTTGGGGGTGTCTTCGTTGCCTATGGCGTTGCCTTGTGTTAAGGTCTGTGCCACAGCGTTGTCGAGGGCTTGGTTTTGTTCGGCTGCAGCCATAGCCTGTTCGGCAACGGCCTGTTTCTGTGCGTTGGATTTGTTTTTGCCGTAGCCAGGAATGTCGATAATGAGATTCGTTTTGGGCTTGGTCTGCTCCACCTGGGCTTTGTAGTTGTTGAAAGCGTTGAGCAGGCTGATGGCTATCTTGGCCTGGCCTTCGTCGGAGACCATGAAGGCCTCTTCGTCGGGATTGCTGATGAAGCCTATCTCGGTGAGCACAGAGGGCATGGAGGTCTTGTAGAGCACGAAGAGCTCGGCTTGTTTCACGCCACGGTCCACGGTGCGCAGATTGGTCTTGTATTGGTCTTGTATGTATTTCGCAAAATCGAGGCTACGATCCAGGAACACATTCTGGTACATGGCAAACATCACATAGCTCTCGGGCGAATTGGGGTCGAAACCTTTGTAGTCCTCGTTGTCTTTATAGCCTGCTTCGAGCAATATATCGGAGTTCTCTTTCTTGGCCACTTCCATGTTGGCACGGCTCTGCGACAAACCCATAACGAAGGTCTCGACACCGATGGGGGTGGAGGTGGTGTGGGAGTTGGCATGGATAGAGATGAAGAGGTCGGCTTTGTTGCGGTTGGCTATGTGGGCGCGTTCGGCCAGTGAGATGTCTTCATCGCTGGTGTGGGTATAGATGATCTTCACATCATCGAAGTTGTCGTTGATGAGTTTGCCCAGCTTCAACGATACAGAGAGAACAATGTCTTTTTCGGCACTTTGCTTGCCTAAAGCACCGGGTTTGGCACCGCCGTGACCAGGGTCAATAACCACAGTTCGCACTTTTCCACCAGTGGTTTTTTGAGAAAAAACTGTACCTCCGACAAGTATGAGGGCAATAAAAAGGACTAATAAGCGTTTCATTATCAATTCTATTAAAATTAATCGTTTGAATTGCGAAAAATAATGTATCTTTGCAAATTTCAAACTGCAAAAATAGGACTTTTTTTTGGATTGTAATAAAAGAAATATAAAATATTTATTTGCGGCCTGCGTTTGCCTCCTCTTTGCATCGCTATCTTATGCCCAAGATACCACCTCTTTGAGGGGGACGATGGTGCCGTCCAAATCCTTTGTCCAGAGCAGGCATCGTACCGATACTTCGCGTAGGGCTGCGGCCGACTCTGCCGCTTTGCGCTTAGGCAATGCGTCGGGCTTGGCACGGGTGCAAAACAAAGCTGGCGGTACCGATTCCGCTTCCAAAGCGGCCGATTCTAATCTTGTGAAGGGTTGCTTGCCCATCTCTCCCAATGCCATCAAAGAGATAGTCCAATACAAGGCCAAGGATTCGGTGGCCATCAATCTCGATAACCGTAGGGCGTATCTCTATCATGAAGGCGATATCAACTATCAGGGCATGGTGCTCAAGGCCGATGCCGTGACGGTGGATTTCGACGGGCAGACGCTTAGTGCCAGGGGTGTGGCCGACAGCAACGGCAAGTATGTTGGCCGTCCGTATTTCAAGCAGGGCGAAGATGAGTATAATGCTGATTCCATAGTGTTTAACTACAATACGCAGAAGGGTATCATCTCGGGTGTGGTGACGCAGGAGGGCGACGGTTTCCTTCACGGAAACAAGGTGAAGAAGGTGAACGACTCCGTAATGTATTTAAACAGTGGTATGTACACTACGTGTAACTATGCTCACCCTCATTTTGCCCTTAATTTTACTAAATCGAAGTTAATTACGGGTAACATGATAGTTACGGGTCCTGCCTACGTCACTATCAGAGATATTCCCACTCCTATCGCTCTTCCCTTTGCCTTCTTCCCTCTTTCCAAGGGAGTTACGTCGGGTATGATACTGCCTTCCTATGGCTGGCAGAATGGCCGTGGCTACTACCTTCGCGAGGGCGGCTATTATTGGTCTATCAACGACTATGCCGATTTGGCCTTGCTCGGCGAGATCTATACGAATCTGAGTTGGGCTGCCGAAGCCAAGTCGAACTACAACCGCCGTTATAAGTACAAAGGTGGCTTCGATGTTAGATATGGTCGCACCAAAGAAGGCATTCGTGGCGATACGAATACGTACAATGTTTTTGGCGACTTTAAGATTTCTTGGAACCATGAGCAGGATGCCAAAGCCAATCCCAACAGCCGCTTCAGTGCCAATGTGAACCTTCAGAGCCGAAACTACAGCAAGAATACGACCATTAGAAACGACTATTTCAATAGTACTACCACGTCTTCAATCAGTTATACCGCGCAGCTCGGCACTGCTTTCAGCTTGGCTGCCTCGGCCCGTGAGGACTATAATGCGCAAACGGGCATTATGACTATCAAGCTGCCGTCGATTTCGCTCAACTCTACTACTTTCTATCCTTTCCGTAGAAAGCAGGCCAGTGGCTCTTATCGTTGGTATGAGAACATCAGTATGAGCTATGTTCTCAATGCCGACAATAATGTTTCGACTGTCGATTCCCTTATCTTGCAGCGTAGTATATTCGATAAGATGCAATACGGCGTGCAACACAGCATTCCTATATCGAGCAGTGTGAAGGTGCTCCGTTTCTTTAATTGGAACAATAGTGTTCAGTACAATGAACGTTGGCATTGGTCAACCATCGAAAAGCATGTGGATGATGTTGGTTCTATGGTGATTGACACCATTCGCGGATTCAAAACGAATCGCAATTTCTCGTTCAATAGCTCGCTGACAACCCGCATCTATGGTATGTTTAATTTCAAGTATGGTCCCGTGAGGGCTTTGCGTCATGTGATCAACCCATCCCTTTCTTTCTCCTATCATCCCGACTTTGGATCGGAAGGTCTCGGCTATTGGAAGCAATATACTGATACTACGGGATATGTGCACCGCTATTCGATATTCGAACAGAGTCTTTATGGTGGCCCTGCCGATGGCAAGAGTGGCCGTTTGGCCTTCAGTGTGAGCAATCAGTTGGAGATGAAGGTGCGCCCCTTCCGCGATACTACCGATCAGTTGAAAAAGGTGACGCTTATCGAAAACTTGAATGCCTCTATGTTCTACGACATGGCCAAAGATTCATTGAACTGGTCGGATCTTTCCCTTTCTGGACGTACTACATTGTTTAAAAACCTTGTTGTCAATTACTCTGGTTCCTTCATACCGTATGTGGTCGATACCTTGGGTAATAAGCACGATCAGCTTTTGATCAATACCGAGAATCGACTCTTTCAGCGTAGTAATTCTACATGGAGTGCCCAGTTGTCGTGGAGTCTCAATAATAGAACCTTTAAGAAAACGGAGAAACGTGCCGCCTCCTCGGGCGATGCTATAACTCCCATAGTCCAAGGCCCTTACAACGCTTCGCCGCTTCTCTTCGTGGGGTCGTATGCTGATTTTTCAGTGCCTTGGAACCTGTCGTTTAGCTATACTTTCAATTATGTGAGTACCTATGTGGCTAAGCAGTACAACTTCGAGAACAATATCGTGCAGTCGCTCAGCCTCAGCGGTAGCTTCAGTCTCACCGATAAGTGGCGTTTCAACGTCTCTACTGGCTATGACTTTGTCAATCACGGAATGTCTTATACTTCTATAGATATCTACCGCGATCTGCATTGCTGGGAGATGCGCTTCAATTGGACGCCTTTCGGCTATTACAAGAGCTGGACTTTCCAGATAAATATCAAAGCCGATGCCCTCAAAGACGTGAAGTTCCACAAAGAGCATTCGTATCAAAACAATCAAGGGTACTACACTTATTAGTAGCCGTGATCATTTAGCGGTTGCTATTGGGTGGGAAATATCATTAGGGATTCCTGCGGTGGAGCTATTGTTTGTCTCAATTATCTCCCTTGTGGCGACCCGCTGGTGTGTTTTGTAAAATACATAGAATAAGGAGACTTAGTCCGCTTTCGCTAAAACCAAGTCTCCTTTTTTTATATTTAAGTTGATTCAGTAGTCTTCCTGTCAATCTTAATTGAGCGGGGGGTGTAATGCCTTAGAATAGTGGGATGACACCCTGGTTTGATGGGAATAGGCTATTCTACTTTCATGTTCTCGTAGCCAGGTTTGCCTAAGAGGGCAAACATATTCTTCTTATAAGCCTCTACACCAGGCTGGTCGAAGGGGTTCACATTTAGCATATAGCCACTAACGCCGCAAGCGAACTCAAAGAAATAGATCAACTGACCGAGCACTTCCTCGTTGATGTGAGGCAACTCGATGCGGACGATAGGAACACCGCCATGGTTGTGGGCTATGATGGTGCCGAGCTCTGCATTGTGGTTGATCTCAGTGAGAGACTTGTTGATGAGGTAGTTGATACCGTCGAGATTCTTTTCGTCGCTCGGAATGGCCACAGACTGGTTAGGCTCCTTGACAGAGACAACGGTTTCGAACATCAGTCGTTGTCCATCCTGAACATACTGCCCCATCGAATGGAGGTCGGTGGTGAAACTAAGACTATGGGGCAATATGCCCTTGCCGTCTTTGCCTTCGCTTTCGCCATATAGTTGCTTCCACCATTCACTGATGTATTTCAAGTGCGGTTCGAAGTTGACAAGCATCTCAATATTGAAGCCTTTGCGATACAGCAGATTGCGGATGGCTGCATACTGAAGGGCGGGGTTCTCTTCGATATTGTCGCTCTTGCAGAGCTGTTCCATTTCGCGAGCACCACGCAGCAAAGCATCGATGTCGAAACCAGCCATGGCTATCGGTACCAGTCCCACAGGGGTGAGCACCGAGAACCGTCCGCCTACATTGTCGGGGATGACATACATCTTGTAGCCTTCGTTGACGGCTATTTCGTGTAGTGCGCCCTTCTTTGCATCGGTGATAGCTATGATGCGCTTAGAAGCCTCGTCCTGGCCATATTTATTGATTATATGGTCTTTAATCATACGGAAAGCTACTGCAGGCTCTGTTGTTGTGCCCGATTTGGAGATCACGGCCAATGAATAGTCGTAGTTGTCCAAAAGCTTCATTAGTCGGCTGTAGTAATCTTCGCTGAGTGTGTGGCCTGCATAGATCACAAAAGGCTTCTTCCCGTTTTCGAGAGCCGCAAATTCCGATTGGAGGGCTTCGATAACAGCGCGTGCTCCCAGGTAGGAACCTCCGATACCGATCACTACGAAAAGCTGGGATACGGGAGCCAGTCGTTCTACGTCATTCTTGATGCTTTCTACGATGGTTTGGTCGAATTCGCTTGGCAGGTTTCTCCATCCCAGGAAGTCGTTGCCCAGGCCCGAGCCTTCCGTCAGTTTTTTCTTGGCGTTAATAACCTCTTGTTCTATCGTTTTGATCGCGTTGCTTTCGAGAAATGAAAGCGCGCGATCCATGTGGATGTTGATTGCGTTCATATATTTGTTTTCTTTCTGTTTTCTATATAAATGAAGGCTGCTTTCTGTTGTCAGAGCCTGTCGCTTGTTTTCACTGGCTATAGGGCTTGCGGACAAGTATGATCGCAGTTGGAAGAAAATGATTGTAGAACAAACGGAAAAAGATCAAGAATATTGCACAACCTGCTTTTTCTAGCGTTGAGTGCTACTGTCTGCCGGTGAGATGCCCTCCCCGATCTCCGTTTTTCAAAGTGCGAAACGGTTCAAAAGTTGTTGATAATTGTAGCATGATTTTTCTAAATAATGGAACAAAAACCCAATAGTTGCGTATAATATACTGTATTTTATTTGACTAATATTTTGAAAATAATCTTTGATTGGTCGACTTTGCGTGGTTTGTTAATTATGATTTAAAGTGCTTGGTTATCAATAGTATTTGGCTGTTTTTTGAGTTTTGATTGAATGTGAAGATGTCGGCGAAAAGCAGGTGGTGATAAAAAAAACAGAAAAAAAAACCTGTAGTTCAAAAAAAAGGTGTACCTTTGCAAAGATATTTAGTCTAAAAAATAGAAAGAAAAACAAACTATTAAAAGTATAATAATATGTTCAAAAGACTATTAAAAATTGGTATGCTCGCATGCGCTTTCACTTTTGCATGCAATGCTTATGCTCAGGACGGCAAAGGAAAGTACGACTTTCCTCGCTATGGTTTTTGGAGCAACTGGTCGCTTGGCGCTAATGTTGGTGCCGCTTGGCAGTCTGGTCTTAACTATGTTAGTGCTTTTCCTGCAACTCAGAACGCTAATGTAGGTGGCTGGGGTGTTGGCGCTAAACTTATTGCCAAAAAACAACTCAACTGGGATTGGACCCTCCGTACCACTCTTGGTGCTCCTATGCTCCCCGCTTTCAACAGTGGTAAAGATGGCTATTTGACCACCCTTCTCGGTTTCGAATATTCCATCCTCAACAGCTGCAATTGGAGTGCTGACCGCAAGGCTGACTTCTATGTATTCTTGGATGGTGGTCTTGCTTGGATGCTTGGCAATACCCAGGCTAACCGTCAGGACGGTAACTACGGTCTCAACGCTCTCTATGCTGACCTCGGTCTTGGTTACAGCTATGATCTCAGCGAGAAATCCACTATCTTCGCTGAAGCAAGTGCTGGTATCCACGCTGACGTTCCTGGTCTCACCAACAACAATCTCTACACTGGTCAGGTAAACGCTCTTCTCGCTCTTGGTTACATGTACAACTTCGGTCTTACCGCTGTTGACCGTGAACTCCAGGCTCAGAAGTCTCAGCTTACCCTCGACAACCTCGACAACCTCAGCAAACAGATCAACGATCTCGAAGTTCAGGTTAACAACTCTAAGAAAGCTGAGCAGAAACTCAACAACCAGATTGCTGACCTCGAGCAGCAGCTCCGCAATCGTCCTGTTGTAAACAATGGCAATGCTGACAGCCTCCAGGCTATCATCAACCAGATCAAGGACGATCAGCTCACTTTCTACGCTCTTCCTTTCTCTGTTCTTTATCCTGTTGACGTATGGAGAGTTCCTGCTGACCAGATGGAGAAAGTTAAAGCTTGCGCTCGCGTAATGAAAGACAACCCCAATGTTAAGTTCAACCTCGTTGGTTTCTGCGACATGTCTGGTTCCGACGACTACAACTGGAAACTTTCTCAGAAGCGTGCTGAAGAAGTTAAACGCATCCTCGTTGAAAAATACGGTATCGAAGCTGACCGCCTCTCCTGCGATTGGAAAGGTAAAACCATCGCCTTCGGTGACCTCAACTACAGCGTTAACCGTCGCACCTCCTTCTATCGCGTTATTGAATAGTCTAAACGACATCTCAATACTAAAAAAAGGTGACCCAAACGGGTCACCTTTTTTTATTTCCTTCCTTGAGTCTTGCCTTTGTGTGCAGTGGACTGTGGCATCTGCTTGCATCCATTGCATTCTTCCTTTTTACCCCTACCGATTGCTGCCGAAGTCTGTGTTCGGTCACTATGTTTTTCCATCCGTGTTATGAGGGTGAAGATGGGGCCTATGTGCCATCTTCCTGCATCGTGATTCCAGTGTTTCTCCACTCCCTATAGTGGAGGATCAGTGGAGAATCAGTGGAGAAACAGTGGAGAAAGGCGGGTGGAAGGCCGTGGCCCGAAGGTGTAGTGGCGGCAGGTTTGAGGTACTCTTCTTAGCATCATTTCCCGTGTCCGCTGCATCGAGGAAGAAGGCACTATAGAGGCTCTCGATAGATGAGGGGAATAGGTGTTGTACCTTCTGCAGAGATGGGCACTTTGTGTCTCTTGGGAAACAAACAAACTTCTCACAGAAGGGTAGGGTGGGGTTGAGATCGGTGCATATTCTCTCCCGATTACACCGACGACACATGGTCGAAACAAAGACAAGATAGTAGGCTGCGGGTAGTGTTTAGGCCGATGGCTTCTTTGCCAGCATGATGGATTTTGGCACGCTTTATAAGTTGAATTGAACACCGCTGTTTGCATGGGGCATGAGTACGGCAAAATAGTAATAGGTTATTGGCCCGGAAGGATGCAGTGCTTCTCCATTGGCGTATTCCCTCCAGTGACCTAATGATGGGTTGCCTTGCGTTGTAGAGCTTTCATTCTATGGTGGTTGAGTGAGAATGCCCTTTTGTTGAACAGTAAGACTCTGCGTAACGATACAGGATATCGTTCTCATTGCTTATCTTGACGATATAGGGTGGAAAGTGCTTTAGAGCGATGATGAATGTCGCGCTGATAGCCAGCTGGTGCTATTCCTGTACGGAGGCATCGTTGTCGGTTGGCAGTGGTTGATCGGGTACAGAGGGAACAGGAGCCTTGTTTTTGCGTAGTTTTTCGAAGTACTCCGATAGCTTAGCGAACCATTCTCCGAGTATAAGATTTCTGTCGGTGGTGGCCTGAAGGGTCAGCGCTATGCCTATGGGAAGCATCACAAAGCTGGAATACCACATGCCTATGGGGCCAATAACGCCGCCTCTCACGGCTTTTTCGGCGATCATGCCCACCACATAATAGAATACGAAAAATCCGACGCTGGCAACCAAAGGAAGGCCCAATCCGCCGCGTCGTACAATAGACCCGAAGGGTGCCCCTACAAGGAACAGCAGCAGACAGGCTATGGAGAGGGTGAATTTGCGGTGCAGTTCTATATAGTGGCGGTTGATGAACTCGTTGTCCGACTCTTCTATCTGGGCGTGCATGCTTATCATCTCGCGGCATTGGCGAGCCTCGCTCTGTGCACGGTTGAGGATAGAGTGTTGCAGGTTTGGCGATGCCTCTTTGAAGCTCTCTATTCCCGACCACCGAAGGGTGTCAACGATAGGGCCCTCTATGGCGTTGGGAGACTGGTAGGCCACTCTTGAGCGTAGATGGTGTTCGATGCTTTGAGCGTAGTCGTTGAGCCTTTTCTCCTTGCTCTCGTCGAGCGAGGAAATCATCTCTCTCAGTTGATGGGTGTTCATCATGCGGTAGTTGCCTTCAAAGAAACTTTTATCGCTCTTGTTGAAAGCAAAGGAGGAGATGTCGAAAGCCATCACTTGTTGTTTGAACTGGATGCGGGTGAGCGGTCGTGTGAACTGATTCTCGCCCACGGTATTCTCCGAATAGATGCATCCATCGTCGAGGGTGAAGAGCAAGTAACGTTGATCGGGACTGGTCTGCATCAGTCCCGAATTGGCCGTCACTATATTGATCTCGTTGGGCCCTTGGGTGTGGTCGTAGATAGTCACACCTTCCAGGGTGGCGCCGTCCGTTTTCCTTTTGTCGATATGGATCACGTAGCCCTCAATGTCGCTGTAGTATTCACCAGGGCGGATGTTCACGGCGGGTTTCTTGCGGGTCACATCGTAGAGTATGGTACGGTATTGGAGCGTGGCCGCAGGCACTACGTTGTTGGCACAATAGTAGGCTATGCCAGTGAGCAAAACTACCACGATGCCCAAAGGTATCATGGCACGGGTGAGCGAGATGCCGCCTGCTTTCATGGCCACCAACTCGTATTTCTCGCCGAAGTTGCCCATGGTCATGATGCTGGCAAACAGCACTGCTATGGGCAGCGCCATGGGGACAAAGGTGGCCGAAGCGTAAAACATCAGTTCGGCTATGATGCTGAAATCAATACCCTTGCCTACCATATCGTCCACGTATTTCCACACGAACTGCATCAGTAGCACAAACTCCGCTATGGCGAAGGTGAGCACCAATGGTCCGAGGAAGGACCGTAATATCAATCGGTCTAATTTCTTCAAGGCAAGAGTCTTTTATGACGTCCGATAAACATATCTATGGCACTAGGACGAGTGCCTAAATGCCATAGATACAGATACTTCTATTGTGTAGCTTCGGTTGTTTCGTATTAGAATTTAGTACTTATCCATCGCCAGAGGTCATTGCCGTTGGCCAGAATGAGGAGTCCGAACAGGATGATCATGCCCACGTTGTTGGCATAGTTGAGGAACTTGTCGGATGGTTTTCTGCGGGTGATGATCTCATAGAGTGTGAACAAGATATGTCCGCCGTCGAGGCCTGGTATGGGTATCACGTTCATGAAGGCGAGAATAATAGCCAGGAAGGCGGTGATGTTCCAGAAGGTGAACCAATCCCATGTTTCGGGGAAGAGGCTGCCCAGGGTGCCGAAACCGCCCAGGCTCTGAGCTCCTTGTTTGGTGAATACGAGTTTCAGCGAGGTGGCATAAGTACCAAGAGTCTCCACACCGTGTTTGATGCCAGCGGGGATGGCCTGCAGGAAGTTGTAGTCGTTGTGCACCACGTCGAACACCTCGATAGGCGTCTTCAGCTGTACGCCGATAGTGCCGTTGCTGGCTACAGCCACGGGTATCTGATAGAAATAGATGCTGTCGTTGATAGCAATAGCCTCGTCGGAAGCCTCCTTGCGGAGCAGTCCAATCAGGAGGGTGTCCCCTTTGTGTTCAACCAGTTGGGTGTGGATATCTGTGTAGGAGAAACATGCAGTGCCGTTGATGGCTACCACATGGTCGTCGGGACGCATGCCTGCCAATTTGGCGAAGCTGCCAGCGCTGAAGCCTTTAACAACGAAGGGCGAACGAACTGTTATTACCTGTTTGGGATTTTCGGCAATCAGTAGGTCGGTGAAGTCTTTGCTCAATTGGATGTCAACCATCTGTTCTTCAATACCAGCCAGACCAGCCTGCCAGAGGATGGAGTCGTTGGCTTTGTTGGCTGTGGAGTCGAGAGTGGCGGCATAGGCATCCCAAGTCTGCTGCACCTGGCGACGAACGGTAACGGTAGAAGGTTTGTTGATCAACAATGCCTGCTGTGCTTTGCCGAAGTCGGTCTGTTCCACACCGTCAATGGCGTAGATGATGTCGCCTTCTTGGAACCCCTGGTCTGTCAAAATTTGGTGATACTCATAGCCGTATGATGCGTTTTGTAGGGGTAGCTCGTCTTTGCCCCAGTGGGCGAAGATACAGGTATAGAGAAGGAGTGCCGAGATGAAGTTCACCAGCACACCACCGCTGATGATGCAGAGGCGCTGCCATGCAGGTTTGGTGCGATATTCCCAAGGCTGAGGCTCCGAAGCCAAGTCGGTAATGCTCTTGGTCTCGTCTATCATACCAGCTATGTCGCAATAGCCGCCCAGTGGTACCCAGCCGATGCCCCACAGCGTATTGTCGGGTTCTTTAAGTTCCCATTCCTCTTCGGGCTTGGTGGGATCTTCTATCTTCCAGCTCTTGGGCTCGTTAGTGTTAAAAAACAAGAAATGCCATTTTCCATCGAACTTCTTGGCTTTGAATATGGAAAAACCCCAGTTGAAAAATAGGTAGAATCGGCGAACGCGGGTCTTGAATAGTTTGGCAAAACCCAGATGGCCCAATTCGTGTGTCAGCACTAATAATGATAGGCTGAGTAATAAAGCTATTATTTTCATTATACGATTTTCTTCTTATTTAATATATAATAACTATTACCTGCCCAAAATATTGTGCAGATGCCTATATTTCGATGGCGTAAATACGGATGCCGCTACCTGTAGGGTCAGGCTTGAGTGGTGTTGCGTACCGTTTCATCGGTGGCAAACAGGTCGTCCAGTGTGGGCTGTGCTATGTAAGGAGCGGTCTGCATGGCTTTTTCAACCACTTCGGCTATCTGTAGGAACCCGATCTTCCCGTCAATGAAAAGTTGTACAGCCACTTCGATGGCAGCGTTCATGATGCACGGCATGTTGCCTCCTTTGCGTATGGCCTCGTAGGCCAGATTGAGGCATCGGAAGGTATCGGTATCGGGTTTGTGGAAAGTAAGCTGTGGGTGGTCCAGAAAGTTGAAGCGGGGCAGATGGCTCTCTTGTCGTGCAGGGAAGGTGAGGGCATACTGGATAGGTGTTTCCATGGTAGCCGTGCCTATCTGGGCTTTGATGCTGCCGTCCTGGTATTGCACCATCGAATGCACTACCGACTGCGGATGAACCCATACTTCGATTTTATCCACATCGACGTCAAACAGCCATTTGGCTTCGATCACCTCAAGGCCTTTGTTCATCAGCGAAGCCGAATCGATGGTAACCTTTCGTCCCATCTTCCAATTGGGGTGTTTCAGTGCTTGGTCGAGGGTCACATGCTCCAGTTCGCTACGGGTCTTGCCAAAGAAAGGACCGCCCGAGGCTGTAAGCAGTATCTTGTCTATCTCGTTGTTTTCAAGACATTGGAATATGGCGGAATGCTCCGAATCCACAGGAAGGATGGGTGCGTGGTGCTGTAGTGCTTTGTGGGTGACAATCTCGCCTGCCACCACCATCGTCTCCTTGTTGGCCAAAGCGATGGTTTTGCCTCTTTCGATGGCTCTCACAGTGGGACGCAGACCAGCAAAGCCCACGATGGCGCCCACCACGATGTCGATCGATTCGGTCTCCATAGCATCGCATACACTCTCTTGGCCCGCAAACACTTTGATGTCGGTCGCGGCCAACGCCTCTTTCACCTGGAGATATTTCTTCTCGTCGGCTATCACCACCATGTTGGGGTCGAACTCCAGAGCCTGTTCTATCAGCAGATCGGCGTTGCTGCCTGCGGTGAGCACCTCTACCGCGAAATCGTCGGGGTGACGTCGTATCACATTGAGCGTCTGTACACCTATGGAACCTGTCGATCCCAGTATTGCTATGCGTTTCATCCTTTAATTATCCTATTGTCTTAAATGCTCCAGCGAGGAGCCGTTGTTGTTATTATGAGTTAGAATGATATGTAAACGAGCGGATTTACGGGCTTGCCACCTATCCATAGTTCAAAATGGAGGTGGGGACCCGAGCTCAGCTCTCCTGTATTGCCCAAGTATGCTATAGGTTCGCCTGCTCTCACCACATCGCCATCGTGTTTGAGCAGCGACCCATTGTGTTTATACACCGAGATCATGCCGCCCTGATGTTGGATGGCAATAACATAACCTGTCTCGGTAGTGAAGTTGGCGAATATCACCGTGCCAGGTGCCACCGCCTTGACGGCCGTGTTGATGGCTCCTGCTATATCTACACCGTAGTGTTTCTTTTGGTTGTTGAATTGTGATATCACATTGCCTTTCATAGGGGTGAAGAGCAACAGGCTCGTGGTGTTTGCCTGAGTGTTGCTGTTCATATCGTCGGCAGCACCTCTGCTAGTCTTGCTGCTTTTCTTGCTGTGCACGCTGTAGTGGTCGGCCTCCTCTATCTCTTTTCTGAGCAGGCTGTCGGCTGCAGAGTGCGAATATTCGTTCGTTTTGTTTTGTTTTTTCGAAACGGTGTCGTTGGCCGCACGTAGCGAGTCGGCCGCTTTGATGCGGGTGCCAGGATCGTTGCCCATGATCACATCTTTGATGTCGGCCAGCATCTGTTCCTGGCCTCTGAGCTGGTTTTCAAGCGAATCGATAATAATGGCATTCTGGTATGTCTGTTCCACCAGCTGGGTGTTTGTGTAGCCAGGAATGAATCCGCGCAGGGGAGAGAAAGCTATCAGCAAAGCTGTCAAAACAATGAGGACGATGATGCTGATGCCGCCCCATACGAATATGTTGATAGCCGATAGTTGCAGCGACCATTTCTCCTTATAGGTCTCGTTGTCCATTATCACCAGACGCTGGTTTTGCTTCAGCTCGTGACGATTTTCCCACAAACGAGAGAAGAAATGGCCTATGTTGCGCGGCATTTCCGAAAGGTAGCGCCATGCTTTGATGCACCATTCTTTAGCATTCTTCAGCATATTGTTCATCGCGGTCATTGTTTAAGGCCCTTGTGATAGATCGAGGTATCGGAAGGGTTGTTGGTTGGCAGAAGTGTTTCTCTATTGGGTCGGTTATAGATAGGGTGCATTGGGCACCTGTGGTAAAAAAAGCAAGGGGGCAAAGCCCATTGTTCTCCGCCCCCTTAGCAACATTATTTATTATAATGTCGTCTATCTACTAGTAGAATCTGTAGCGTTGATCGGTAATCTTAGCATTGTCTTTCAGCACGGTGAACACAGCGTTAACCTTCTGGCTGTTGCTCTGCTGGAATGCCATGCGAACCTGATCGATGCGAGCCTTGGCTGCGTCTTCAGCGCTCATACCTTCAGGAGTGGGAGCAGCATACTTGTTGTCGATCTGAACCATATAAACGCCGTTGGCACCCTTCACGGGACCTACCAGCTGGCCTTTCTTGGTAACAGCGATAGCGGCCTGAACCTTAGGCTCCATACCGTAGCGCTGCAGATAGTAATCATTATAGTTTACATTATTGAGACTGTCAACGGTGGTGTTGAGTTTCTGAGCCATCACATTGATGTCTTTGGTGCTGTTTTTAGCTTCGTCGGCACGAGCCATCAGAAGTTCAGCTTTCTTCTCAATACGAACCTGGTTTTCAATCATAGGACGAACCTGCTCGAAGGGAAGGATACCCACTTTGAAGCAGTCTTTCAGAGAAGCCACAATGTAAGCCTCGTCGGTGCTGAACACCTTGTCGGCAACACTGTTCATCTCAGTTTTCTCGTCGAAGGCCCACTGTACGAGCTCGCGTACATTAGGAATACCAGCTATAGAAGCATCCATGTTGCGAACCTGAGCGCTGCGAACCATAAGGTTCTGCTCCTGAGCGGCAGCAATCATTTCAGCGTTGGTGCGGTTGTGACCAGCAAACATAGTAGCCTCGCTGTAGATGCTCTTTTCGGTAGCGCTGCTAGCTACAAGTTCGCGGGTGATGAGAGCCACTCGGTATTTCTTCTCGGGGTTGGTCTTGCCAGTAACGCAAACGATGATCTGGCCTACGCCCTGAGGATGATCAACAACGGTGTAGGAACCCACGGGGTTGTTGAGGATAGCATCGTTGAAGATACCATAGTTGCCATCGAGCTGCCAGCCTTCGTCGCCGCCTTTGCTCTTGTCGCCATCGCTGAACTGCTCAACGGCAGTCTCGATAGGCATACCTTTGCGAAGGAGGGCAAGAACGCTGTCGGAGAGGTTCTTAGCCTGATCCTCGGTGCGGGTGATGTTGCCACCAGCCTTGTTGTTGTGGATCCAGATCAAGCTTGCACGCAAGCTGTCGGGACGCATCTGAATTTTTTCGATCTTACCCATGGTCCAGTTGTTGTTGACCAGAGCAGGCTCGAAGAAAGCACCTTCACCTTTGGAAGCGATGATAGAATCCAGCGGAGCGGGGAAAGCAGAAGCTTTCTTGAAGGTAGAGTCGTAAGCAGTCTCCGAAGCGTCGGTGATGAAGAAGGGGAGCTCTTCGGTAGTAGTCTGGAATTCTTCCCAAACGCTGGCTACATCCTGCTGGATTTCAGCGAGGTCTTCCTGGGTAGGAGCGATGGGGAAGAGAACGAACTCGAGGTTGCGAACCTCTTCGCGAACACGGTATTCGTATTTGTGCTCGTTGTAGTATTTCTTGTAATCCTCGTCGGTGAGGGTAACTTCGTCGTCCTTAACGCTTTGGTAAGAAACCATAGCTACGCGGCAGTCGCTGTTTTCAGCACCCAGGTTGGCAATGAATTTGGCCATAGCCACGGGGGTATAGAAACCCTGCTGTATCATGCTCATGTATTTCTGTTGAGCGCGGTCGGTTTTGATTTGCTGCTCCATGGCCACCCACTGAGTCTTGAAGGTGGTGTCCTGGATTTGGTCGAATCTGTCAACGATGTTCTTCACATACATCAAGTTGTACTGACCATTCGAAGGATCGGTGAACTGCTGGCGGAGGTAGGGGTGAATAAATTCACCAACATACATGTCGCTCAACTCAGCCTGGGAAACGCTGATACCCAGTTTGTCGAGCTGTTCGCCGAGGAGACTCTCCTGAATGAAGCTCTGCCATACCTGTTCGCGAATCTGAACCATAGTCTCGTTGTCAACTTGCATAGCGCCAGTCTGCATCTTATAGTTCTCTTCAAATTCGGAAACTTTGGCGTTGAAGGCCTGAGCGGTAATGGATTTTCCGTTGATTTTACCGGGGTTAGGCATCTTGTTGCCGTTTTTGCTCAAGTCGCCTATAATGAAGGCAACGATGGCAAGACCTACGATGGCCACTGCCCATCCGGAATGTTTTCTGATACTTCCAATTATTCCCATTTTATTACTATTAATTTATTTGTTTCAACAAAAAATTTAAATCACAAAATTGCTGCAAAATGGCTTTTTAAAGAAGAGGTTTGTCCTTGAACAATATACCCCCGCTCGGAAGCTACATTTGCTGCAATAATAGCGTGCAAAAATACAAAGAAAAATCAGTTTGCAAAGAAAAAGCGTCGAAAGTTTTCCTACTTTTTTCTTATACTATTGATATCTAATATGGTAAAAATGTAAAAAACTTCACGCCCTACATCTCGAAACTGAAGGGGAGTAGGCTTTCCACATTGTCGAAAATCAATATTTTGGTCTCGGAGAAATAGACCACTATGCGCATTTTTCTGCCTTGTCGGCTCTCGTATTCCGCCATCACTTGACGGCAGGCGCCGCAGGGCGATGCACCGCACAAAACCCCTTCGGGATTGCGGGCCACGATAGCCAGTGTGTCGAAAGGCATGTCGCCATGTTGAGCCGAAGCGGCAAACATGGCTGTACGTTCTGCACACAGTCCGCTGGGGTAGGCGATATTCTCCTGGTTCGATCCCCTCACGATGCTGCCATTGCTCAGACGCAGTGCCGCGCCCACCTTGAAGTGCGAGTAGGGGCTGTGCGAGTTTTGGGTAGCCTCTATAGCCTCGTCTATCAGCGTGCGGTCGTCGTGCGACAGTTCGTCCAACGAATATTCGTTGTAGCTTATCGTCAGTTCTTTTTTCATGGCTTCATTCAAAATTTATTTTCTAATATTACGTTATTGTTTCAAAAATATTGCCTTGTAGCATTGTAATTGAAACCAACTATGTTTGCCAATAGCCCCTTCCCCATCATACTCTCCCCCATGGACGACGTTACCGATCTGCCCTTCCGCCAGTTGTGTAAGCGTTTTGGTGCCGACGCACTCATCACCGAGTTCATCGCTTCCGAAGCCCTCAACCGCGAAGCCGAGAAGAGCCGTCGCAAGATGCTCTTCACGCCCGAGCAGCACCCCATAGGCATACAGGTGTTTGGTGCCGACGAAGACTCGCTGCTCCGTTGCATCGATATCGTAGCGGCCGAGAACCCCGATTTTATCGACATCAACTGGGGCTGCCCCGTGCGCAAGGTGGCAGGCAAAGGAGCGGGGTCGGGAATGCTCAACGACATCCCTAAGTTGGTGAAGATCACCGCCGCGCTCGTCAAGCGCTCGCCCCTCCCCGTCACCGTCAAGACTCGCCTGGGGTTCGACGAGAGCCATAAGCCCATCGTCACCCTGGCCGAGCAGCTGCAGGATGTAGGCGTAGCCGCCCTTAGCATCCACGGACGCACCAAGTCGCAGATGTATAAAGGCGAAGCCGACTGGTCGTTGATAGCCGAGACCAAAGCCAACCCCCGATTGCACATCCCCGTATTCGGCAATGGTGACATCACCACCCCCCAGCAGGCCGTCGATGCCCAGCGCCGTTACGGTGTAGATGGCGTGCTCATAGGTCGTGCCGCCATAGGCAATCCGTGGATCTTCGAGCAGGCCCATCGCCTCATGGAAGGCCAGCCCCTGCGCGAAGTCTCTGTGGCCGAGCGGGTGGCAGTGTGCAAAGAGCATCTGCAGGCCGCCATCGATTTCAAGGGCGAACACACAGCCATGTTCGAGATGCGGAAACACTACGGCGGCTATTTCTACGGGCTGCCCAATTTCAAGCAGTTCCGCATCCCATTGGTGACGCTCTCCTCCTATCAGGAGCTGCTGCCCCTGTTCGATCGTATCGTTGCCTATTACGCCGACGAGCACTGACCCTTGGCCGAGCCCGCGGTGCCCGTCCCTTTGGATATATAAACAGCAAAAGGCCTCTCCGAGTGGAGAGGCCTTTCGTTTATTCACGTGTTGATTCCAAGTATCTTAGAAGGGGAGGTCGCCCAAAGGCTCATTCTCCTCGTTGAGGATAGAGGCAAAGGGGTCGTGATGGTTGTTGGCCATATTGTTGTTATCTTCAATACGGTTTTTGTTGGCCAGCACCGTGAAGTTTTCGGCTACCACCTCGGTGATGTAGCGTTTGTTGCCTTCTTTGTCTTCCCACGAGCGGGACTGCAACTTACCTTCAATATATACTTGGGTACCTTTCTTCAAAATTTTCTCGGCTATCTCGGCCAGACCGCGCCAGCACACGATGTTGTGCCAGTCGGTTTGTTCTATACGCTCACCGTCCTTAGTCTTTCGTAGTTCGGTGGTTGCGAGGGGGAAGGTGGCTTTCTTTACCACATTCATGTTGCTCTCTTCGCGGCGATCTTGAGGGAAGGTGATGATCTCGGGGTTTTTGCCTAAATTACCAATCAGAATAACTTTGTTTACTCCTACCATAGTTCGTTTTTTTTTGTTTACTCGAAAATTTATTTGCTGTACATAAGTATTAATTCAAAGGCAAAGATAACACTTTTTGTCGAATTGTGAGAAATAACTTGGCCACTTTTTTATCAATCCGTTGTCTTTCATCAGTGAACCGATGCTTTTTTTCTTTCCTTCCAGTCCGTACTCGCCGTTTTTTACCGTCTGCAAACCTTCGGTAAACACAGAAATCATCCCTCGCTTTTCCCTGTAGGCCATCCTGCTTTGGTGGTGAATATCTCCATCAGTCTGGAAATAGGGTAGTTGTGTGCTTTGTCGATAGCCATTGCCGTTTCGCCCATCAGGTTCTTCGGATGTCCCTCGGCCTCTATGCTCACCATTGCCGCCACGATGGTGCGGTGCGTAAGCTGGTGCTTCACGGGTGCCCCTATGCTTGCGCCTGCTATGCGGTCAAAACCCATGGAAACAGCCATTTGCCTCCCCCTTTCCGTAGCCTCCTCGTCGGTCAGTGCCACCTCCGTCTCTATCAGCGGAAACTCATACAGCCCCTTCCATATATCCTTGCCCTCGCGTCGGTGCATCATCGAGTAAGCCCTGTCGTTTTCATTCCATGATATATAAATATAGTAAAACCAGCGCGTCTTCACCTTGGTCGCCGAGCCCTTCACGGGCAGCAACTCCACGCGGCCCTCCTTGCGGGCCACACACTCGTTGCGGAATATGCAGTTGTCGCAGTCGCAGCCCGAAGGCTTGCAGTAGGTCGATCCGAAGTCCATGATAGCGTGGTTGAACAGATCGGGCCGATCCTTGTCTATCAGCCTCGCCAGCAGCTCCTCAAACTCCTTGTAGGCCGCATCGGTGCCTATGGGTGTGTCGATGCCAAACAGCCGCGACACGAACCTATACACGTTGCCGTCTATCACGGGGTAGGGCATACGGTAGGCAAACGAGGCTATGGCCGCCGCCGTGTAGCGCCCCACGCCCTTCAGCTTCAGGATACCCTCGTAGGTGGTGGGAAACACCCCGTGCAGTTCCGAGGCTATATAGCGGGCCGAAGCATGGAGGTTTCTGGCCCGCGAGTAGTAGCCCAGCCCCTGCCACGTTTTCAGCACATCCTCCTCCTCGGCCTGAGCCAGATGCACCACCGTGGGGTATTGCTCCACGAAACGGAAGTAGTATTCCCGCCCCTGCTCTATGCGCGTCTGCTGCAGTATAATCTCCGACAGCCATATCTTGTACGGATCGTCTATGCCCCTCCAAGGGAGTGTGCGTCCGCACTCCGAAAACCAGTCCAATATCTTCTTACTAAACAACATAACGTACCAATAACGCGAAAACGTCGCAAAAAGTCTGAAAATTTCACTTTCTTCGCTTCTTTTTCGTTGTTAACAACCTTTTTCACCATGTAAGTGTCTCAAAAAATAATGTTAAATCGACACCATGCCTTCTTTGTAAAGTATAGTAAATCAATAATTGAAAATTCACGAAATGTTAAAAAATTAAAATACCCCGATTGTAGAGGAAGAAAAGTTTGGTCAGTTCAAAAAAAAATAAGACCTTTGCACCCGTTTTCGAAAAGGAAACAGTGATTGTTTTTATCGAATATCAAACTAAACAAAAATAAAAATAGGTTATGTCAAAAAGATGTGAAATCACCGGCAAGCACGTAATCACCGGTAACAATGTATCCCACTCGCGCATCCACACCAAGCGCACCTTCGCTCCCAACCTTCAGACCAAGAAATTCTACATCCCCGAAGAGGATATGTGGATCACCCTCAAAGTGTCTGCCAAAGGTATGCGCATTATCAACAAGAAAGGCATCCTCAATGCTTTGAAGGACGCTGCTGCTCAAGGACATCTTCAGTTCTAATCCATTTAGAAAAGAAAGTCTATAAATATTTTTTATTAATCCCTTAAAAAAGAAAGAGGTATTTACAATGATCGTAGTTCCTATTAAAGAAGGCGAAAACATCGAACGCGCTTTGAAGAAACTTAAGAGAAAATTCGAAAAAACGGGTGTCGTTAAAGAGTTACGCGAACGCCAGAAATTCACCAAACCTTCGGTTGTCGCCAGGGAAAAGAAACTCCACGCTATCTATGTTCAGCAGCTTCGTCAGAAAGCTCTCGACAAATAGTAGATCGTTTCTTATACGAATCAATGAAAAAGGCCTTCCTCCTCAACGAGAGAGGCTTTTTTTTTATTATAATTATCCGCATGCAGTCTGTTGCCTCATTCCGCCACACACTATGGCAAAACACCTCTTTGCGGATAATCATAAAATTAGTGTCTTTTCAATCACCACTCACGTATTAGTGGCCCGACACGTTTGTTGATCTTTTTTAAACGCGGATCTCCGTGAATAAACCGAAAATTTCCGTAAATCATTTCTTTTGAATGATCAATCAAAAGAGTATCAGGCTCCTACCATTGAGTCCCAGGTTGTTTTACATCATCACTAAAAATCAAACACAGGGAGCCCTCGCGGCTCCCTGTGTCAGTGTGTGAAAGGCCCATGGTGCTGGCCTATCGTTGGCGGGGGGCAGACAACGACCCGAAGTCGGGCACCCCCGGTAGCGCCCTACTAGTGGTTGCGCTCTTTATACTTCTCAATCTGCGTCTTCAGCGTATCCACGCATTCGCTCACTGCCTCTTCGAAGCTGTTGGCCTGCTTGCTGTTGAAGAGGTTCTGGCCAGGAAGGGCCAAGTTGATTTCGGCAATCTTGTTGTTGTCGCTCTCAGGCTTGTCCACCTTGAGGGTCACCTCGCATTTGGTAGCGTTGTCAACCAGACGGTCGATTTTGGCAATCTTGTCGGCGATGTATTTTTCCAGTTTCTCGTCGGCTTTGAATTTCACTGCATTGATTGTAATATTCATATTTACCTCCTGTTTTTTTTAGCCCTGGGATGGGCTTGGTTATAAGAATCTATTAAGTGTTGTCGAGTCACATGGGTGTAGATCTCCGTAGTGTGAATATCGGAGTGCCCCAGCAGTTCCTTTATGGCGCTGATGTCGGCCCCCTCGTTGAGCATGTGGGTGGCAAAAGTGTGGCGAAACACATGGGGCGATACCTTCTCCGAGCAGGAGAGGCTGCCCATATATTTCTTCACTATGCTGCCCACCTGCTGGTAGCTCACCGGCCTGCCGTCGGAGTGGACAAACATCATGGAATCAGCACCATCTATGGCATGCTTCTGCCCAAGGTATTCCTCTATCAGTCGGGCCAGTTCGGGCTCTATCGGTATCATCCGTTCCTTGTTGCCCTTGCCCGTCACGCGAATGTAGAGCCCCTCGGTATCGACGCTCGACTCAGTGAGGCCCGTTATCTCGGCCCTGCGCATACCCGTCTCGTAGAGCATACGCAGCAGCAGCTTGTCGCGGCAGCCCTCGAAACTGTCGGCAAACAACTCGGCGTCGTATAGGTGCTCCACCTCGCTCTCGCG